>JBDRYS010000002.1 GCA_039803545.1 candidate division WOR-3 bacterium | reverse complement strand
CACGCGGCGTCACTGGGTCAGGGTTTCCCCCATTGCCCAATTTTCTAGCCTGCTGCCTCCCGTAGGAGTGGGACCCGTGTCTCAGTGTCCCTCGGGCCGGTCACCCTCTCAGGCCGGCTACCCGTCATAGGCTTGGTGGGCCTTTACCCCACCAACTACCTGATAGGCCGCAGCCCCCTCCCCTGGCATGAGCTTGCTTACGCAGAGGCCCACCTTTCATCCCTACCATCTCAGATAGGGACTCCATCGGGTATTAGCCACCCTTTCGGGTGGTTATCCCCGTCCAGGGGGTAGGTTAGCTACGTGTTACTCCGCCGTCCGCCGCTGACCTGCAGGTTGCCCCACAGGCCCGCTCGACTTGCATGGCTAAGACACGCCGCCAGCGTTAGCCCTGAGCCAGGATCAAACCCTCCATAGGAAGATTTGATCACTTGCTCGCTAACCACCCAACCTTCTTGCCCTGTTTTCAAAGAACATCTGAAAGCTTTAATATTATAGTATGGTGTGGTCGAAAAGTCAAACATCCGAGGCTGAGTAAACGGTGTGAAAACTTCAAAAGGCAGAATGACAACGCTCAAAATTCACTGAATTAAATACATGAAAAAACTCATAAGAAATCAAAACAAAGGCCTTCCAAAATAAAAAGGGGGCAGTATGCTGCCCCCTTCAGTCTACTAAGCATTCGCGTATCAACCTACTTCACAATGTTGTAAATGGTATTAAGAACCGTCGATTTTGAGGTCAATTCCGAATGGTCAGTGTCATAGAAGTACCATCTGATGGGGGAGTAATTGTCTGCCCTCCCAGAAGAAAGGGGAATAAGACCATCGTTATCACCAAAGCCCATAAACCTTAGAAGACCATCACCCGAAACATAATAGAATGGATGGGAAGAGGAAATTGAATATCCTGAAAAGGCATGTAACCTTGCCCAGTTCGGATAATTATAGTTCAGTGCATCAAGGTATGGATTACCATCGAAAAGATAGAAGTGAACATACATAGCCCATGTCCAGTAGAGGTTATCCCACTTCAGCCAGGGGTTTATAGGAACCACAAAGGGAACCACATAACCACCAAAGATCAGATTGGCAAAAGGTGTCCCATGATGTGGAGTGCCAAGTGTAATAATAGTTTTTACAGGCTTATTGCGATAATACTTGTTGTAAACCCTTGCCACTATACCACCCATGGAATGGGCGATTAAAATTATGGAATCGGATGAGCCAAAGTATCTCGATATATATTGGGCAAGGGCGGGAGCAGAATAGTAGTAAATATCGTAATCCGGATCATAAGCAAAGCCGTAAAACTCATATTTATTCTCAAGACCTAAAGAAGTGAGATATTTCACTATTTCTTCAGAAACACCCCTCACATAGGATTCATAATCTTCACTCCAGGAAGGAAGTTGCCAGCCATGAATGATAATTACCGGTCTTTGTCCTGCGGGAGGAGGGGTAACATTTTGGGTCATAGTAAATACCCCATTCTGATATTTCAGCAGATAAAATCTGCTTTCAAAGGCTTTTTTCTGGTAATCTGGATTCCTAACCAGGTTAAACTCAATTACCAACTTATCGAACTTTTGACCCTTCAAAAACTCTTTGAGAAGCATACCGCTTATTTTGAAGTAAACAATATCCTCTTTCTCATTCTTTATAGCCTTGCCAATCCATGGAAATTCTATATTCCCGTTAAAGGTGACATAGAAGAAGTCATAACCATCGACAAAATCCTTTGCCCTCAATCCAATCACAATGTCATCCTCTTTCTTCAAATTTTCATAGGCCGAAGCCGGCAAAACCAGCTTGTAGGAAGGCGAAATGCGGACACCATTTATTAATTTTGTATTAATAATGCCTTTTTCGTTCTTTTCCACAAAAATCTCGCTATCCTTAACGGTAACAGGGAGTTTTACAACGATTTCTCCGTTGTCAAAAGCAGCTATAGCCTTAGATTCTTCACCCATCTCATTTTCAAGGTCGACTTTCTGACAGGAAGAAAAGACAAAAAGAAAAACAAAGGCTAAGGGTAGAAATATTTTTACAAACCTCATGGAAACCTCCTTTAGATTTCAAAAAAAGGGCCCCCGAAAGGGGGCCCTCGAATTAATATTTCTTTTAGCCATTACCTTGTAACGATAAACTTACCAGATCTTGTCTCGCTGTCAGTGGAGAACTGGTAATAGTAGATTCCGCCTCTTTCAAGGCCGGAATCAATCTTCACATTGTATTCACCGGGCTCTTGATATTCAGAGGTTACAACCTTCACGAGCTGGCCAAGGGAGTTGTAAACCTTGAGAGAGACTCTGGTGGGCTTAGAGATAGCATATCTGAAGTACACTGGACCAGAAGAAACGTTGGAAACCACCTCAAAGTAGGTTACAGCACCCATTCTGCCTTCAGCAGCTACGTTATCATTGTTAGGTTCGGGTGAAACGGAAGTGGCACCCTTAATGAAGTCATCCCACTTGGTAGAGGATGCGATGGGCAGGTAGTTGTAATTGGTATTGTAGCTGGATGTAGAGGCAGGATAGTAAATTGCGAAGCCTCTGCAAGATGAATAGGAGGAGGCATTCTTGTAATTCAAGAGAGCACTGGTAATGGCACTCATAACGTTACTGGCCGCTGTTCTTAAAGTAGAGGGCAGTGAAGTATTATTGTAAATGTTGTTGGCAAACATATAAAGGTCGATGTGATCAGAAATGTAGAAAGACTTAGAGTTGCTCCTTGCAGTGGAAATTGCACTTCCATAGCCCTGATTCCTGGCATTTATAAGCTCCTGGGCAAAGGTGTTGAGATAGGAGACAACAGTCCCTACCTTTGTCAAATCAATAGAGGCAAGGGTGGAAAGGCCTGTAGCTGCATTCACTACTGCCTTTGCCAGGTCAGCAGGTGAAATGGTCGGATTGCTGTTCATTGTGTTAAGAAAGCCGGTATAGTACCAACCGTCTGCTGCCTCAGTTTCTTCTGAACCAACAAAGTAGTTAGCATAGTTCCTACAAACGTCCATCACTTCAATCATACCCATAAGGCATGCATCGAAACCAATAATGTCAAGGTTCCTACCAAGGTAGCTCTTAATAGATGAAAGGGCATTGGCAAGTTCGCCGTTGTAAACATTAATCTCGGAATTGGAGGAGGACATATCGACACTCACACCCTTGAAGAGAGGAGAATCTTCACCGCTCTTATACCAGCCATCACCATGGTCCCAAAGAACGAGGAAGTACTTGTTGGCGGGGTAATTCTGAATTGCCCACTGAGCGAAGGAGACAAGGGTATTGGGGTTACCCATATCAACTTCACCAATGTCCTGAATTAACGTAGAAACGATGGTGGAAGAGTTATATGCATCGTTGGTTACATAATACCTTCTGCATGTTGTCCAGTTACCATTGGATGTGTCATAGCCTGAGATTCTGTCAATCTGTACCACTACATTTCTGTAGGAGTTTGAACCGCCTCCGTATTCCAATTCGTTAAAGTCTTTAATAGCATAAGTTTCGAGGTCGTTATCACCATTCATGTAGACCATTATGGTCCATTCCTTAGTTGTTGGAGTGGTTCCACCATCATTGCTTCCAGATGCAGTCAAAACTATATCATCAACATAAACACCTGTATCTGTTACACTCCCATCAGAGTAAAATCTGAACCGAATCTGGGTTGCACTGGTCGGTATGGAAACACTCGCCTGCTGCCAGTATCTGTAACTGCCGCTCTTTGACCAGGCAGTGACCCAGGATGAACCGTTGTAATAATCAACATAGAGGAAGTCATAACCCGATTCCGTATCCATCCAGTAGTAAAAAGTAAGAGTGGCTGAAGAATAAGAAGAAAGACTAACGCTTCTGTAGAAATAATCTGTAACATTATTGCCGTAAGTTACATAAGGAGTGCACTTGGCAGAATATGATGCAGAATTGTACCTGGATGAAACCTTTGTCCACTTGTGGTACGATGAGTTTGAGTAGGTGGTCCATCCTGTGGGGAAGTTTGTCATGTTATCAGAAAATATGGTTGTTTGGGCCATAAGGCCCGTTGCTATGAGGATCCCGAGTACCAAGGTTAGCTTTCTTACCATGTTTCCCCCCTTTTGCAACTTATACTGCGAATTTTGTGCCAAAACCCCGACCTTCGAAAAACTATGTAAAATCGAGGATCTTAAAGAGAAAGGACAAAGACAGGTGTCAAAAAACTTAACAGTTTAAAAAGGCAATAAGCAAAAATTGGCTTAAATAGAGGAAAGTTCAGTGTTCAGATTTTTGACACCTATGTTGTAGTAAATTCATTGGGGTCTCTAAGGCTAAGTTCCTTTAATTTCAATTGAAGCCAGCGTCTCGACATTCCAAGTTGCTGTGCCGTTTTTGTAATATTCCATTCATTAAATTCAAGGGCGCTTAAAATGTAATTCCTGTCGAAATTCCTCTTTGCCTCCAAGTAAGGACAAACAGGTTTTTCCAGACTCAGCGCTGACTTGATTTTATTAAGGGGGACGGGGCCTTCTTTCACCTCATCCACAATGTACTGAACAAAATACTTAAGCTCTCTTACATTACCAGGCCAGTTGTGTTCTTTTAAAATTCGCATAGCCTCACCAGTAAAATAAACCCTACCCCCTGAAAAATCTTTGAGAAAAGCATTCACCAACTCTTCAATCAATTCCTTCCTCTCCCTCAAAGGTGGGATTACGATTTCCATCCCTTTAAGCCTGTAGTAAAGGTCCTTTCTAAACCTTCCTTTATTCACAAACTCCCTTAAGGGTCTATTGGTTGCAGCAATGAATTTAACGTCGACCTTTGTCGGTCTCACAGCACCCAGCTTCCAGAATTCACCCCTTTCTATGACCCGTAATAGCTTGGCTTGAGAATAAAGTGAAATTTCTCCAATTTCGTCAAGAAAAAGAGTTCCACCATCGGCAAGTTCAATTTTGCCCTGAAGTCCCGTTCTGGAGGAACCCGTAAAGGAATTGGGTTCGTGACCGAAAAGTTCATTTTCAAAGAGGCCGTGGGGTATCGCACTACAATTCACCACTACAAAAGGCCCTTTGCGACCAGACCATTTATGGATAACTTCCGCAACAACCTCTTTTCCCACACCTGTTTCTCCCAGGATAAGAATGGGTAAATTTGAAGATGCGGCCCTCTTGATCTTCAAAACAACATCGTTAGGGATCCCAACTATATAATCGGATTTTTTCGAACCCTTTACCTCCGATATCAGCTCCTTTAAAGCGAGGGTTAAAGAAATTGAAAGGATAGAGAGTTCAGATAAATTTGATGGATCGCAATCAACGGTAATCCTTAAAAATTTCGTTGAGTTAGAGACAGGTACGTAAATCACTATAACTCCATCTTCGGAGGCAATGTAATTGAAGTTATCCCTTTTATTTTCGTCGCAAAGAGAAATTGCTCGTATGATTGTGCCACCTTCAGAAGAGGGCAGAAGAGTTTCTAACTTTTCTTTTAAGACACTACCAAGGTCACAAGCAGAAGCAAAATCAGCAGGTATAGAAGGGAGCACATGCTCCAGAAATTTGTTTAAAACAAATAAACTATGACAAGAAACCACATCTTTCATAGTGCTTTAATGATAAAAGCAGCCCTCATCCCATTCAACAGGTAGTTTGTGTAGAAAAATTTTTCGCAGAGGGCGAGGATAAAATTTCCAAATAAATAGGATTATAATTAATAGAAAAGGAGTGGTAAAATGGGCAAAATTATAAAGAATCTGCTCATCATCGCCTTACTCTCCACTTTCCCCGCTGCCCTCCGGGCAGAAAAGGTAGTCGAAATACCAATTACAAAGGAGGAGTGGCGGGAACTGGAAAAGAACTTTAAAACAGCAGAGTTCGCAAGACCAACGGAAAGGGGTGTCGCAATTCTCATAGAAGACGAAGAGATCGAGAAGTTGAACTCAATGAAAATTCCGTACACAATTATCGAAGACCTGACCCTTAAAAAGAAACTTTACTACAACAGCAAGTCAACTTACCACACCTACGACCAGATGAAAGCGGATCTTACAAACCTTGCTACGACCTACTCAAACATCGCGAAACTGGACACCATCGGGTTCAGCGTACAAGGTCGCCCTATTCTCTGTCTTAAAATTTCAGACAATCCAAGGACTAACGAGAAAGAGCCAAAAATTAGGATTGCTGGAGCCATTCACGGTAACGAATGGATAGGTGCTGAGGTTTCTTACCTTTACGCCAAATACCTCCTTCAAAACTATGCTTCAAATGACACCGTGAGGAACATGGTAAACAACCGGGAAATATACATAATTCCAATCCTCAACCCTGACGGATACGTTAGTCAAACAAGGTACAATGCCAACGGAGTTGACCTTAACAGGAACTTCGGCTATATTAAAAATAACAGTGGAAGTGCCCCCTATGACCAGCCCGAATCCAGGGCAGTACACGAATTTTCAAAGACGAGAAATTTTAATCTCAGCCTCTCCTTCCATTCCGGTGCAATTTATGTTAACTACATCTGGAATTATACTCCCGTAAGGTGTGCTGATGACCGTTATAACGGAATGGTTCAAAATTATTCCGAGCAGTACGGAAATATTACAGGATATCCTGTAACGGAAGGTTACGATTGGTATCAAACCTTAGGTGACCTTAACGACTATTCCTATGGGATAAATGGTGACATCGACTGGACCATCGAACTTTCCAATGATTATATTCCTGATACCAGCCAGATAGTTCCCATCTTTAATACCAATAGACCAGCGATGAACTTCTTGGTACGAAAATTGGGCCAGGGCATAGGTGGTGTCGTTATAGACTCCCTAAGGGGAGACACCATAAAGCTTGCAAGGATTACCATCCTTCCCGTTGATTGGCCTATCTGGACAGATCAGAACACCGGTGACTTCATAAGGCCCCTTTTACCCGGGACCTACTCAATTAAAGTGGAAGCCCCCGGCTATCAACCTAAAACGCTAACCGGAATCACGGTCCAACAGGATACCCTTACCTGGATTACCGTTTATCTCTCGCCGAGAAGCGACGGAAAAATCTCTTTATTTAAACCAGAGATTATTTACATTAATGCAAGCAATACCGTACTAACTTCTGATACCTTTATGACCCACTATGCCCTTGGAGACCCTGATGGGAAATTCTACAGTATGGGTGTTGGTGGTTATGCCATATTCGATCTTGGGAGAAGCGTAAAGGCAGATACCATTTATGTTTATGAAGGCAACGATAATACTCCTAACGAAGGTTTTAAAATCTACTATTCAAACTCCCCTTACGGTCCCTGGAGCCAAATAGGTAACATTTACTATGGAAACGCAGCTATTTATGCAGGGGGGAATACCTTCAGATATTTAAAAATTGAAGACGACGGTGATGGCTCTAATACAGTGCGCAAATGTGGATATGACCTCGATGCTGTTGTGGTAAAGACGCTTCCAGACATAAGCCTTATTGCCTATAGCGTTTCAGAATATTACGGTAATGGCGATGGCATCGTGAATGCAGGGGAAACGGGGAAGCTCAATTTAACCTTCAAAAACAATGCTCCTAACACAATTGGAACCTTGGTGATAAAACCTCAACTCCAGGACCCCTACGTGAGTTTCGTAGAAGATAGTATTGTTCTATCAAACATTGCTCCCAATGCAACCGTTCCAACCTACCTCACCTTTAACACCTCATCAAACCTTCCATATGACTACACCTTTAATGTAAACCTTATTGTAAAGGCTGATGGCCAGAACTTCTCTTACAGCTTGCCTTTGAAGATAAATCAAAGGACAGTATCGGTATATCTTGGACCCGATGCTTACGGATATTACGCCTATGATATTATGGACAGTTCCTACTCGGAATTCGAATCCTTTACCTTCATAGACATCTCTTCCATCGGCACTATCATCTCGCAGATCTCAAATTCAGACGATGCTACTACTCAACTTACTCTCCCCTTTACCTTCAAGTACTACGGAACAAATTACAACGTCGTTTCCGTTTGTACCAATGGTTGGATAGCAATGGGATCGACCTCAAGTAATACCTACCAGAACAGGCCAATTCCCGATCCCAACAATCCCCCAGCCCTTATTGCACCATTCTTTACAGACCTCGATCCATACACCAGTGGCGACATCTACTATTATCATGATCCTATCGCCCACCAGTTTACCATTATGTGGAAAGATGTAGAAATCTGGGGGCTGTCACAAACTGTAACCTTTGAGGTGATTCTGCGAGACCCTCTCTACTACCAAACCCGGACAGGGGATGGTGAAATAATTTTCGTTTATCAATATGTGCCGCAAAACATAGACGCTACCATCGGAATTGAGTCTCCCTCTCACAATACTGGCCTTCAATGCTATTACAATCAACAATTCGACCCTTCTATTGCTACCATTACTTCGGGCCGGTTTATCAAGTTTACCACCGACAGTGCAGTTTTAACCCCAGTGAACGAGGTCTTAAAACCTGTGGCGACTTTGAAAAATCCTGTCACAAAAACCAGCCTAACCTTAGAGGTCAAGAACTTCGAGGAAGGCGGTAAGGCCATACTTTACGACCCAATGGGAAGGATCGTTTACCTCAGGGAGATAAAACCCTACGAGGGGAGGGTAACGATTGAGACAGGATCCATTCCCACAGGTATCTACATCTTGAAAGTGGATTCGTACAAAGGAAACTACTCAAAAACCTATAAAATAATCAAGGTTGAATAAGGCAAAGCCATCCTCAGCCCCGTGGTTTTACATCGCAATAACCATGGGGCTGGGGATGTTATTATCTTCCAAGTTTGTTCCCTTTATTGCCCTTTTAGCCTTCTTATTAGTTTTTTCCATCACACTTAAAAACATTGACTTTTTAATTCTTGCCCTTTTCGCCTGCATCGGATTTCTAAGGGGCATTCCCCAGCAAAAACTACAGGTTACACTTAAAGAACTCGACAACAAGACAATTTCAGGTAACTTCAGGTTATTTAACGAAAGCATCTTGAAACTGAGCGGCACTCCGATAGAGCTAAAAACCTCGATGCCGGGATTCAAACAGGGTACCCTTTTGGAAATTAAGGGCATATACAAAAGTAACATTAATACCCTTTTGCCTACCTATGTTGAACTTATTGAAGATAGTAAGAATTTCTTTGATAAAATCCACAATCGGTTGAACTTCTACCTTATGCAGGCTTTCGGTCTTTATGAAGAGGGGTTGCTCATAAAAGCCCTTTTAACAGGTGATCGGAAAGATATGAGTAAAGAGACCGTTGAAAACTTTAGAAAGGCAGGGGTAGCACACCTCTTGGCCATATCCGGCCTCCACCTTGGATTCCTTTTCATGCTATTCAATACACTTTTTATGTTCATTTTCAGAAATGATACGATATCTAAGATTTTTGCCTCTGTCTTTGGCGGCCTTTACACCTTTTCCCTTGGCCCCTTAGCCCCCTGCCTCAGAGCTTTTTGGTTTCTTTTACTCTTAAATTTAAGCAGCATAATTGGGAGAAAGGTAATGGCATTGAACATCTGGGGTATTGCCTTCTCCTTATCAATTTTCTTCAAGCCCCAGTGGCTTAAGGACCCTTCCTTTTTGATGTCCTACTTCGCAATTCTGGGTTATCTTTCCCTTTCAGAGATACTCTCATTAAAAATCCCAAAGGAAAAATGGACCTATAATATCGAAAATTATTTTGTGTCAGTCCTTGTCCCCCTGCTCTTTACTCTCCCTCTTCAAGTAACGTTTTTCGGAAAGGTTTCCTTAGCCTGCATCTTCTCCAACCTCTTCCTTATCCCTGTGACCTTCCTTATCATCTTTGAATCCTTTTTCATCCTCTTCTTTCTTGCGACAGGGCTGCCTCTCTGGATACCCTTTAGAAATTGCGCCTTTATTTTATCAAGGTTTATGCTCGACTCCTCGCATCGCCTCAGTAATCTCCCGGGCGACAGCTTAAATGCCCACAATCCCGCTTCGCTTTTTGTTTTTTCCATCCTTTACATTATTCTAATCCTATATATCCTCGTAAGGATAAAGGGAAAGGGGGCTTAGTATGGTTGAAGATTTCATAAAGAAGGGGAGCGAAAAAGTTAAAAAAGAAGATGTGGAAAAGGTTGTAAAAAACGAGGAAGCAATTAAAAACCGCGTAGAAGAACTGGAGGGGAAACTCCAAAAGGGAATCAAGGAGGACTTAAGCCTTTTAATTTCACTTATAAAAGATTACTGGAATGACGAGTATAAAGTGGTTCCCTGGAGAACTATTGCCTTAATAGTTTTTGCCCTCCTTTACCTTTTAAATCCCCTCGATCTCATTCCAGACCTTAGTCTGCCCTTTGGCTTATTCGACGACCTTGCAGTACTTGGATCCGTTTTGGCCTCAGTAAAGGACGACTTAGAACATTACAAACGCTGGAAAACGTCAAAAGGTGAGAAAAAAGAAGGAACTTGACCATCTGAAAATGGCCCATTATATTCTCAACAGGATGAAAGGTTTATTTTTTTATAGGTGCTTGAAACACAGGGGTTTATTTAACATGCGTAGCTCTAAGGAGTTAGAAAGTTATCTACAGAAAATCCACACTCTGTATGTGGAAAACTTTATAAATATTTCTACCACAAAAACTTAGATTCTGAATATTTGTTAAAAGGAGTGGCATATGGAGAAACTTTCTGTGAGGGAAAACGAAGAGAAGGCAAAGGAAATTTGGTCTGATATCCTCGAAATATTAAAAACTCGTTTACCTGAAAGTTCCTTTAATACCTGGTTCGTTAAAACCGTCGGTGTTGGTTACACGGGAGACAGGCTTATTGTTGAGGCACCCAATAGCTTCTGGATAGAGTGGATAGAGTCTAACTACAGGAAAGTTATTAATGATATACTCAAAGAGCTGGGTAAAAACCTTAACATAATCTTTACTCCAAAGGCCAAGGAAATAGAAGATACCGTTGAAGAGGCGCCATCCTCAAAAAGGGTGATATTCTCGCCTAAGTATCCACTTAACCCGAGGTTTACCTTTGACAGCTTTATAGTGGGAAAATCCAATGAAATGGCCTACCATGCGGCTACACGGGTGGCACAAAACCCCGGACAGGAATACAACCCTCTCTTCATCTACGGCGGCGTTGGCCTTGGGAAGACCCATCTCCTCAATGCCATCGGGAACTTTATATATTCTAAAGGCTCCAAGATTCGCGCAGCCCTTATCCGCTGTGAGGACCTTATGAACGAACTCATTGATTCACTGCAGAGAAAAAGGATGAAGGAATTCCGAGAGAAATACAGAAGTGTAGATATTTTGCTCATAGATGATATTCAATTTCTGCAGGACAAAAACATTTTGCAAGAAGAGCTCTTCCACACCTTCAATTACTTGTTCGAAAAGCAGAAACAGATTGTAATGACCTCGGACAGGTCCCCCCAGCAAATTTATGCTTTAGAGGAGAGGCTTGTATCCAGATTCCAGTGGGGACTGGTAACGGAGATAGGAAAGCCAGATTTTGAAACGAGGCTCGCTATAACAAAAAGAAAAGTTGAAGAAGAAAAAATCCTGCTTTCTGAAGAAGTGATTATTTTCATCGCAGAGAATATAAGGGACAACGTAAGGTCTATAGAGGGTGCAATAAAAATACTCAAGGCTTACATGTCACTTACAAAAAGCCTCGTTACATTGGACAAAGCGAAGGAGCTCCTTGCGAACTTCATAAAACCGACACCAAATGTAACTATGCAGGAAGTTTTGAGAGTTGTAGCCCAGGAATTTAAACTGACACCCTACGATCTTAAGTCAAAAACCAGAAAAAAGGAGGTCGTCCTTGCAAGACAAATAGCAATGTACATAGCGAGAAACGTAATAGGACTATCGTTGAGTGCGATAGGCAGCTACTTCGGAGGAAAGGACCACACTACCGTGCTTCACAGCATCCAGAAAATTGAACAGATGAAAGATGATCCACAAATTGAAGTTTTACTTAACGAAATCAACAGGAAACTCAAACTAATCTAAGATGTTTTCCACACCTTTTTCCACAGGCGTTTTTACTGGTAGCGCAGTAAGTTTTATAATTTTACACAATTTGATGGGGACTACTATTGTTACTTCTTGTTTAAAATATGTTTTAAAAAAGAGGAGGTAGTTATGGAGATTACTGTGGATAAAGAAAATCTGCGGAAGTTAATCCAGCAGGTTTCAACGGCGATACCTTCGAGGGCCACCCTACCTATATTAGGCAATATCCTTTTCGAAATAAAGGACAACAAACTCTTTCTTTATGCGTCAAATATGGACTTTTCCATAAGAGGATACCTCCCTGTGGAAAGTGTGGAAAACGTCGCTTTCACCGTTCCCGGGCGGTCAATCTTGAGGATTCTTTCAACTCTTGATGTTCCTGTCGTTAAAATTTCATATGCAGATAGGGTTTCTTCCATTAAATGGGACAAGAGCGAATATACCTTTCCAAGTTTGCCACCGGAAGAATTTCCAAGAATGAAGGAGTTTAGTGAACAAAAGAGTGTCGCGGTCAGTACCGATGCACTGCTCACTGGTTACTCCTTAGTCGGTTTTTGCGCTGCTAAGGACGATCCCAGGCCATTCCTCAACGGTATTTTAATTGAGGTTGACTCAGATGAAATGAGGATTGTAGCCTCTGATGCCCACAAGCTTGGGCTTTACATAAAGAAGATCGAAGCAAGTGACGGTAAACTTGAGGCAATTTTGAGTAAGGATGTTTTTGATTTTATCGAAAATACCGATGAAGATGAGGTACTTTTAGCACAGGACAAAGGTCTGTTCTCCTTTACATTCAAGAGATCTAAGCTCGTGACCAGGGTTATTGAAGGGCCCTACGCTCCGTATAGAGACGTGATCCCCAGGGAAGAGGGCTTCGTTTTCAGGACCTCAGTTAAAGAAATGGACGGAAGTTTGAAGAGGATCCAGGAAGTCGTTTCTTCTGGAAGCCCCGTTGTTGAGTGGACTCTCTCTCCATCAGGATCTTACTTGAGTGGACTGTCTGAGAGTGGGAAGGCTAAGGAATACATTACCGGAGAATATAAAGGAGAGGACCTCAGGATCGGCTTTAATGTGAAATTCTTACACGAAATAATTAGGCACATTCCTGGCGATGAAGTGGTATTTAACTTCTATGGGCCAAAGATGGCTTGTAAGATAAGTCCCGCGGATCAATCGGAATTTAAACTTCTATATCTCCTTATGCCGGTGAGCCTTGAATGAGAGATAGATAAGGGTATAAATCACACCAAAGGCGAAACCGCCGATATGAGCCCAGAAGGCGGTACCTCCAATTTTACCGGCAAAGGGTAGCGTAGCCACACCTTGCATTAACTGCAGAAGGAATCATATAAAAAGATAATAGAAGGCGTTGATTGGTACGATTCTGAAAAAGAGTCCAAAGGTGAAGGGGTCTGGTACTAAAGAAATGATCTTAGCTCTTGGGAAAAGCACTAAGTAGGCTCCAAGTACCCCAGAAATTGCACCTGAGGCGCCAATCATTGGAATTTTTGAGAGGGGGGCAATTAAATACTGGGCGAAAACCGCAGCCACCCCTGATAAGATGTAAAGCAAAAGATAGTCAATTTTCCCGAAAGTATCCTCAACGTTGTCACCAAAGACATAGAGGTAAAGCATATTGCCGATAATATGGGCCCAACCACCGTGAAGGAACATAGATGTGAAGATGGGAAAGATATAGGATGTTTCAGTCCGGCCTGCTAAGTAAAGTGTGAAGTTGTAAGGAACGAAGCCAAATTGGTAGAAAAATTGTACTACGTTCCGCCCCAAAGAAAGTTCATAGAAGAAAACAAGCACATTTGCAAGGATTAATGCGAGATTTAAAATGGGGAATCTCCTGGAAGGATTCAAGTCTTTTAACGGGATCATTCTATCTCCTTTTCACAAGCTCTAAGATAAATCTCGACGGTTCCTTTTTCTCATTCTTATAGTATAAAGGGTAAGTCAGGAAAAGGTTCTTCTGGGCCCTGGTGAGTGCAACGTAAAGAAGCCTTCTCTCCTCCTCTAAATGTTCGCGTTTTAAAGTTTTTTTACCAAGGGGGAAGAAGCCTTCGACGAGGCCGGTTATAAAGACCGTATTAAACTCGAGGCCTTTTGCCTTGTGGGCAGTAAGTAGGAGAACACCGTAATGTCTTGTAGCCGATACGCCAACCTCCCGCATCAGGGAGACGTAATTGAAGACATCCCTTACGTCTTTTAATTTCATGTCTTGTAGTGAGATTAAAAATTCCTGCAAAGTTTCCATGGATTTTGTTGAAAACCATCCCTGAGTTTGCCCAAAGTTTATAATATCCTCCAAAATTTCCTGAGGCTCTTTTGGGGGTAATTCTTCTCCATTAGCCTGCCTTTTAGGTCTTGAGAGAAAGGTATTTAATGCCTTTAATTTCACAGAAAATTCTCCTCTTTCCGTCGAGACATCTACACTACCACTTTTTTCATATTTTTTGATTACCTTCGTTACAAGATCCGAGGGGAATTTTAGAAAATGTTTCAAAAGGAACTCAATATTCTGGCCCGAGTAGTTTCCAAGGTAATGGTTAAAAAATCCGAGGGCGACTTTGATTTCCGGTAGGTCGTAAAAACTCTCTCCCTCCAGTATGGTATAGGGTATCTCGTATTTTTTCAAGGCGTCCTCTATGCTCCTGGAATATTCGTTGGTGCGGTAAATAACGGCGATCTCTGTGTAATCAATCCCTTCCTCTTTAAGCTTGTTTATTTTTTCGGCAACAAATTGCGCCTCCTTTACTTCATTCTCAAAGTAGGAGATGGAAACGTTGCCCTCTTCCTGTACTAAAGTGTTGAGGGTGCGCACAATGCTAATTTCTCTGCTGTGGCTGAGAAGGTTCAATCCTGCCTCCACAATTTTCCTTGCCGTTCTAAAATTCACACTGAGAAAGTGTTTTGAGGCTTCTGGAAACTTAGTTTCAAGACTCCGCAAATAAACAGGGGATGCGCCACGGAATCCGTAGATAGATTGAGCCTCGTCACCTGCAACCCAGAGTTTGTTGTTGGGGCCTTTCAGGAGAAGGATCAAATCAAAGAGCGCCTTGTTTACGTCCTGGAACTCATCGATCACTATGAACTTAAATCGTTCCTGGACATCCTTTCTAATATCCGGGTGTTTTTTGAGTAACTCCACCGCATATAAGATTAAATCTTCGTAGTCAAGGGAATTGGATCTTCTGAGTTCTTCCTGGTACCTTTTATAAAAGTGGACTACTTCCCTCGTCCATTCAGATTCCGCCATGGCCTCCAATTGTTCCGGAGTGATGAGGTTTGCCTTTGCCAATTTAATTTCTCTTAACACGGTTTTTGCCTGTGGAGAAAGAGAAATAAAGGCCTTTAGGATGTCCTCGGCCTCTTTGTCAGTAATCACACGGAAGTCTTCAGAGAAGCCCAATCTTTCGATTCCGTACCTCAGAACCATCTGACCAAACTGGTGAAAGGTGCAGGCGGTAATGTCCTTTACATTCTCTTCCTCTAATAGTTTCTCGAGAGTTGCCCTGAAGAGGTTTACCGCTTTTCCAGTAAAGGTTAAAAAGAGAAAGTGTTGAGGATCCTCGTGTTTGACCTTTATTTCATAGGCAACCTTATAGGCTAAGGATGTCGTTTTTCCGCTTCCAACTATCCCTTTCAGAATGACCACGTCCTTTGGATCCTTTACAAAGTTTATTTGCTCCTCCGTAAGGTTTCCAAAAAAGGTCTCTTTTTTCCTACTTTCGACGGTGAAAAAGCCTATTTCGGGATTTTTCAAAAGTTTGTTTACCTCAGAGAGGACTTTACCGGCGGAAGGCCTTTTGGCAGGGATTCTACTTAACATCTTTTTTACCAGTTCATTGACCTCAAAGGAGACTCCCGGGACCCGCTCTACGCGGTCGTTAAAGACCTTATATCTCAACTTATCGATGCTTTCCGCATAAAAAGGTGGTCTTTTTGTGAGGAGCTCGTATAAAATACACCCAAGACTGTAAATGTCTGAAGAAATGGTAACTTCCCCCTTCCAGGCTTCAGGGGCCATATAGAAAGGGGTACCAACGATGGCGAGTTTGAGTTCTCCTCTTCCAAGGATTCTTGCAAGTCCAAAGTCAGCCAGCTTGATTTTTCCATCCTCGCTTATAAGGATGTTTTCTGGCTTTATGTCTCCGTGGACAAAGCCCTTGTTATGGGCGTAATCTAAAGCTTTTAGCACTTCTTTTACGATGTTCAATGCATCTTCGACCTTTAAGGGAGCCTGCCTTTCAATTACATCTCTAAGGGTCTGACCTCTAACAGGCTCCATCACAAGAACGATTTTATCGTCTATAATTTCTATGTTGTAAAATCTTACAATGTTTTCATGGTTTAATTCAAAAAGGGTCCGTGCCTCTTCTATCAATTCTTTGCTTTTCTCCGCCTTTGCGGTTTGAACTTTAAGGGCTACTGGTTTTTTTAAAAGGGTATCTTCAGCATAGTAAACGGAGCCAAAGGAGCCCGAACCAAGAAATTCAAGGATCTTGTATTTTCCGAGCTTCTCGGGAATTATCATCCTTTAAAAATGCTTTTTATAAACCTAAAGAAAGCCCCGACTCTCTCTTTGAATCCACGCCTTTCGATATCCCTTGTGGCAAGGTTTACAAAGCGTTTTAGCTGTGATTCGTCTATGAATTTTTCAAAGAGGTTTTGAAGGGTTTTTATTTTCTCACTTTCATACGGGTCTATTTTTACGGTAATACCTGAGATCATACTTGCGGTTTTAAAGATGTTGTTCTGGGTGTAGATAACGGGTATCGGAAGGTCGTTATATAATTTCATTATCCTTTCGTGGGGCGGCGTGGAGGACAAAATAAGGGCTTTAATTTTACTTTTCATTTGATTGTATATGGCGTAAATGGCCATGAGGATATCCTCTCTGTCTCCGGTGGTTAGGATGATGTTTTCATCTTTGCTTCTCTCAATCTCTTCAAGGAAAAGGTGGGGTTCGTTAATCGCCATTAAGATGTTGTTGACCTTTCCTGTGAGCAAATCCTCTCTCTGAAGGATTTTTCCATCAATGGTATCGCAAATGAGCCTCAATGAGGGCATGGAAAGTTCATGGACGAAGGGGATTGTTCCGAGGTAATAAACGTCTTCTCCTCGGAAGAATTTTTTAAGGGTTCTGTCTATCTCCTCGTACTTTTCTTCCTTCACTTTGTTAATGATCACCCCATCCACTGACCAGCCTGCACTCTTAAAAACCGATTTTGCAAGGGTGTAGTTGTCAATGGTGTTGCCTATACCACCTTCCAGTATCAAGAGGGTATTGGCATTGAGCATCCTCGCAACCACTGCATTGGAGAGGTTTATACAGGACCCAACGCCCGGGTGACCTGTTCCTTCTACAAGGACAACATCAAACTCTTCTAAAATTTTTTCAAAGGCCCTTTTAATTTGTGGTTTAGGGCTTTTTGCCTCGCCGAGAATGTAGGATTTTGTAAAGCCGGATTCAATAACGAAGGGACTTGCAAGGTGCAGCCTCTCATCGTCAAGATATTTGTATATTTTGTTGAGTAAGATTACATCCCTCGATATTTTAAATCCCGCTAATTCGGTATAATGCTGGGCCACGGGTTTTACAAAGGCCACTTTTTTGTTTTGCTTTTTAAAATAGTCAAACAGGCCTATGGAAATAGAGGTTTTACCTACATTTCTACCAGATGAGGCTATAAAGAGTACGGTTTTTCTCATTGCCTACTCCTTAAAAATTCGGTCAATTCGGTAAGGTTTTCGAAAACTAAGTCAGGTTTTATTTCAGAGTTTTCGAGGTCCTTCCTCGTAGTTTCACCTGTAAGGACCATTATGGAAGTTATCCCAAAGTCCTTACCTGTCTTAATGTCCGTTGTAAGTCTATCTCCTACTATTGCTGTTTCTTCAGGAACGGCCTGCAGCAGCGCCATTGCCTTTTCAAAAAAGTACTTGCTGGGTTTTCCAGGTATAAAATCGGGCACTTTGCCTGTAGCCTCCTTTAGGAGCGCAATAAAAGAACCCACATCAGGAATGAATCCCTCTTCGATGGGGCAAATGTTGTCCGGATGGGTAGCAACATAAACCCCTTCTTTGTTTCTCAGGATTTCCGTTGCTTTTTCTAACTTCTTGAAGTTTAAGGTGGTGTCAAAGGTTAAGACTAAATTTTTACTTTGCGGATTAAACCTAATTCCCAAGGATTCAAACTCTCTTATGGTGCTTTTAGTTCCCACGATGTAGGCTTCTTTTACCTTCCTTTCTTTTAAAAAAATGGCCGTTGCCATACCAGATGTAAGGATGTTTTCGGGATTAACTGGAAATCCCAATTTTCTCAGGAATCTCAGGTAGGCTGTGCTACTTTTTGAGGAGTTGTTTGTAAGGATGATAAATTTCTTCCTCTTTTTTTTCAGCTCCTCGAGGAATTCAATGGCACCACTTAAAACTTTTTTCCCCAGGATCAATGTTCCATCGAGGTCGAGCAAAAAGTAATCTAGCTTTTTCACATCTTTATTATAGTTTAGACCTCGGAAAATAAAAAGGGGCCCCCGAAGGGGGCCCCTCAGGTCGGACTATATGGACCTTAGAAGCTGAACTGGAGGTCCATTACCAGTCTATTGTTGTCAACCGATGTGCCTTCCTCGAGATTCACATTGAAATAAGTCATCAGCCTGATGTACTTTGAGTAGCCGAAATTAAATCCAATCCATACTTCCTGGGCTTTGTCATTGGCATTGGTATCATTGGGTTCAAACATTCCGTATTTAACTGCTGGACAAATGTAGTGGCCGTTCATTGGAAGGTCAAATTTTCTATAGGCCTGGACATAGAAACCATAGGATTTATAGTTATCACCCTCTTTTTCACGGGCGATGTAGTTTCCTTCGATATTAATTAAGGGATTATTGATGGCAAGGTATCCTTCATACAGCTTGTACCATGCACCAATATGGCCCTCGTAATAGCTTCCGCCGAGGCTTATCATTTCTATTGGATTAATTGTGACATTTGCAACATAGCCTTTGTTAAGAGTTGGGTCGTTCTCCAATATGGCTGCCTTTAACTCGGTGTAGGGGAGTTTCGCAATAGCCATAACGCCACCATCTGAACCTACACCAAGGTCGGTGAAAAGTTTTGTGGCTTGAGATAAATAAGGTGTTACGTTGGTCACAGGGTAAGGCTGGAATTCATAACCAAAGGGCACTTTTAAGAGACCCATTCTGAGGGTGACATAAGGTATGTGCTTTAAGTCTGCGTAGGCGTAACGAATCTTTCCTGTAGTGAGTTCTGGTTCCACTCTGAAGAAGAGTTTGTCGGTGAGTTTTCCAGAGAATTTCACCCTTACGTATGGGAGTGTCATGAGCCCGTAGTTTCCGGATGTACCGTCCATTGTGTACTCGTACACCATATGGGCGTATCCAGATATGTCTATTTTACCACACTTGCATTCGGCCCCGCCCATCTGGGCCACTATGAGTAGTATAGATAATAGGTGCATAAAAACCTCCTTTTTGTTTGGCGTTTATCTTTATAACATAAAGGGCAAGGATAGTCAAGTTTTTGGCCCTTTAAAATCCCATAATTTTTACGGATCTACCTGAAAATTAATAAGGTTGAGGCTTATATAGAAGAAGGCTTTTCCTCGAGCTATCTTGCTCAGTACCCTATTTCTTTAATAAATCCCGGTTTTTGTCTCCACTTTTCGCTAACCTTTACCCAGAGCTCTAAGAAAACGGGCCGTCCGAGGAAGGCCTCAATCTCCTTTCTGCTTACGGTTCCCAGTTTTTTAATCTTCTCACCGTTTTTTCCAATGATGATCTTTTTTTGACTATCCTTTTCAACATGAATAACCGCTCTTATGTAATCTTTACCACCGTGACTCTCGTCCTGCTCTCTAAACTCCTCAATTTCTACAGCCGCTGAATAGGGTATTTCTTCGCCGTAAAGGAGGAACAATTTTTCCCTTATAATCTCTTGTACTAAAAACCGTTCGTTCCTATCGGTTACTGCATCCTCAGGGTAAAAGGGTGGTGATTCAGGAAGGAATTCAACAATCTTCTCAAGGGCAACATCTAAGTTTATGTTTTTAAGGACACTTACGGGTATAATTTCCTTGAAGGTCTCTGTCTTTGCATAGGCATCTATAACGGGAAGTACCAGCTTTTTATCAATGGTATCAATTTTATTGATGAGGAGAATGGCTGGCTTTCCTGATTCTCTAATTTTGTTGACAATTTGCATATCCACTTCGTCTGGTTTTTCGGGTTCTGCCATCATTACGATCACGTCGGCGTCCTCTATGGCTTCAAAGGCTCTTTTTAGAAGCCACTTATCCAGTTCGTGTCTGGGTTTTTCCATGATTCCGGGGGTGTCGAGGAAGAGGATTTGATAATTTTCTCCGTTTAGAATTCCAAGGATTTTGTGTCTCGTCGTCTGTGGCTTAGGACTTATGGCAGAGAGTTTGAACTTAATCATTGTGTTGAGAAAAGTGGATTTGCCCACGTTGGGTTTGCCTACAACGGCAACGTAACCTGCCTTAAATTTCTCTCTGGAACTGGCATCCAATTTCTACATACCTCCTTTTAGCTTTTATACCCGGTAAATAGTTCCCGGGGACATCAAAGAGATTCACAAC
The DNA here is from genome assembly GCA_039803545.1 of candidate division WOR-3 bacterium. Lineage (NCBI taxonomy): Bacteria > Pseudomonadati > Caldifarciminota > Caldifarciminota bacterium. Next base: position 348,861 of record JBDRYS010000002.1, on the reverse strand, counting down.
TTTTAAATAAGGACTGAAGTTTTTGAAGGTTTTGAACTTAAGTTCTACATTGACCATGTTAAACTCTTCCTGGTGGCTCCTTAAGTTATAGTATAAGGCAAGGTCGTAGTACTTTTCCCTGAAGTAAAGGGCAATAAAAAGCGTATCTTTAACCACAGAATAAGGACTTTGAAAGTGGGAGTAAAAGAGGGTAAAGTTTTCCGTATTTATCCCGAAATTATAAACGTTTTCAGTGAAGTTCCGGGCCTCGGTGGGGAGGAGGTTTGATGGGGTTTGAATGGTAACCCTTTTAAAATATCGCCTTTCATATCCAAAGTGGAAAGGGTATAGTTCGAAGGCTGCTTCTATGGTGGAGGATTTATAAAGCTTTCTCGATAGGAGAGAAGTGTCGAAAGGAACGTATTCTGAATTTGAAAATAGACCGTAATGGTAGTCGCTTCCATCAAACTCCAGTTTCCCTTTGGCATTGTTGAAGGTAAAATTCAAAAATAAGGCGTTTAAACTATTGTCCTTGAATTGCACACCCACTGAGCCAAGGGGCGCAAACCAGGTAATGCCGCCATATACCTTTTGCTTTTTATTAACGCGTTCTATTGCAAAGTAAGGCGCTACAACGTCCTTTATTTTAAACCCAATTGTAGCAAAGGAAGCGGAGTAAGACTTCATTCTCCCGACCGTTGGGAAATAATCCAGCCAGTTTTTCATTTTGTAAGAAATTAACAAAGCTTCCCACCAAAAGAGTGCCGCAGTAGAGTCCTCTACACTTAGCCATGTACCGTATTCCCTTTCCCTTGCTCCCGCAAGAAGCTTTATGGGTTTTCTATCTATATCAAGCTTAAAGCAAGTCTCTGCCAGTTTGTCATAAGGTCCCCGTGCTGGTAGTTGAGTTCGCTTCAAATTAGCCCAGGGGGATTTAATTTCGACGACGCTGCTTGATAGAAAGAGGCTAAAATATTTATATGTTTCTAAGTCAGTAGTTTCCTTTCTTTCAGTGAAAACCGGTTCGGGAGGCCTGTAGATAAGGGTTTCTGGAATTTCAAAGGGTATTTCCATCCAGAACAATTGAAGGAAAAAGAGGTTCATTTTGCCAGCTCCTTTTTCGTAAAAAAGAAGGACATTAAAGCAAAGAGCAGATTTGGAATCCAGATGGCTATGTACGGGTTAAAAAGGCTTCTTCTTGCAATTTCCTGACCAGCAAGAAGCAAGATGTAGTAGAGGATGAAGAAGAAAAAGGAGACACCGAGGGCAGAGCCGTAGCCAGTAAATTTGTACTTAAGGGCAATAGGAAAGGCGAAGAATACGAAGATTATTGCAGCAAAGGGCAGGGCAAACCTCGTATTAATTTCTGCTAAAATGGCATTTATACGCCTTTTAACAAAATTCCGAGAGATCTTATCTTCTTTCGGATAACTGTTTAACTCCTTTTGGGCTTCCTTAATTTCTTTAAGAAGAGAAAGGTAGCTCTTCTCTCGGTCGGCCCTGTAAACCACATCCCTGTAAAAGTTTTCTTTGTTGACTCTGAGAATGAGTATATCCTTTTTGAAGTTTGCCCTTCTTAACTGTTCCTTCTTTTCTCCTTTAACTTCGAGAAATTCTCCGTCATAGAGCTCTAAAACTAAGCTTCCGCCTTTAGTGGATTGTATCTTCCCCTTGCGGGCAGAAATGAATCTCACTCCATCTTTCTTTATCTCTTGTATTTTTACATCGTTCAACGTTCCTGTTTTTTCATCCTTTGTAGCAGCGTAGATTAAGTAGTTTTCTATTTTGTTGAAAATTCCCGGTTCAATTTCTATGGCGGGCTTTTTCAACCTGATTTCGTAAAGGGTCTTTTTCAGGCGATAATTGGTTTCGGGAAGAATAAACAGGTTAAAGATGAGGTTTAAAAGGGCAATTATAGCTAACACAATGGCCAATTTTCTTAAAATCACTTTTAAGTCTATTCCAGAGCTTCTAAGGCACAGCATTTCGTTATTACCCGCGCTCCTTCCAAAGGTGAGAAGCCCAGCGACGAGAAAGGACATAGGGACAGTCATGTTCATTATGAAGGGCAGGGTATAGGCAATAAGGTGCATTACGGTTAGAAAGGGTACACCTTTTCTAACCAAAAGGTCCATGAGTTGAAAAACGGTATTTACGAGTAAAATGAGGGTCAGGGCGAAAAGTGCCCCAAGGAAGGAGAGAAGTAGGTTTTTGACGAAGTAGAGATCTATCTTTTTCACTTTCTAAGCCCGATGAAGAGGTTTAAAAGTAGCGTGAGGAGTAGGGAAAGGATTATACTGGTTCCAATGGGTATGAAGATGGTGAGGTTCGGTTTCTTAATAATGATATCTCCCGGTATCCTGAACTTAAGATTTTCAAAGAGAACCAGCAATAAACCAAGGAAAAGGAAAAGAAGACCAACCTGAATTAAAAACTTTCCCATTAGCTTCATCCTGTTAGTGATAATATTTTAAAGCATTAAGCGGCAACAAGTTCGATAAAATTGTTGATGTCTACAACCTCGAGATGAAGTTCAGGATAGGCTTCTAATAGCTCTTTTGGTGGCTTCCCTTTCTCTTTTGCTTTTGATTTTATTTCAAACCCCCTCAGGTTACCTTCGCTATCCCTTTCAATGAGATCGACTTCCTTCTGCTCATAATCCCTGTAAAAATAGAGTGAGGCAATGGGCTTTGTATATTTGCATTTCTTTAGGTATTCAGATATGAAAAAGTTTTCAAAGAGGTCGCCCACTTCCTTTGGGTCTCTCTTTTCAATCTCCCGGAAATCCTCTATGATGGCATTTCTTATCCCCACATCATAGAAATAATATTTGGACTTTTCGGATATTGCCTTTCGCAGGTTTCCTTTAAAGGGCTTGAGCTGGAAAATGATGTAACTCTTTTCCAGAAGGTCCAAATATCTCGCAACGGTTTTAACGTTTATGTGGAGTTTTTGGGCCAGTTCGCTCAGGGAAACCTCTTTTCCCAGTTGGTATGCGAGAAGTTTCAGTAGGTTTAGCAAGGTCATGCTGTTTTTGATTTTCTCGAAAGCAAGGATATCCTTGAGGACGTAGGAGCCGACGATTTCATTAAGGTAATAAATTTTTTCATCCTTGGGCAGGTCGAGGACTTTCGGGTACATTCCGTAAAAGTGAAGAAAATAAAATTTGCAAAAATTTTGTAGTTTAAGTGCAAAAATTTTCAAAAATTTATGTAGTCAGACTACATAAATTTTTATATCAAGACCTCGACATCGTCGTAAAGATTCACAACCCCGCCCTTTATTACCCTGCAGAACCTACCCCATCGAGAAACGGCGTAGGGTTTTCCTTCCTCAACGAACTCTTCTTTTCCTATTTCAAGGATTTCCAATTCTGCTTCTCCAATGCGAAGGCGTTTCCCAGGGAGTAAAAGGTACTCGGGGATGCCGAGGGTGGAAATATTCTCGGTGAGTTGGTCCAGCGGGAAAGTGAACTTATCCTTAGGCACTTTCGCTAAGGCTTCCAGTGGAAAGAGGGATACTTGCCTTTCCGTACCCGCATGTACGTCGCCCTCAACTCCAAAGTTCTCAACAAGCTTCAGGCTTTGGACCTTATCCTTAAGTCCCCTCTTTTCCGACTTACCAAGGAAGATCACCTTTCCTTTGAACTCATAATTAAGCTTTACGTGCCCCGATTTACCCCCTTCCTTTTCTAAAAGTCTCAAATCGGTAATTTTTATCCAGCGATCGTACCTTTTCAGCATATCGTAAAAGTTGAGGGCTGCCATCCCGCAAGCCATTAGAGCCTCCATCTCTGCGCCCGTTCTATCGATACACTCGACTTCTGAGTAGATTTCGATAATCCCCTCATCGTAAAGCTTTGTTTCCACCTTTGCCGATGTGACCCTTATGGGGTGGCAAAAGGGAAGGACCTGGGCTGTAAACTTCGTTCCAGAAAGTCCAACGAGTTTAGAAGCCTCGACGGGATCTCCCTTTTCGATTCTTCCTTCTTTGATGAGCTTAACTGTCTCTTTTTCTACCAAAAGTCTGGCGATTGCCCTTGCCCTCCTGTGGGTCTCCTGTTTTTCTGAAACGTTGATCATCTTCATAACCTTACCCCCTTTCGTGAACTATAAAATTTTAAGGGCTGAAAAAGGGAAACCTTCACTTCTCCAAGTGGCCTACGTATTCCCCAATTAAACGCCCCTTTTGGCTTAAAATTTTAATGTGAGAAAAGGTTTTGATATCGTTATCGGTTTTCTCTCTTTAATTGGCATAATCCTTTTTGTGTTTCCTGGACTTTACCTCCTTTTCTCCACAAGTCCTGTTAGCCTTGTCAATGCTCTAAAAGACCAGGAGTTTTTGAAAGCGGTATGGGTTTCTTTCCTTTCTGCTACCCTTGCAACCCTTTTGATTCTCCTCTTGGGCACGCCCCTTGCCTATGTCCTATCGAGAAAAAGCACACCTCTTAAGGGGGTTGTTGAGAACCTCCTTGAACTTCCCGTCGCGATCCCCCACTCCGTCGCAGGAATTGCCATATTGAGTTTCTTCGGAAGGACATCCTTTATGGGTAAATTTTTGAATCTACTTGGCCTTGAGGTTTACGGGACCTTAACGGGTATTGTAATTGCCATGGCCTTCGTTAGCGCTCCCTATTTCATAGGAAACTTAAAGGAGGGGCTTAGGCAGTTGCCTCAGGAGTATGAAAAGATTTCCTATTCCCTCGGAAGGGGAAAGTTTTATACCTTCTTCCATGTCCTTCTTCCTATGACGAAGGGGCATCTCCTTAAGGGGCTTCTCCTTTCCTGGGGACGAGCGGTATCCGAATTTGGTGCGGTAATGGTAGTGGCTTATTTTCCGATGTCTTCCACCGTTTTTGTCTATGAAAGGCTTGAGAGCATGGGTATTAAGGCAACTCTGCCCTATGCGGTTTTTCTCTTTTTAATAACGGGTATGGTGTTTTTGATTTTGAGAGTATTCTGGGGAAGATATGTTGAAAATAGAGGATTTGAAGGTTAGAAAGGGAGATTTTCTCCTGGAAATTCCGGAATTTGAGATGGAAACCCATGAGATGATAAGTATTCTTGGTCCTTCAGGCAGTGGGAAGACCACCTTTCTCGAAGCCATTATGGGATTTTTAAAGGTTCAGTCGGGAAAGATTTATCTTTACGGAAACGACATTACCCACCTTCCTCCCTGGGAAAGGAACATCGCCATTGTCTATCAATCCCCTTACCTTTTCCCTCATCTTACAGTGAAGAAAAATCTACTCTTTGGCTTAAGGGCCTGTGAAATGTTCATCAACAACCTGGCTGAAAGACTTAAAATTTCGGACCTCCTTGATCGATACCCTCACCAGCTTTCAGCGGGCCAGAAACAGAGGATTTCTATAATAAGGGCCATTGCCACGAGGCCCCTTCTCCTTTTGATGGATGAACCCTTCAACTTTTTAGATCCCAAAAACAAAGAAGACTTGAGGGAATTGATCAGAGAAATAAGGGAAATTTTCCTCCTTCCCATTATCCTTGTCACCCATGACCTTGAGGAGGCCATTTATTATTCCGATCGCATAGGAATTCTTGAAAGGGGAAAACTTAAAAGCCTTTCGAAACCGTACGACCTTATAAAGAGCCCTCCTGACGATTTCGTGGCCAGCTTTCTGGGAAAGGCGAATTTCATCCCGGTGGAGAAGAGGGGCGAAAGATATTTTTCTAACGGTGTTGAAATTTTTCTACCTCAAAGGGTTGATAAAGAGAGTTTCGTGGTGATGCTGAGGCCTCAAGATGTAATTTTGAGTGAGACTGAACCACCCCGCTCCAGTGCCAGAAATCACTTCAAAGCGAAGGTATTGGACGTTGTTGCAGGGAGCAAGGTAAATGAGGTAAAGCTTGAGACAGGAAACCTTAAGATTTCTGCCTATGTGACGGATGCCTCCAAGGATGAGCTTCAGCTTGCACCGGGTAAGGAAGTTTATGTGATTTTTAAAGCCACCGCCCTTCACATTTTTGACTGATTGGAATATAATAATTCCATGATGAAAGAGGCTCGATTTTATGATAAGCTGGAAAATAACAGGGTTCAGTGCCATCTCTGCAAACACAACTGCATTATAAATGAGGGAAAATTTGGGATCTGTGGTGTCAGAAAAAACGAAAGGGGCACCCTCTATACCTTAGTTTATGAGTATCCCGTCGCCATTCATGTTGATCCTATCGAAAAGAAACCCCTCTATCACTTTTTACCCGGTTCCCGGGCGCTCTCCATCGCCACGGTGGGTTGTAATTTTAGCTGTAAGTTCTGCCAGAATTATGACATTTCCCAGGCCCCAAAGGAAGGCGAAATCTTTGGCGAACACGTTCCACGTGAAACGGTGGTTGCATTGGCTGAGAGATACAGGTGTGAGTCCATTTCCTATACCTATACCGAACCGACGATCTTTTACGAGTATGCTTACGAAATTGCAGTCCTTGCTAAGAGTAAGGGCATAAGAAACAATTTTGTTACCAATGGCTACATCGAGGAAGCCCCTCTTAGGGAAATAGCCCCTTACCTTGATGCCGCAAATATCGATCTCAAGAGTTTTAGAAAGGATTTTTATGCGAAGGTGGTAGGTGCTCGACTGGACCAGGTGCTGGAGAGCATAAAGCTCTACTTTAAACTCGGAATATGGATCGAGCTCACGACCCTTATCATTCCGGGTTTTAATGATAGTGAAGAGGAGCTTCGTGATATTGCAAGATTTATAAAGAACGAACTGGCGGAGTATGTTCCCTGGCACGTTTCCCGTTTTTATCCCCACTATAAGATGTCCCACATTCCTCCTACACCCGTTAAAAAGGTTTTGAGGGCGAGAGAAATCGGTCTTGAGGAGGGCCTTTTGTACGTTTATCCCGGAAACATACCCAGCGATGAAGGGAATGATACCTATTGTCCCAATTGCAAGAGGGTAGTAATAAGGAGGGAAGGCTTCTGGGTACTGGAGAACCACGCTAAGGGTGGAGTCTGCGAGTATTGCGGAGCAAAGATTCACGGTATTTTTTAGAACTTTTCAAAAACTTTAAAATTTTCCCATGGAATTTCTGAGGCTCGCGAAAAGGGAAGAGATTTACAAAGAGTATTTTCCCCTTTTTAAATCTCTGAGGTCTGAGCAGGTTCCCCTTTTTGATGCACCTGGATATTTTGCGGCTGAGGATATTATTGCCCCTGAAGACGTTCCTTACTTTCCAAGGAGTACCGTTGACGGCTACGCGGTGAGGGCGCAGGATACGGTTGGTGCTTCTTCAGAAAATCCAGTTTTACTTAAAATTAAAGGTGAGGTGCCAATGGCCAGTAGGCCCGGGATTTCCCTTGAGCCCGGGACTGCTGTTAAAATCTGGACTGGTGGGTGGCTTCCAGAAGGTGCCGATGCGGTGGTGATGTTAGAGAATGCTTCCCTAACTGGAGAATTTGTGGAGATTTACAGGCCTGTGGCAGTGGGGGAAAATGTCCTTCAGGTGGGGGATGATGTAAGGGCAAGGGAGATTGTAGTTGAAAGGGGTAAAAAACTCAGGGCTCAGGAAATTGGCCTTTTGCAGACCCTTGGAATTCTTGAGGTTAAGGTGATTCGGAAACCGAGGGTCCTTTTGATACCAACAGGTAACGAACTGGTCGAACCCTGGCAGGAACCGAGGGACGGTAAAATCAGGGAGACCAATTCCATAACGGTCTCTTCCCTGATCAGGGAATATTGCGAAGTTGTAAAAAGGCACCCTATCATAAGGGACAATAGAAAGGAACTGTACGAGGCCTTGAGAAAGAATATGGCGGAGTTTGATTTGATTCTAATTTCTGGTGGAAGTTCCAAAGGTAGTGGGGACTTTGCAGTGGGTGCAATTGAGGAATTTGAGGGTTCGGAAATTCTTTACCACGGCGTTTACATAAGCCCGGGTAAGCCCACTATCTTTGCAAGGGTTAAAGAGAAACCCATCATGGGCCTTCCGGGTCATCCCGTTTCTTCCTTCGTTTCCACTTACCTCTTCGTAATACCCTTTTTAAAGTACCTCCAGGGAAGCAAAGATTTCTTTCCCAGGCCCTCTGGCTATCTGATTGCGGGGCAGGATATGCCGTCGAAGGCGGGACGAGAGGAGTGGATAAGGGTGAAAAGGGATGGCGATTTTCTCTATCCCCTTTTCTCTGAGTCTGGCATACTCTCCAGTTTGGTAAAGTCGGATGGCCTTGTGAGGATTCCAGAAAACTTAGAAGGGGTTCATAAGGGATCCCAGGTGGAGTTTTATCCATTATGAAAAAGTATTTTCTCGAAAGAACCGAGCCTGAGGATGCTAAGCGCATCATCTTTGAGACTTTAAAAAGATTGCTGACTCCAGATAGAATTGGCGTTGAGGTAGCTTCCATAGTTGATGCTTATGGACGAGTTCTAACTAAAAGCGTGAGGGCGAACCTTCCTGTTCCGAGAGAATACCTTTCCGCCATGGACGGGATTGCAACAAGGGCAGAATTAACCGCCGGTGCCTCACCTTCAAATCCCGTTGTGTTGAAAAAAGGCGATTATGTTCCCATCAATACGGGTAATGTGGTCCCGGAAGGGTTTGATTGTGTTGTCCGGAGAGAGGATTACTGGGAAGAGGGTTCTTCCATTGTCATCAGAACACCTCACCAGAGGTATCAGAATGTGAGAATTCCGGGGGAGGATGTATTGCCCTTTGACCTCATCCTTGAGAACTGGCGCATTGTTGACGGTAAAGCTATTGCTCTATGTGTCCAGTCGGGTATTGAAAAGGTGGAGGTCTTAAAACCTGTTAAAGCGGTTTTTATTCCCACGGGGAATGAACTTTTGCCCGCGGGTTCGGAATTTCAAAGGGGCAAGGTTTATGAAACCAACTCCTTTGTTTTTGCTGAAATTTTAAGAAAGATTGGTCTTGAGGTGGAAGTGCATTCCATTGTGCCCGACGAGCCTGAAAAATTGAGAGAAGTTTTCGAAGAGGCTTCCAAAAAATACCATATGGTTTTTGTGTGCGGTGGAACCTCGGCGGGAGAGTATGACTTTACCGCTCAAATCCTGAAGGAAAAAGGTGAGCTTCTCATCCACGGTCTCAATTTAAGACCCGGTAAACCCTTTGTTTTCGGTATTCTAAACAATACGCCTATCTTTGGAGTTCCCGGATACCCTGGTGCAGCCCTTTTCTCCTATGAGTATGTGGTTTTGCCCGTTTTAAAGGATTTCCTTGGGCACATCGAAGGTTCCGGTACCCTTTCCGCCAGGGCGGGGAGAAAGATCTCCGCCAGTGAGGGTGAAGACCACCTTTTTAATGTGGTTCTCTCAAAAGTGGGGAGTAATTATTATTTTTATCCAATTAAGCAAGGTTCTGGTCCCCTTTCCCCTTTCCTTCGCCGAAGCGGTTATGTTGTGGTGGAAAAAGGGCTTGAGGGCCTTGAGGAAGGCACTGAGAAGGAGGTCCATTTAGCTCTAAGGAAGGAATTGGTGGATAGGAGTATCCTTTTTGTGGGAAGCCATGATCTTTCCGTTGACATCTTAAAAGAAATTCTCTGGAGAGAGTGGAGGATACCTCTAAATGTGGTAAATGTGGGGAGTCTCGGTGGGATGAATGCAATTAAGAAGGGCTCAGCCCATTTCTCTGGAGTTCATCTTTTGAATGAAAAGGATGGAACCTACAATGTCAGTTTTGCTAAGAAACTCGGTCTCAGAAACTTCGTTTTATTACCCTTCTTAAAAAGGGAGCAGGGATTCTTGGTAAGAGGGGAATTGGAGAGAAAAATCAAGAGTTTTAAGGATATTAAGGAATTGGGCCTAACCTTTGTAACCCGGCAAAGGGGATCGGGAACGAGAATCTTGACCGATTATCTGCTCCATACAGAAGGTAAAACTCCCTCTGAAATAAAGGGTTATGGAAACGATGTTCTGAACCACTTAGAGGTTGGCTACTACGTCAAGATGGGGATTGCCGATGCAGGAGTTGCTATAAAGCCTATAGCGAAACTTTTAAACCTTTCCTTCATCCCCGTTGCCAAAGAGGAATATGACCTTCTTTTTACTAAGGATTTCCTGGAGGACGGGCGTTTCAAACTTCTTAGTGAGGCGATTCTAAGTGAAGAGTTTTCCCAAAAAATAGAGGAACTTGGTGGTTATACCCTTATTTACTCGGAGGTGCCAAAACTTGAAGGATAGATACGGTCGAGAGATCGAATACGTGAGAATTTCCATCACCGATAGGTGTAACCTCAAATGTTTTTACTGCACGAATTTCAAAAACTTCGTTCCCCTTAAGCATTCTGATATTCTCACCTACGAAGAAATTTTAAAACTTATCTCCCTGCTTACCGAATTTGGTATTAAAAAGGTGCGCATCACCGGTGGAGAACCTTTAGTTAGAAGGGGAGTGGGGGAGTTTCTTAGAGAAATTAAAAAGATCCCGGGTGTTGAAAGGCTCACTCTAACTACCAACGGGACCCTTTTAACAAGGTATATCGAAGATCTTAGAGAGGCAAAGGTTGATAGCGTGAATGTAAGCCTCGATAGCTTAAGGGAAGAGGCCTTTGCTAGAATAACGGGGCTTCTTAAGCTTCCAATGGTCGTCGAAGGCATAAAGGCATTAAAAGATGTGGGAATTCAGGTAAAGATGAACACCGTTTACACCCGTTTGAATATCGATGAAGTAGAGGAGCTTGTGAATTTCGCCTCTGATATGGATATCCCCTTGAGGTTTATTGAGCTTATGCCCTTTGGAAGCGATTGGGAAAAGTACTATGTGCCTGAGCTCGAACTTATGGAGAGATTAAAGAAATTGGGACCATTGGAGCAGGTGGAAAAGAGGCTTGGAGATGGCCCTGCAAGGTATGTAAAATTGAACCTTGGTGGTAAAGAACTTATCGTTGGCCTTATTGCGGCAATGTCTCATAAATTCTGCGACTTTTGCAACCGGATAAGGATTACCGCCGATGGCAAGCTCTTGCCCTGTATGGCCTCCAGTCTGAGTTACGATTTAAAGGCGATTTTGAGAAAGGGAGATGAAGAGACCCTTAAGGAGACAATAAGAAAGGCCATTTATAATAAGCCCTTAGGCCATAACTTATATAAAGGCGCCCCCAATGAAATGAGAAGGATGGGGGGATGAGTGGCTACGGTGGTTAAGGGGTCAAGGTAAGAGGGTTGTTGCAGAAAGTGTTAAAATAACCTTAAAAGCAAACGTCTTTTAAACTGTTAGTCTTTCCCTATTGGTGGGACTTTGAAGTTGGCACCGTGGGAAGCTCCAGAACTATTTGATTTCTTAAAATGGCAAGAGGTAAAAATTGCTTGTGGAAAACTGTAAAGGAGAAGGGCAAGCGAGGATGGAAAAGATTATCAGGAAAAGGCCTATAAACCTGTCGGAATTTGCAGATTCTATTCGGTAAAATCGTACGGTTTTACAGAAATTATTTGGTAAAAACCGACATGTTATCACAGGGTATTAGCATCGGTATATTGTCAAGGGATAAAGTCTAAATCTTTGCGTTTTTGATTTTGCTTTCAAAAAGTTTAATTAACAAAACGCATGTCTAATTCAGGACATTGGGCTTATTTTAGGCCCTGATTACAAAATAGGCGAAGAGTTGCACCTAATTGCCGATGAAAATTACAGTTAGAACAACCGTAGCCCTCTTACATATAAGGTGTTAAGAGCTATACAGTGATTTTCAACGCCGAGGTTTGCAAAATTTAATTGAATTGAAAAGGTAAACTGACAATTTTAAGAGGGCTTTTTAAAAAATTTTGCCTCCTTGAGTTTCCTATGAAGAGCTTGTCTTTCAGTGATTTTTACTTGATCCTCATTTTCAGTGTTTCATCCATTTCGAGGGCTTCGCCCCATGCGGTTTTGATAATCGCCTTGATTTTTAAGGTGTAGATTCCCTTTCTTTCCCTTATGGCCTTTTTGACCTTTTCAGATTGCGCCTCTTCAGGGACGGGGATGAACTTTTGTAGATTTCGGGTACTCTTTGCCCGCACCTTCGTTATTCCGCTTATATAGTCACCTTCGGAAACCTTTTCATCATTAATGTAAAATTCGTAGGTCATTTTCTCTATCTCAATATCCTGGGGACCTTTATTGATAACGGAAAGCTGATAGAGAAAGTCGATCTTTTTGAGTTCGATGTTGGCCAGTTCACAGGATATGGGCCTTATAGAAACTTTTATTAAGGTCCTCTTCGTTGCCTTTGGTGCACAGGCCAAACCCAAAACCAAAAGACTAAAGAAGAGCGCCTTCAAGGCGTAGTAGGTACTTCTTCCATTCCTCTCCACCGCCAAAACCTCCTATTTTGTTTCCACTTTTTAGTACCCTGTGACAGGGAATGATTATGGGAAATGGGTTCTTGGCCATGGCATTGCCAATAGCCCTTGCCCCACCCTTAACTCCCACCCTTTCTGCCAGTTCCCCATAAGTTATGGTTTTTCCGTAGGTGATTTTTTCTCTTAAAAAATTATATACTTTTTTTTGAAAGGGTGTTAGCCTCTCAAGGTCTAACGGGAACTCTGAAAAATCTTCCCTTTCACCCCTAAAATAACGGTTTAGGGCCTCTTTCAGTTTTAAAAGGAGGGGATTAGCCTCCCTTCTGCCCTTCAGTTCCTTAAAGGATGTTTCGTAAATTTTTTCGCCGAGGGCCGAAAGGTAAAAATTCCCTGGGGGTGCTGTGACGAAGTCCACATATGGGATTGTAGGAAGCTCTTTTAAAAGTTCTTCAATGGTTTTTCTTAAAACAGGATGGATCATTGTAGGTGCAATTTCCTTTAAAGGTTTTAGGACAAATTCTCGATATGGCGTTTCAGGGTGGGGAATTTTAAGGTGTGGAGTGTCTATTACAAGGTCGTCGTAAAAGATTATGTCGATGTCGATGATCCTCTCTCTCCATCTTCCATTATCTTCACGGCCCATGTCCTTTTCAATCTCTTTGATCCTATGAAGGAGAGTTTCCGGTTTCAGATGCGTCTCTAAAAGGAGGGCGGCGTTTAAAAAGTCGGGCTGATCAAAATAGCCATAAGGCTTAGTCTCGTAAAATTGGGATACTTTAAGAACCTTGCCGAGACTCGATAACTCTTTTATTGCCCTTTCTAAGTTTTTCCACCGATCCCCCAAGTTGGAACCGAGGGATAAGTAAGCGATACTCATGGATAGATCTTTTCCAACATCCTGGGGAAGGGGATCGTTTCGCGAACGTGTCTCAATCCGCAGATCCAGGCTACTGTCCTCTCAAGGCCCAATCCATAACCACCGTGGGGAACGCTTCCGTACCTTCTCAGGTCTAAATACCACTCAAAGGCTTCCTGTGGCAGGTTGAACTCTTTAATCCTTTGAATCAGGGTTTGGAGATCATCTTCCCTCTGAGAGCCACCAACAATTTCACCGTAGCCTTCCGGTGCGAGGATATCCATTGCCAAAGCCAATTCAGGGTTTTCAGGATCCCGTTTCATATAGAAGGCCTTTATCTTGGCCGGATACCTGTGTACGATAACGGGTTTGTCAAACTCTTCAGAAATGGCAGTTTCCTCGTCCCCACCAAAATCGTCTCCCCACTTTATATTAAATCCCTTCTTCTGCAAGAGTTCGATGGCCTCAGTATAGCTAATTCTCGGGAAAGGCTTTTTAATCCTTTCAAGCTTGGAAATATCCCTTTCCAGTATCTTTAGTTCTTCTTGTCTTGTTTCCAATACCCTTTCAACGATGTAAACAATTAATCCCTCGGCGTTTTCCATAACATCGGGGAGCTCTGCATAGGCGATCTCGGGTTCCACCATCCAGAACTCCATAAGGTGTCTTCTGGTTTTGGATTTTTCTGCCCTGAAGGTTGGACCGAAGCAGTAGGTTTTACCATGGGCCATGCAGGCCGCTTCCTGGTAGAGCTGACCCGACTGGGAAAGGTAAGCCTTTTCACCGAAATAGTCGGTTTCAAATAAGGTTGTGGTGCCCTCGCAGGCGGCAGGTGTAAGGATGGGTGAGTCTATCCTTATGAATCCGAGGTTATCGAAGTAGTCGTGAATTGCCTTTTCTATCGTGTGCCTTATTCTCATTATGGCCCACTGCCTTCTCGTTCTGAGCCAGAGGTGCCTTAAGGGGAGCAGAACGCCGGGATCGGGTATGTTATCCTCTCTAACCTTTGGAATGGGGAAATTTTCAGACTTTCCAACAATTTCAATATAATTGAGGTCCAGTTCCACTCCGCCTGGTGCCCTTTCATCTTCCCTTACCTTTCCGCGGACGATGGCTGAGGTCTCAAGGGTAAGTTCATCAAAGAGATCAAAATATTTATCATCGATCTGCCCTTTAACCATTACGCACTGGAGAAATCCACTACCGTCTCTCACTATGACAAATCTAACCTTACCCGAGGAACGTTTGTTGTATATCCATCCCCGGATCTCCGCTTCTTCGCCGATATGCTTTTTTAAGTCACTAATATATGTGAACTTTCCCATGCTTAAATTTTACAATGGCTTGGGCGTTTGTTCAATGGAAGGAAAATGTATTTTTGCGATTGAAAAATCCGAGGATTCTACAGCATAATTTTTTCATGAAATTAGAAGCCTTTGAACTTTTTGCCGAGGATTATGACCGGTGGTACGATAAAAATCCCCATCTCTTTCAATCGGAATTGAAGGCCTTGAAAAAGGTTATTCCCGATGGAGTTGGACTTGAAGTGGGAGTTGGGACGGGTAGATTTGCCAAGGAGTTGGGGGTTGAATTCGGTGTTGACCCTGCCATAAACATGTTGCGGTTTGCAAAGGAAAGGGGGATAAAAGTAGTAGCGGGAGTAGGCGAGCAACTTCCTTTCGTTAATGATGTTTTTGATTTTGTTATCAATGTGATAACCATATGTTTTGTAAAAGACCCCAAGGCGGTGCTCTCGGAGTCCAAGAGGGTTTTAAAAAGGGGCGGAAGGTTGATCATCGGCTTTATCGATAAAAACTCTTTTCTTGGAAAGATTTACGAAGAAAAGAAGAAGATGGGACACAAATTTTATAAATATGCAAATTTTTTCGCAGCGGAGGAAATTGTTGAATTGATGAAAGAGGAGGATTTCTCCAATTTTGAAATCTATCAGACCATCTTTAGCCTAGAGAGCAGCCGAAGGGTGGAGGAGCCCAAGGAAGGCTTTGGCGAAGGCGCCTTTGTAGTAATTTCGGGGGTTAAGGAATGAAAATATGAGGAGAATTTTCGCTTTTCTCTTTTTGATTGGACTACTTTTTGCCAGGCAAAGGACAGTAATGGTGGAAGTTTTTGCCTCAACCACCTGTCAATATTGTGCCAGCGCGGTGAGGGGCGTTGAGGAACTCAAAAATTATCACAGTGACACCGTTTCGGTCCTTGTTTATTATCCTGGGGCTACGGACCCCTTCCGCGTGCCAGAATCTTACCAGAGAGCCCTTTACTATGCCATTTACGGAGTTCCCGTGGCGGTTTTGGATGGGGTAAAAAGGGTTGAGGGCGGTTCAAACCCCGGAACTTCAATGTATTTGGTTTATAAAGATACTTTTGATGTAAGAAAGGTTGTGGACCAACCCGTTGATTTCGAGGTCTCAGGAACCTATGATCCAAACTCAAGAAGGGGGGAATTAATTGTTACAATTCAAAATCCTTCTGGCGATACCCTCTCTGGTTACCTCAGGACCGCTGAGGTCCTCATGGATTCCAGTTATCAGTGGCAGGATATGGACCATCTATTCTACTTTGTGCGTAAAATGTTTCCCGATGCCAAAGGGATTTTTGTTAAAGTACCTTCCTATGATGCTATTAGCTTAATCATTGAATTTTCGGTTGGTAGCGAGGATTCTGAGGACAAAGTTGCCTTTATCCTTTTCCTTCAGGATGACGGGACCAAGGAAGTCCTTGGCTCAAGACCCGAAGTAAAGCTTACTTCACTGAATTGGTCAGGCATCAGAGAAGCGGCAGAGGATAAAGTAAAGGTTATAAGTGGTAGAAAAGGCGTAAGATTTTTTGTAGGTTTAGAATCTTCAAATCTAAAGGTTTTTGATGCTCAGGGCAGGAAAGTTTTTGAAATAGGGAAACTCAAAGGTGAGCTGTTTTTGACTCTTGGTCCTGGAGTTTATTTTTACCGTTTAGGAGGCAAATCGGGGAAATTTGTAGTTTATTAAAATTTAGAGGTGAATCACCTTAAAGCCTATCTCCTCCAGCCTCTTCGCAATGAACCTCCTGTGACAACGGAAAACCAGCCTCTCTGCACACATAATGGCTGTTAGTCTTTCCTCGGCAATCTTAACCAGCTCCTCAATTCCTTCATTAAACTCTTTAGTCTTAGTGTAATTTTCATAGCCGCCCTTCCTGAAACCACCCAGCTTATCACCCAAATAGTAATAGCCAATTCCAGCAAGTTTTAAACCATTTTCCAGATTTTCCCTGTTAAAATGTTCAAATTTACTCTTCGGGAATCGTCTCACATCAACAACAACCTCCACCCCTGCCCCTTTCAAAATCTCAATAAACTCCCCCATCCCCCTATTACTATGCCCAACGGTAAAAATCCTTTTCACATTTGGCATGGTGGGAAGATTATAAGAGAAGAAGGATAAAAAGTTGAAATTTTTTAAGCTTTTACCACTCTTTAAAATAGCAGTTTTTTAATTCTAAGTTTGCAAACCTTTCGTCTGAACGAATTGCACTTAGAAACACTCCGATTGCAACTTTTAAGACTCTTGCAAAAGGCTTATTATTTCAAGGAAAGCAATATCAGGGAACGCCGAATTTTTGCACTTGGTTTTCAAAAGGTGTATAATTTTTTTAATGCGGGTGTTATTTGAGTTTACACCGCGAGTTTCTCCCTTTGTGATTCCCATTCATTACAACTCCGTTATCCAGAGTTTCATTTATTCCAATTTAGAGCAAAACCTTTCTTCGTGGCTTCACGATCACGGATTCGCCTTTGGGAAAAGGACTTTTAAAATGTTTACTTTTTCACGATTGTTCGGATACTCCAAAATTAGAGCACACCATCTTGTTTTTTATGGTCCCGTTAGATTTTATTTTAGCACTCCTTATGATGAACTGCTTGAAAACTTTATAAAAATGTTGTTGAAAAAAGAGGAAATTGAACTTAATGACCAGGATGTATTTCTGACCAGAGCGGAAATTTTGCCTATTAAACCTCCCCAATCACCTATTCTAATTAAGATGTTGTCTCCAATCGTTGTCTATTCCACTTTTGTTAAAGATGGTAAGAAGAAGACCTATTACTATAACCCTCAGGAAGCCGATTTTGAAAAGCTTGTGCTCGATAATTTGAAAAAGAAAGTAATGGCTTTTTATGGGGAAGGAAAATACCCCGAGCTCGATGGTGCATATATCAGGCCCTACCGTGTTGATGAGAAAAATATGGCGATTGTTAAATATAAGGGGTTTGTAATAAAGGGCTGGATGGGGCTTTTTAAATTAAACCTTCCTGAGCCCTATTTGTCCCTGGCTTACGACGCTGGGCTGGGGGCAAAAAATTCCCAGGGGTTCGGAATGTGGGAGGTGTATAAAGAGGCAATGTCAGAAAGGAGGGGAATAACTCGTTAATAAAAAATAGTTAAAGCAAAAAGGAGAAAAGGATGGGGGAAAATACAATAAATCTTGATAATGAGAGGGTAAGGATTGCCTTGGGTGCTTTACTTCACGATATTGGCAAAGTTGTGCAGAGGGCAAGCGAAAACCCAAGGGAGAAAACCCATCAGGAGTTCGGCCATGATTATCTAATTGAAGTCTGTGAGAAAGAAGGCCTCAAAGAATTGGGTAAGGAACTTGCCTCCTTTGCAATGTATCACCACTTTACAAAGGGCGGAGAAAGGGATGCTCTCGATGTTAGAAGCCGCTATGAAAAGGATTTAAAGCTCGTAGCAATAGCGGACAACTATTCAGCAGGCGAGCGAGAGTACGATAAAGAGGAAGAATTTAAGTACGAAATGTACACACCGTTAAAGTCGATTTTCTCTACCCTTGAAGGCTCTAATGCTAATTACTTCTTCCCGCTAAAAAGGTTGAGTGAGGGACCTGTTTTTCCTGAAAAAGTGCTTACGAATTCTAAAGAGGACTATCAGCGCTTATTGAATAGTTTTACTGAAGCCCTAAGAAAAGCTCTCAAAAAGGGCCATCCAAAGGCGCAAAATCTTCCCAATGTGGTGCTGAATTTAATGGAGGAGTTCTTTTCCTTTGTTCCTTCTCATACAATAGTCAAAGAGGAAGTTTCTACAGATATTTCATTGTACGACCATTCCAAAACCACCTGTGCTATTGCCCTGGCTTTATACAACTACCTCATTGAAACCACTGGAAAATCAAAAATTGTTGATGTTGATGATGATAAAATCTTAGATTCGAAGGATAACCGTTTTGCCCTTCTCATTGTAGACATTTCAGGGATTCAGTCTTTCATCTACACCGTCGGCGCAAGGGGTTCTTTAAAGATGCTTCGGGCCCGATCTTTCTTCATTGAAATGCTTCTTAACTTTATCGCCAAAAAGATCCTAAAAGAACTTGATCTTTTCGATTCCAATATCATCTTTCTCGGTGGTGGAAACTTAACGATTCTTTTCCAAAATACCGAGGGAGCAAAGAGAAAAGTTGAAAAACTCCTAAAAGAGATTAATGAAAAGTTGTGGAATGAGCATAGGGGTAGGTTGTGGCTAAATTACGCCTTTGAGGAATTTAGTGGTGAAGTTCTCCTTCGCCGTGAAAAGCACAGTATTTCGGAGCTTATAACCCGCCTTCATGAAAAATTAAACGAGAAGAAATTACAAAAGTTCTCTACCCTTGATCCGAAGAAAGTTTTTAATCCTGATGAAACTTCGAGCTTGAAAAAATGTGAAGAAGATGAAGAAGCTGGGCATCTCGGCTCGCAAGATGAGGAACCTTCAGGTCTGTACGAGTGCGAAGTTTGTGGTGAAGAAATTAGCAGAGATGAGTTTGAAAAAACAAGAAGATGTAAGGTATGTAACGCCCTAACGGACCTTGGCAAATATGTTCACAGGGTAAAGTACATTGCCTATAATCCAAAAACCTATGTTAAGCCTGACCTTGAATTTCCATTAGTTTGTGGTGAAAAGCTCTATCTAATTGACAGTCCGGTGGAGTCTGAATTTCTTTGGGTTGTAAATCCTGGAGCCAACGATCTCCTTGACGGTACACCACTTTACTGTGGTAACTATCCGGGCATTTCAAGGATATTTAAGAAAGAAGAGGAGCTTTCCGAGAACGAAGAGTCTCAGAATACGAGTAAAGAAGAAGTGCCAGAAGAGCAAGCTGATCTTGAGTTTAATTACATAGGCAGTGAACTTATAGCCGCTTTAAAAATGGATGTGGATTACCTCGGCTATCTCTTTGCACGAGGCATTCGGGAAGAACTTGTATCTCTTTCTCGGTTGAGTAACCTATCGAGGTTTTTGAATCTCTTTTTCAAACACTATATCAATCGAATTGCCAGTGGCTCGATTAATGTTAACCAATTTTCAATAGTTCATCCAGAGAGAAACTACCCAAGGGAATTGGTGGTGGTTTACGCAGGGGGTGATGATCTTTTTGCCGTTGGTGCCTGGCACGATGTACTGGAGTTTAGCTTCGATGTGAGGACTATATTTGAGAAGTTCGTTGGGAAAGAAATTCCCGTTACCCTTTCCGCAGGGATTTCAATTAATCATGTGAAGTTCCCTGTTCAAGTTCTGGCTGAGAATGCGGATGAGGAGGAGAAAAGGTCCAAGTCAATTACCAATAAGAATTCCCTCACTATTTGGGGGAGAACGATGAAATGGAGTGAATGGAGGGAAATCGCTGAGGACTTTGTGAAAAAACTCGTTGAAGATTTTTATTTTGTGCCCGAGCTCGAACTTAAAGAAGTAACAATTGATGGTAAAACAGTAAAAATTACTTCCGTAAAGGAAAACCTCGAGGCAAGTTTAACTCCTAAGAAGATTGAGGGGAGAGAACTTCCGAGAAGATTTATTTACAAGTTGATGGAAATTTCCACTTTGGCTGAAAAATTAGATAAAGAGGGGAGATTCAGTTTAAAACCCTATAGCGCTCTTGCCTATCTTTTTGGTCGGAGCGAAAAAATTTTAAAGGATAAGGATTATCTTTTACAGCTCCTTAATGTTCAAAAAAGAGATTTTCTTGTTAAAATCAAACCAGCCCTTATGTGGCTGGATTATTTGATTAGGTAAAAAGGAGGTGTGTGTGATGAATCAAGGACCTCAAAAAACGCAGGAAGGGGAGGCGAAAGCCTTGCTAAAAAAAATGGTGGAAAATAGCGGCCAGTTAAAGGAACTCTATAATAATGCGGAAACCCTAAAAGATTTGCTTAAGCGCATTGATAAATTTGCAGAGGAACTAAAAGGATCGGGTGTGAAAACTACGCAGATTAGGAAATTCTACGATAAGTTGAGAAGTCTTGAACTGAAATTAGAAAAAAGTAAGCTAAGTAGTCAAAAGAAAGAGGAACTTAATGAGCAAGTAAGAATAGGGGTATTGTCTTTAAAACCACTTTTGGCCTATGCTGTAGGAAGAAATGACAAGTTAAAAGGTTTGGTCGAAGTTTTGAATGTGGCGATCGACAAAGTGAGAGATTATGACGACTTTAAAAAGTTTGTTGAATTTTTTCAAACAATAGTTGCATACCATAAATATCATGGAGGGGACTAACATGAAGGATAAGGAAAAAAAGTTATATGGGAAGGTCGTAATTAAAGGGGTTTTGAGGGCTGAAACAGGTCTTCATGTCGGTGGAGCAAAGGAATCGGTGGAGATTGGCAAGCTCGATGCACCGGTGATAAGACACCCAATTACCTATGAGCCTTATATTCCTGGAAGTTCGCTAAAAGGAAAGTTAAGGAGTTTATTTGAGTTATCAAAATATACAGAATCTAAAGGTAATTTCAAAATAGAGAACAGAGGAAAAGAGGAAAGGCCTCAGTATATTCATGTTTGCGATAGCTGGGAAAATGCGAGAAATTGTGAGGTATGCCGGATTTTTGGTACTTCCGGTGAAAAATGGAATTTCAATGGCAGGCTTAGGTTCAGGGACTTACATTTAACTGCAAAGTTTTCTGGTGAGAATCTTGTGGAGACAGAAATTAAAACCGAGAATGCTATTTGTAGGGTAACTTCTCAAGCAAATCCACGCACCATAGAAAGGGTTCCTTCGGGTACGGAGTTCGAGTTTGAAGTGATTTACAATGTTGAAGATCCTAATGAAATTTTAGTTGACCTAAAGAACCTCTTTTCTGCCTTTAAACTCCTTGAGGATGATTATCTGGGCGGTGGTGGTTCAAGGGGGCACGGCAAGGTTAAGTTTTTCTTCAGTGAAATTGTATTAAAGCCTTTAGCATATTACTTCAAGGGAGAAAAACCAGAGTGGATCTTGCAAAAAGTTTGGGATTCAAATAGGACCGCTGAGGAGAACCAGCTTGAGCCGCTGGATAGGGTTTATGAGATGGTTAAAGGCGCAGAAAGCAAATTTGTGAATACTTTCAAGGTGTAACCTTCTAATGGGAGGTCGCATGTGATAAATTTAAAAATTTTCAAGCTGAAGTTTAAATCGCCACTCCATGTAGGGGCTGACTCAACCTTAAGAGAAAAGGTTGAGGTTATAATACATTCCGATACCCTTTACTCCGCCCTCTATGACCTTTCAATAAGGGTTGGTTCGCGGATTAGAGAGGCTATTTTGGAAAGGAAAATTTTGTTAAGTTCGGCCTTTCCCTATTATGAAGACGAAAACGAAAGGATTTACTTTCTGCCAAGACCCATTTACAATGTGAAGGGAGCTCAGGGAAAAAGCAAAGAGGATTTTGAACTCTCTAAAAAGTTCAAAAAATTAGATTTTATCCCCAGCGACTGGCTGAATTCCATAGACAATTTGCAGAAAAACATTGGAAATGGTTTCTCGAAATATTCGGATCTTTTAAAAGAAATTTATGCCGTCGACATATTACCAAAAGTATTTGTGGATAGGTTCACATCCGCTTCCACTTTTTATCGAATGGGACAGGTATTTTTCTACAAAGGTGGACTTTATTTTATCGTTAAATTTTTATCTGAGGGATTAGAGGGTGAGTTTCGAGGTCTCTTAAAACTCCTGGGGGAAGAGGGTATCGGTGGGAAGAGAAGCACAGGTAGTGGCACCTTTGAGTTTGAAGAAGATGCGCTTACCTTTGAAATGCCGGAATCACCCAATTTTTATCTTCTTCTTTCCCTTTCTATTCCCGTAGAAGGAGAGATGGACGGAATTCTTAAAAACTCCTATTATGAACTTATATTAAGAAGAGGCTGGTTCCTAACAGACGAGGGATATTCTCGAAGGAGAAAGTCCGTTTGGATGCTTAAGGAGGGATCAATCTTACATAAGGATATAAAAGGATGTGCGGTCGACGTTACACCGGAAGCCCTTTATGGCTTGTCAGATAGTAAAATTTATAAATTTGCTTATGCTTTTACTTTACCAGTGAGGTTGAATCATGAGTAAGTTAGAAGTGAAACGTTATAAATTAAAGCTTTTGTCTCCTCTGCACATAGGGCAGGAAGATATACCCTTTAACCTGCTTGTGAAGCTGGATGGCGAAGAAAAAATTTATGTCCTTGATCCATTGAGACTCTCCGAGGGCCTTTTGAGGATTAGTGGTAATAATGAGAGTCTTGTAAAAGAAGCCACTAATTATATAATCGGTGAATTTAGTAAAAATTCCAATGCAGACATTGATGCTATCTTAAAAAGGATTGTTAGGGGAGACGAGGAAAAGTTAAAACAGTTAATTAAGTATTCATCGGCCTATAGTCTTAACTTCAGAGGTTCAAAGAAAATTGGTGAAGAGGTCAGGAGTTTCATAAGAGACACTTACTATCGCCCCTATATTCCTGGTAGTTCCATAAAAGGGGCAATAAGAACCGCTTTTATTTATAAAATCTTTAAGGAAGTTAGAAACAGATCCCCGGAATTCTATAGGAAAATAATCGAGAGGATAAGAAATAGCTTAAAAGAGTATGAAATAAGCAGACGACAGGGCAAAAGGAAGAAAGTTAGTTCCTATCTCGATTGGTTTGAGCGTGATCTGGTTCGAATTTTTAACCTACACTTAGGACAACTTCCGGTAAATTCAGAGCAGGCTGCCCATAGGGATATTTTCAGGATTTTTAGAGTCTTTGACACAGATCCGATAAATAAAGATGAACTCTATTTAGAGCAAGTTAAGGTTTTCAACAAGGGTAAAGAACTGAATTTTAAAATATTTATTGAAGCAATGCCCGAAGACACCGCGTTGGAATTCACCATAACCTACGATTGGGGATTGTTAGATAAGTTTGTTAATTCAAATAGGGAACCTTTTAATGGTTACATTGATTTTGTTAAAGGGCTTTTCAAGGACCCAATTAGGGTAACTGAAGAATTTACTAAGGATCTTCTGAGCCGTGAGAATAGTGTAAAAGATAAAGTATTTCCATCTAAGCAGGAAGTTTACTATTTCAAAGAACCTCCTAATCTCCATATCGGTTATGGCGGTGGTTATCTGGCAATGACAGTAGGATTGCTATTTGAAGATAATGAAGATAATCTCAAAGGTGAGATTCTCAATTTTGCTACGAGGAGCATCAAGAGGGTTGGTGTAATTCCCTCCAGCCGAAGGTTGACAAGTAACGGCAGACCTTTAGGTTGGTGCAAATGGGAGGAAATATAGAGGAGGGGGTTCACAAATATATGAAAGAGTTAAAAGTCCTTATAGGGATTGTAGGGGATTACTATCGTTATAAAGAGGCAATTTATAAATTTGATGGATTACCTGATTTCAAAACCCCCCACACCCTTTTAGCCCTGGACCATTTTCTCAAGCCCGATATAACCCTTTCCCTTTTACCAGAATCCCTTGCAGCACCTTTTATCGAGGAGTTGGAATTAGGAATTGTTGGTCCAGAGATTACTTATTCTACCTACGAGAAAAGTATTTTAGAAGGTTTCGAAAAGTGGCGAAAAGGTATAGTAAATTATTCCCAATCGGATTTCAGATCCATTCTTTTGCCTTATTCGGGTGTCTTCAAGATCATCACAAGTTCAGTGGGTAAATCAGGAGCTGTGGGAGTGGATCAGCAACACAATAAACGGACCGATGACGGAATATGGACGATACGAATCAATGGGAATTTTGCAGACTTTAAATACATGGCTCTCTACGAACTAACAAAGGTTTTCCTCGAGAAGATTGACGAATTAGAAAGTGAAGCAAAAATTAGGGTATTTTACGATGTTACCACGGGGCTTAATAGTTTAAACCTCTACGTTTACTGGGCTTTGCAAAATTTGCTAAGTATTTTATCGGCTTTCTACGAATGCGAGTTAGTTCTTTACAATGGAATTCCTGAAAAAGTTGATGAGGAGTACATATTTTTCGAAATAGAAAAGGTTGTGCATTTCAATCCGCGTTTTTCGATAAAAGATGAAAACGAGTTTATTCCTATTAAAGTGCGAAGCAAAGAAGATGCAGAGTTTTCTAAGAGAATAAGTATAGAAATCGGAAAAAACGAAGACTTAAGAGAACTTTTCAATAGTTCTTTGTATTCTCTTTCTGCCTTTTATAACGGTTTTATTTTGGCCCTTTTAACCTTTTTGGCTGACAGTGACCAGCTCCTTAAAAAACTTAATATTTCCGTGAATTTGTACCGAGAAGGTTACCAATTCTTTCTCAATGGTAAAACTCTTGAAATAAAAAAGAGAGCTTATTTCACGGAGAGTTTTGTAGTTTATGTTCTCACAGCTTTGTTGTCGAGGATCTTGCCTTTGTATACTGCGAAAAAATTTAAGGAGTTTAATATCAAAGAGGTTCCTGAATGTGGTGTGGTTTTAAATTATTTGGAAAATCTCTATGAAACGATGTATAAGACCAATCCAGTTTTACATACATTAGCTTTGTCAGAAATCGACAAGATTAAGCGTTACGCAGAAGCGAAACTGAGCGCAAAAGAAGGCTCAGATATCGCTACCTGCAATCACCAGTTGTGCGAATCCTTATCGGATGAGCCATGGATCTTGTATGAAGAACACTCTGAGGAAAAGGCTTATAGCACCGCCTTGGAAAAGTACCAAAGTGCGAAAAAACAAGGGAAACCAACTATTAGAAAAATCGATAGAAGGAACTTTTTCGCTCATGCCGGTCTTTGCTATGGTTCAATTTGTATAAAAAGAGAGGGAGAGGGCTTAAGAATTAAGTATGTGAATGATGAGAGTGTCATTCATGACATTAAGGAAAATTTAAAGGAAGGGATTTTGCAAAAATAGGTCGAAAATAAGAATGGGAGAAATTCAAAATGCGCAAATTTTTGCTTATTAAAAATTTTGTCGTCGATCTTGTTTTGGAGAAAACCCCCGGGGGATCGACGACAAGCCTCGATGTAGAAAAAAGCTTTATTTTAACGGGAAAATCATAAAGGCAACAATTATAAATTTAAGTTTCTTTGTAAACATTGTTGTTCTGGTTTGGGCTTAAAAAGGGCAAGTTAGCTCTCCGTAGCCTACCTATAAGGAATGGAGACCGTAACTAAGAACATCACTACCGGCATATAGTGCTACTACGTCTCCGTAGCCTACCTATAAGGAATGGAGACCCATTATCTAATTCTTTTTCAGCATACCATACAACTTCATCCGACTCCGTAGCCTACCTATAAGGAATGGAGACGAAGTGGGAGTCTCCTGCGGAGGTTATGATGAAGGAGAAGCCTCCGTAGCCTACCTATAAGGAATGGAGACTAGACTATAGACTCTCCTCTTTCGATGAAGAAACCGTCGCTCCGTAGCCTACCTATAAGGAATGGAGACTCCTAGCAATAAGAAGATAGTCGATTCTCCTTTTTCGATGGAGCTCCGTAGCCTACCTATAAGGAATGGAGACGGGAAGTTGAGGATAATATTGAAGTTAATCAATCCACTCCCTCCGTAGCCTACCTATAAGGAATGGAGACCACATAATTAGTCTTTTCCGCAATGTAGATTTTTGGGGATATCCTCCGTAGCCTACCTATAAGGAATGGAGACACTACGGAAAGTACCCGTACAAAATATTTCCTTTAATCCTCCGTAGCCTACCTATAAGGAATGGAGACACCGTAGATGTAGTTTACATCATCAAGACTTTCGTTCTCCGTAGCCTACCTATAAGGAATGGAGACCCCATTACACACCCGACGCATTTTAACGTGAAAATCGTGCTCCGTAGCCTACCTATAAGGAATGGAGACGGTTGCCTGACTACATCCATACCTGTGTTAATGACTCCCTCTCTCCGTAGCCTACCTATAAGGAATGGAGACCCAATCTTTACAACCTTTTGCCTTGCCAAACATCCTTCACTCTCCGTAGCCTACCTATAAGGAATGGAGACTCACCACTATGTCTTGACATTCTCTCCTTCCTCGACCACCTCCGTAGCCTACCTATAAGGAATGGAGACGTTGTCCCTCCTTTTTACTAAAATCCCATCTTTTCAAGTCTCCGTAGCCTACCTATAAGGAATGGAGACTCACTGGTGTTGTATAATGTTACCACGTAGTCGTCGTCTCCGTAGCCTACCTATAAGGAATGGAGACCGGGTGTGTAATGGGTGCGGTGTGTGGGGGTGTCTGGTTTCTCCGTAGCCTACCTATAAGGAATGGAGACTGTGCAATGCTATACAACTCATTCAAAATCTGGGACAACTTCTCCTCCGTAGCCTACCTATAAGGAATGGAGACGATCCACCCATCAGGTTCATGCACCTTAAAGATTCTTATTCTCTCCGTAGCCTACCTATAAGGAATGGAGACCATCAAGCACCCTTTCCAATACTTCGCTATTCGAATCACTTCTCCGTAGCCTACCTATAAGGAATGGAGACATTGTAACTGCCTACATTGATATGAAAAATGGGAGAATCTGCCTCCGTAGCCTACCTATAAGGAATGGAGACTGTGCACCCCCTTGTTTTGTAGTGTTATAATTATAATGCCTCCGTAGCCTACCTATAAGGAATGGAGACACTATAATGTGTTTTACGTTCGTGCTGGTTCTTCGTCTCCGTAGCCTACCTATAAGGAATGGAGACAAATAGAGAGGAGGAAGGGTTGTATCTCTATAAGTTGTTTCTCCGTAGCCTACCTATAAGGAATGGAGACTTATGGACTCCCCTACTTTTATGTAGGGGATTCCATTCTCCCTCTCCGTAGCCTACCTATAAGGAATGGAGACTACTAATGTTCTTGTTCTATTTATGTTGAATTTCATTCTCCGTAGCCTACCTATAAGGAATGGAGACTTTATTTCTTTTATCATTTTACACCTCCTGTTTAAAGACTCCGTAGCCTACCTATAAGGAATGGAGACCCATTCTCTGTCCTGTTTACCCCTAGTGTTTTGAAGTATTCCTCCGTAGCCTACCTATAAGGAATGGAGACCTTTAATTGTTCTACACATGTAGTCTCTGAGTCGGTGACTCCGTAGCCTACCTATAAGGAATGGAGACCCGTAAAGTCCCTGATGACATCGAAATCTACGTTATACTCCGTAGCCTACCTATAAGGAATGGAGACCCTATGCGGCTCATGTAAAATGAACCGCATCTCTCCCACTCTCCGTAGCCTACCTATAAGGAATGGAGACCTTCGATTGCTTTATGCATGATTGATAACTATATATGATAACTCCGTAGCCTACCTATAAGGAATGGAGACGGAAGGCGTAGTATCTCCCGAAGGATGATTGTGAACCCTCCGTAGCCTACCTATAAGGAATGGAGACACACCCTCACCCTGTCAAGCGCAACGCAGAATGAGAATAGCTCCGTAGCCTACCTATAAGGAATGGAGACATAAGTCACTACATCACTTGTATTGTATAGATACACTTCTCCGTAGCCTACCTATAAGGAATGGAGACTATACTCTATCATTTTTACCTCCTTGTTTTTTTGAACTCTCCGTAGCCTACCTATAAGGAATGGAGACATTCAGACCACTCCTCGTGTGCGTATTTCACATACCGCACTCCGTAGCCTACCTATAAGGAATGGAGACTCTTTCGCTTCTTTACGCCCCCTTCCCCTCCCTACTCCGTAGCCTACCTATAAGGAATGGAGACTTTTTTACTTCTTGGATCATATGCACCTCCTTCTCTTCGTCTCCGTAGCCTACCTATAAGGAATGGAGACAAACGTGGTTCTTTACAAAAAGGTAAAACAAAAAACAGGGCTCCGTAGCCTACCTATAAGGAATGGAGACACTTCCTCGAGCATATCGCACCCCCTTATTTTTAAGGTTCTCCGTAGCCTACCTATAAGGAATGGAGACAATACCTTACTTATATGCTCCCATCCGTAATCTTCTCTCCGTAGCCTACCTATAAGGAATGGAGACCAAAGCGTGCAATTACGGCATCATCAAGTCGCTCCGCTCCGTAGCCTACCTATAAGGAATGGAGACGATGTTGAAACCGTTAAAGAACCACCTGACCCTTACTATCCCTCCGTAGCCTACCTATAAGGAATGGAGACAATTTAGCTATGGTGGTCGATACACAGTATGCTATACTCCGTAGCCTACCTATAAGGAATGGAGACGCCCCGCCATTCTTTTACTTTTATGCTTTTTATTACTTCTCCGTAGCCTACCTATAAGGAATGGAGACTTTCAGCTTCCTGTTGATTATAATCCAGTATCTTTTTAGCTCCGTAGCCTACCTATAAGGAATGGAGACATATAACAAAACCCACTTGACAAACCCAGCGGTAGGCTGGTCTCCTCCGTAGCCTACCTATAAGGAATGGAGACTCCATTGTCCGCCTCCTTTTTTGTTATGGTAAAATTATCTCCGTAGCCTACCTATAAGGAATGGAGACCTTTTTCAGTTTCTATGACTCTTGCGTCTCTAACAGGCTCCGTAGCCTACCTATAAGGAATGGAGACCCCAATAGAAGGTCTAAAGCTTTCTCATCTTCCTCTTTTTCTCCGTAGCCTACCTATAAGGAATGGAGACCACCCCGTGGTCAGGCTCGTGAATTTCCACATACCCGCAGTCACTCCGTAGCCTACCTATAAGGAATGGAGACAATTTCTTTCCTCTGCAACTTTGTCAAGCTGTTCAATAATCTCCGTAGCCTACCTATAAGGAATGGAGACGTTTTAACTTTTGGGACTATATCAACCAGATTACCTTCTCCACTCCGTAGCCTACCTATAAGGAATGGAGACACCATGTATCTTGAAGATTCGTATTCTTTCCTCCACCACCTCCGTAGCCTACCTATAAGGAATGGAGACTTGTAGAAGCGTGTTCTTGTGACTTGACAAGTCGGTGTCTCCGTAGCCTACCTATAAGGAATGGAGACTTATACTCTATCATTTTGCACCTCCTTTGTTTGAAGTATTAAACTCCGTAGCCTACCTATAAGGAATGGAGACGTCTAAACTAATCGGATACTCATAACTTGTGGAGGGTGTCTCCGTAGCCTACCTATAAGGAATGGAGACTCTTACACCCCCTTGTGCAATGGAAACCTTAACACTTCTCCGTAGCCTACCTATAAGGAATGGAGACCTCTCCACTCCCAACATTTGTTTATATTCTATCATTTTGCCTCCGTAGCCTACCTATAAGGAATGGAGACACTTCAACGGATAAAAGATGTCCTTCAATAAACATAGCTCCGTAGCCTACCTATAAGGAATGGAGACTCTAGCCGCCCATAAGTCACTACATCACTTGTATTGTATAGATCTCCGTAGCCTACCTATAAGGAATGGAGACCCACCACAATGGGGAATCCGGGGCAAGTAACTATCAAATCTCTCCGTAGCCTACCTATAAGGAATGGAGACGTTTTTGTATCAGTGTTTTTGCTCTTTCTATGTTGAATCTCCGTAGCCTACCTATAAGGAATGGAGACAAAACGGATTAAACGGATTAAAGACGGATAAACTGGCTCCGTAGCCTACCTATAAGGAATGGAGACGTTTAAACATAGGGAATTGCTTGTCGATGTATTTAGGTTAGGGCTCCGTAGCCTACCTATAAGGAATGGAGACCCTACGCCATAATTGCGCAGGAAGCTTTTCACTGGCTCCGTAGCCTACCTATAAGGAATGGAGACCAAATTTATCGTCACCAATATTAAGTTTCACAATTCTGCTCCGTAGCCTACCTATAAGGAATGGAGACCTTCTGCAATCTCTTCTATGATCGAGGTCTTACCGATCCCTGTCTCCGTAGCCTACCTATAAGGAATGGAGACCGACGCCCCGTTGAGAAGAACGGGGATCTGGAGTGGCTCCGTAGCCTACCTATAAGGAATGGAGACTCGAAGATTAAGGACATGGCTGCATTGAGAGTCTAGAAGCGTCCGTAGCCTACCTATAAGGAATGGAGACTTTTTCTATGAGTGTTCTCATTTTGTTTATGTTAAATTTTGTCCGTAGCCTACCTACTAAGGAATGGAGACAATTCACTATCATACTCATGTCCTTCATCAGGAATGTAGGGTCCGTAGCCTACCTATAAGGAATGGAGACCTGTCTCTTACGAGATAAACATTGTTCAACATTCCCTCTGGTCCGTAGCCTACCTATAAGGAATGGAGACATTGTCACCCCTCTGAGTCTAAGAGGTGCAGGAACCACCACCGTCCGTAGCCTACCTATAAGGAATGGAGTCTGGAGTAAGATTATTTGGAAAGCCTGTATCTATAGCCGGTACATCGTCAAACGATGAATTTAAAGAGTTTGTATCATTAATGTTTTACGACTTAGGATTAAAATGAAACCAATGGCGAAACCGAGCCAGAGACGAGAAAATGCCATCCGAAGGTGTGCAGGATGGCAAAAACAAACAAGAGGGTAAACATTGGCGACATTTAGAAAGTTGCAATGATACTCTTGTCAATTGTATTGATACTTGTTGACGTAATTGTACTTGAACTTTCAAGAGTCTATGACCAGTTAAGGAGTATAATGAAACACTTGACAATTCAAACCATTAATTAATATAACTATAATGCTTCAAAAAAATAAAAGGAGGTGTAACCATGGGGATCAGGTACATATATGACAAGCATGGTAACCTAAAAGCAGTGGTAGATGAGGACGACTACACTGCAACAGTAGTAGACGTCCACAAAGGTGTGGTGGGTAATGTCATAAAGGGAAAAGGTGGGCTCAGAGCGACGGCCTACTCATTTAAAAAAGGTATAGTTGGATACGCTGACAGAGATGATGACGCCATTGGACTTCTTCTTAATGATGACGACGACGATTGAAAACGAAAATGATTATTTACGACTACAAACGAAAGGAAAGAAAAACAAGCTCCAAGAGTGAACCAATGAAATACAAAATGGTAAACAAGTTGAAGGAGGTAGTGAACAGGCTGATAGAGAATAACTTCGAACCGATAGAGGGCGACTTCCATCCAAGGACTGTAAGGAGGCTCTCAAGAATTAAGGTCTTTGCCTGCAGCCCTAAATGGGGTCGCCTCATCCAAGTTCGTAAGGGTAAGATATACCCTTTAGGAATGGAGATTAGTTTTTTGAACCGCCAACACCAAAGCGGCGCAAGAAATTTCTATGTAGCTTACCTATAGGAATGCAGGCTTGAGTTCTCAGTGCATCACCCCTGTATCTTTTCAGCTACCCAAACTACCTATTGGAAATGAAGAGATGAAGTTGCAAGGAAATTAGTTGTAGTGTCGCTCAAGGACCACTAACTAAAACTTACTCGGTTGAAATAAAATTGGTTGTCTTATCAAAACTACAAAACTGATAAATAGGCCTTTTGAGTGTATAATATTAAGAGCCTATTAAAAGGAGTGGTAAAAGGGTAACCAAAGAATGATATATGATAAGTATTTGGGGGATCTAAGGCGATAATAAGAGAAGACGAATGCTCAGCGATGGTGGTATAGATTCATAAGGGCTTTAAGGAAACTGTAATAAAGTCTAATAAGCATATGAAAAGATCCACGGCGATTTTGGCAAAGAAGGGTGTTATGGGACACGCCGATAATGATGGTGATGCTAAAGCACTTCTTCTTTCTGAAGATGATTAAGGTTGAAAAGTGGTAGTTCCATTTAAAAACACAAAATGCCAGTTAGTAAACAAGCAAAAGGTGCAATGTAGGATAATAGAAAATAAATTCAGTTCCCGATCAAGTCGTAAGGATTTTAAAGATGAAGTTGCAAAGAGTTGGTTGGATTGCCAGGCGGTTGTAACAAAAAATTTAATCTGCCGATCAATACTGAAGTTATATGTGGTTTTCAATTTCTGGGCTTAATGCCCGAATTTGAGGCTTCCTTTTCATAGCTTAAAACTCGATATTTTAGTAAAATTGCTGTAAAATAAAAAAAAGATGCTCAAAATAAAAAACAAGGAGTAAGTATGCTAAATCTCTTGCCTGCGAAAGCATTTACTTATGAGCTTATTGAAGAAATCTGTCGATCGGATGCTGAAGGAGTTTTATTAAGCCTTTATGCTGAATTAGGGAAAGGACGAAGCGTTTATGGATGGAAGGAAAAAATATAGATCTCTATCACATTGCTACCTTTGGCTTTTTTGGTGTAAATGAAGCCGGAGAAAGATTTACGTCAAATACCTTTTTTTATGATTTTATCCATCACGTTCTTATTCCGATATTGTATCCCAGATATTCTAACCTTTTTTACACCGAAAAGGGTCGTTTAAGAGAAATGGCACGGAAATTCCTTGAAAAGAAGGAAGACAGCGGTGAGGATATGTTGGAGTTCGTTCTGGATGATGTTTACAACCTATACATATATTACTTCTCTATAGGAACATATCCTGCAAATGATATATTTGCTCACCTTTTATTGTCTTTGGATTTCAAAGGGATTAAGTTCCCATACACAGACCCGGAAACATACTTTGATATACTCTTCTCTTATTACAAAATTTTAGGCATAAAGGTAGAAAGTGAAGAGGACTTTGTAAGGGTCACAGCACTGGCTCGGCATTTTTGGACATTATATAGAGGGAGAGTAAAACGTGGTTAAAAGGATTCTGTTCCCCCTTTTGCTCTTTTTGCTTTCTTGTAGCGATGTAGAAAGAAAGGTTAGGGGCGCATATACTGTTATACCTCTAAACGATCCTTTGGGAAAGTAATTGGAAATAGTGTAAAAGAAGAGCACGAAAAGGTTTGGGGCTTTTACTTGATAATAAGGAGAGAAGTTAAAAAGGATCTTTTGAGGTAAAAATGAGGTTAAAAATTTGGCTCTTTGCCTTGGGAGGAAGTTTTAAAAAGGAGGGCAGGCTTGTATAACCCTTTAAAACTTTTACCCGTTGAAGAGTTTAACAATGAGTTTGTTGAGAAGCTCTGTCACGAGGATATTTTGGGTGTAGCGTTGAGTTTTTTTTGCCGAGACTGGAGTGGTGCGGAGGGCAAGACTCTGGAGCTATGAGGTAATAGACATCATCCACCTTCTTTCCTTCGGTGTCCATGGCGTAAGCGACACCGGCGAAAGGTTTACAAGTGGTCCGAGGTCTAATGGAGCTGTGTTCCATATTTTTTCTCCGGTGTTGAATCCGCAGTATACTGACCGACCTTTTGAAGGATGGGATATTTTCAGGGAAATGGCTCGGAAATATATGGAAGACATAGAGGCCGAAGTTGACGACATCCACAGTTTTATTTTAGACAATGTTTATAACCTCTACATTTACTATTTTTCAGTCGGAGTTAAACCTGCCGTCGATATTTTTTCAGAGTTTATGAAAACTTTGAAGCACAACGGGATTGAGTTACCTCTAAGTAGCCCACAAAGGTATTTTGATACTCTATTTACTTATTTTAAGATCATTGGCTTTAGAGTTTCAGATTATACGGATCTATTCAGGGTTAGGGAGGTTTCAATGGGCCTTTCGATAATTTTGAGAAACGAAAAGGAAGATGATATGCTGGACATCGAGTAAAAAGGGATGTATTTTTTTCTACTTGTTGTTGACTTGTGCCAGAGGATCAGAAGCCGAAAGGTTAAAGTTTCTAAAGTTTAGAAGAATAAACTGAGAAGCCCGTTTTAAAAGATTGAAAGCAAGAAAGATTATTGTACTTTGCTATTTCAACTTTTTAGAAAGCAAAGCGCTGTAGTAAATACAATATACTCATTTCACTGATGGACCTGCTAAATTGCAGAAGTAAATAGGGTACAAAGAACATTTATTGAGGGGCATGTATCAAGACTGGTAGGACTTTAAAGGTTTTTAAATACTTTTAAAGAAAAGATGTGCTGAGGTTATTTGGGATCACGACTTGAGTTTTTTCTCGGTTAACTCAAGTAATTGCTCTTTTTACTTGAAGTCTTAACGATTTAAAAAATCCCATTTTGATCACAGTTGAAAAGTTACTTCTGAAAAGGTATGGGCGGGGTCTAAATCTTTTTAAATTTTGTCTCTGACCTTAAATCAAAACTTTCTGAATGTTTCTGTAGAAACTTTTGTGAATTTTGCTGTGTCGCAAATGGGCATTGAATTACCTCGGTTTTGCAAGCCTATTTTAGGCTTTTAACGGCCGAAAAAATCTTAATTTATGAGGATGTCAAATTTACTTCTTCTTAAGTGTTTAATATAAGAGTAGTTTCCCACTGAAGCTTTTTAAGGGTTGTAATTATGAGGGCGCCTTTCTTCATATTCTCAGACGGAGAAATGGTAAGGGATCAAAATACCGTTTTGTTTGTTGAAAAATCGGGGCAGAAAAGGCGTTTGCCAGTGGAGATGATAAGTGACCTTTTTCTTTTGGGCAATGTTGACATCAGCAAAAACTTAATTGTTTATCTTTCAAGAAAAGGCGTGCTGATTCATTTTTTCGATTTTCATGGCACTTACTTGGGTACTTATTACCCCTTTGAGTTTAATTCTCACGGTAAAACCCTTATAAAACAGGTCGAATTCTTTATTGATGAAAGGAAGAGGTTAGACCTGGCGATAAGATTCGTTCGTGGCGCGGCACTTAACATGTTAACGGTTTTGAAGTATTATCATAGAAGGGGCAAAAATTTAGCATTTCACATTGAGCAGATTGAGAAATTGGCCGACCAGCTGGATTTTCAAGAATCTCAAGAAGATCTCCTCGCCCTTGAGGGGAAGATTTGGGAGTGCTACTATAAATCCTTTGAAGTCATTATTGAAAAGGAAGACTTTGCTTTTGAATACAGAAGTAGAAAGCCTCCTCATAACCCTTTGAATGCATTAATTAGCTTTGGTAATGCCCTCTTATACTCTTATGTTCTATCAGAAATTTATAAGACCCATTTGGATCCCCGTATTGGCTACCTGCACTCTCCAATAGATAAAAAATTGACACTACACCTCGATATTGCAGAGGTATTTAAACCTTTGATTCCGCACAGGGTGATATTCTCACTGATAAATAAGAATGTTGTAAAGGCAGAACATTTTCGAAAAGAAGCAGGCGGAGTTTATCTCAATAGGCATGGACTAAGTCTATTCTCAGAAGAGTTCGAGAAGAAGATGAACGAGGTTTTTTATGATAGGGAGAAAAAGGTTTATTTGACTTACAGGATGTTGCTTCGGAGGGAGGCGTTAAAGTTGGAAAAGCATCTCTTGGGGATTCGTGAGTTTGTTCCTTATCTTTCGAGGTGGTAATGGTGTTTATAATTTTGGTGTATGATGTAGAACAAAAAAGAGTTGCAAAGGTATTGAAGGTTGCGAGGAAGTACCTCTTCTGGCTCCAAAATTCTGTTTTGGAGGGACACCTGAGTGGAAGCCAATTTATTAAATTAAAGCACGAATTGAAGGGTGTGATAGACGAGTCTAAAGATTCCATTATATTTTACATCTTTGATCGGAGGCAGCTTTACAAGGAGTTTGTGGGAGTAGTCAAGGCATATCCCACCCGTTACCTGTAAACTTTGTTTTATTCCGCGTATTTTTGTTTATAATTGTTTATAATTAATGTAAATGTTTCTGGGTGAAAAACTAAAAGAAGTTTTAAGCAAAAGGCCATCCTTTTATGATTCGAAGAAAGAGGTGCTTTTGCTTTGTGCTTGTGGTGATGTGATTCTCCGTTGGCTTGAGGCGCGATACAGAATCAATCTTGGGTCTGCTGCTGGAAGGACCAAAAGACCTGCCTTGGCCTTTCAAGATCGCCCTGAGAATTCAGAGTTTAAAATAGTTTTCTTGACCACAAAAGGTGGAAAGGAATCGGTAAACTTGATTCTTGATTGTGACCTGGAAAACGCCCGATGCCCGGACCGAAAAAGATGCGTTGATCCGAGGATTAAAAGCTATTTGATGGGGGAATATTGTATTTCTATGTATTTTGGTGATATTCCCAAGTATTTCATCAAGGCGGGCGTATGTTATAACTTAGAACAACTTCAGAGGTTTTGCAGTGGCAGAAGCTGATTTTTTACAAATAATACGAAGAATTTTGGACTGGAGTTTCACTGAGGAAGATAAATTAAGGATTGTAAGTGTAATAAAAGAAGTGGTCTTTGAATTGAATTTGCTCTCTTTCTTAGAAAATTATTATCAAGAAAGGGGAGAGGACCTTTTCGAGTCGATTTTTTCAGACTTTTGCTTGAAGGTTCGGGCGAAGGAGAGTCTATTTAAAGGGAAAACAAAGATCAATAAGGCATACTTAAAAACAATGGTTAAGAATGCTATTGTTGATCTTCTTTCCAAGGCCGCTGGAGATGCCTTAATGCGTCCTAATTATCTTGAGAGCTACGCAGTGGAGGAATCGGAGGAAGATGATTTAGGTCAGGATTATGTGTTCGTTGAGAATCCAGAACCAATTGATTATTTAAGGGTTGAAAGGGCCCTTGCCTTCATTGCCGGGTGGAGTGATAAGAAAAAAGAGGTCCTTTGCAAGAAATTAAGGGAGATTTATGAAGGGGTGGAGAAAGGTAAAGGCGAGAAAAAGTCGGATGCCTTTTATCAGATGTGGAAGAGGATTAGAGATGAACTTAAGAGTTTCTTCGATAAGTCAGGGGCCACAGTGGAGGAGCTCGATTATTGGGCTATAAGGGTTTTGTCAGAAATTTGCAATAGAAACCGTTTAAATAAATAGTGATAAGGATGTGCCAATGGAAAATGGTAACTTCGCGATTCCTTTTGATTTGGAGAAACGGATCTACCAAGGCTATCTTGAATTGCTGAGAAAAGGCGAGAAAAATCTGCTTGTAGAGTGCAACGAAAAGAGGGAAGTGTTTATTGGGGATGTGAGGATTTTCAATGTAGATCCCCCCTTTTATTTATTGATAACAAAACAGCTTTCTGAGGAGCTTTTTGAGGTGGTCCCTTTCACTGAATATTGGATCCTTGCCAAAACTTCTCGGATTCCACCCAAAATAAAGATTAAAAAGTATAGCCTCACCATAAGTCCTCTGCCTTACAAATACTACTTTCTTAGAGAGCTATTGTTTAAATACTCTTGCACTCTTACGCGTGTTAATGAAAGGGTGATTTCAAAGGTTTTAGATTATGTGGAAAAAGCGGAGCACCAGGGTTCAAGCCTCTGGACATTGCGGTTTTTAAAAAAGGAACGGGATAGGATAAGTCCCTTTTCAGTGGCGAGTGTCCTCATTGCCTTGGATAAAGAAGAAAAGAAAGAATTTATCATCGAGATGCCTGAAGAGGTGGAAGAGGAATTGGCTTTAGCCTATGCTGCAACCCAGGAAGCCTTGAAGGGGGAAAACTGGCTTGGCGTAAGAGAAGGGGATACTGTGTACCTTTATTTGCCTATGGAAATTTTAGGGAAAGAGATTATTGTTAAATATGGTGATAGGGAACTTTACAGGGGGTCCGTTGAAACTTCACCTATTAAGTTAAAGCTCAAGGGCAAAAACTACGATTTGGAGGGGAAGCTCCATGTACAGCTTTTATGACTTTGAGGTTCCTCACTTTGTGAAGCTTCTAAAGTCTGGTTTAATAAATGACCATATCGGAGAAATTTTAGAACAATTTCAGAGTTTTGGTGTGGAAGCCCAATATGAAATTGTGAAGTACTTAAGAGAGATGAGGATACCGGTTCCTTTAGATGCATTTTCTAAGGCCTTGAAAATTTCCCAGGAAGATGCGAGGAAGATTTTGTTAGAAAGTGGAAGAATCGTTCCCTTGGTGCTTGTGAAGGAGGGTAAAGGTTTTTTGAGTGAAATGTTAGTGATTAAAGGAACTTCGAAAAATATAACGAATTTACCGGATGTGAAGAGAGATTTAAAAACGGTCTCCGATTTTGCTGAAACGAATTTCGCGGTGTTTTTTAAAGATGAGTTTGTTGGGAAAAGTTTTATGTTACCCCTTGCCGTCGCCCTTGTAGTCGACAATCTACCGCCAGAACTTGTCTTTACGGGGAGAATAGATAAGGAAGGCAACATTTACGATGTGGGAGAAATAGAGAAAAAAAGAGAAGCTTGCAAGAGTTACGGAAAAAGGCTGATCGAGCCTTTATTTGTGCCCAATGTAAAGTTAATTAAGGATTGGTTAGACCGCACGGTCTTTGATATACCCTTTTATGTAACTTCTAACATACAGAGCCCACAGTCTGAATTTGAAACTTTTACCGTTAGCATCGGAATTGACCTCAGTGAACTCCTTAGGGGCCTTTCAACTTTTTATTCTATAGGCCAGGAGGATCTCTATATAACTACTGGCTCTCTGAGTGGAGAGGACGATTGGGTACATAGTGTAGAAAAGTTTTACCATCGCCTTTCAACCATAAGAAGCAAACTCTCTGGTCGGGAACATATTCATTTTGCGATGAGGGGCCCTGCTTCACTGGGTATGGCCTTAGGTATGGTTTATGGAAGCCAGAATCCCTTAACTTTGTACCATTTCCAAAACAACCAGTTTGTTAAAATACCTGTAGAAAATATAAGGAGCTTAAAGGAAAGAAATGTTAGTTCTGAATCCGTAAAATACACCTTCGAAAAGGGGGAATTGGATGAAATAGCGGTGATCCTTTCCTTTGCACATCACGAGGCAGTTGCTGATGCCACTAATTACATAGCAAAGATTTTGCCAAAAAGACCGTCGATATTGGTTATTGAACATGAAAGAAAGGGTAATTTAGAGCCGCAGGAGTTTATCGATGTTGCAAGGTCGATTTCAAGTATTATTCAAGATTTAAGAAAGGAACATTCTTTTAAATGTTTTCATTTTTTCCTTTCTTGTCCCGTTTTACTTGCCTTCCTCGTGGGTATGGCCTTTGGCTACTACTCTAACGGGTATATCTACAATTATCAAAAGGGACAGGAAGAAATTTATATCAGGGCTATTTCCTTAGAAAGGGTAAGAAAGATAAGGGAGAATTAGAACTTTGGTCTGTGTCAGGGTTTCTCCTTTAGGCGAGATTGAATCGGGTCCACATTTAGAGTCAGATATTAGTAGGTTTAATGTCCGCCGAGCTCTACAAGAGTGTGCAAACAGCTCTCGAATTGAGAGTTAAATAAATGGATAAGCTTTTGGTTTTTTTATAGTCTAAAAACAATGGACTTTTTAATTGTTAATTCGTGTAATCTGCCTTACCTCTTTGGTTATGGTAAAAACGTCAGTATGCCCGAAAACTCCTTATGCTGGGTTTTTGATGAATTAAATTCGGTTCTGGCTAAACTCCTCTATAATACGAGAAACTTGAATTTTCATGTTTTTTCCCTTATAATGTATATACTTCATATAAATGGATGAAAGCTAAATTCCGTCTCTTGGTCTCTAAACTTATTTTAGAGAATCAGGACGCGGTTTTCATTAGAGAACTGTGGCGAAGGTAAATTGGTATTGGTGACCTTTCATTACCTCTCGTCCGAGGCCGAGGTTCCCCCTCCCGTTAAGGTTTTGTCCCCATAACTGCCTTTGCAAGTGGAAAGCAAAGTTAAACAGGGCGGTGGTAATTTTGTGGGCTTGGTTATTGGAAAAATTTTTGGGGGATTAGTTAAAAGGTTTTAGGTTGTGAAAATTAAGAAAGTTAATGGAAATTTTTTTAAAAAAGGAGAGGGGGTAAATGACAGATGAGTGGGTAAATATAAATCTACAAAATATAAAAGATGTGGTCCCATTAGACCCCAAATGCCTATACAATGAACCTACTGAGCCCGTGTTTACCTTTCACTATTGGAGAGTGGGAATAACTTGTATAATGAGATGCAACCGAGGAATGCAGGTGTTTTCGTGGCTTTCAAGGTGGTTTCATATTTATGGTTCTCGGCTTGCCTTTATCTTGAAGAAAAGCCATCCGGAAGGCGATTCTTTTGTGTTGGAGATAGATAAAGAATTGGATGAAGAGGATGCAAAACCTTGTATCGATAAGCTAAAAAAACTGAGTTCGACTTTACCTGAAGATCCTAGAGTGAGATACATGCTTGCCAGTTTTCTTCATTATGAGAGTGTTTTCCCTGATTTAGCAATCGAGGAATATCGGAAAGTTTTAGAAGCCAATCCCAGGAATTTAAGGGCTCGTTATAGACTTGCTCTTTTGCTTAAAGGCCTGTTACGTTTAGAGGAGGCGCTGGAGGAATTCAATGAGATCCTAAAAATTGATCCAGATTTCGAGGGGGCAAGGTATTATTCTCAAGTGATTTCCGATATTATAAGTCACGGAGGACAGGATTTGATAATTGCTGGAATGAAAAGATCACGGAATTTTAGAATTTACATTTATGATTTAATTTATATGATGCGTTCTCTGCATTTATACTACTTGGCAGATCTGTTTTATGAGAGGTGGCTTAAGAGGCAGCTTTACCGCAAAGATGTTTTCCACTCTCAGCCTAAAGAATCGGAACTAGTCGAGAAATTAAGAAACCATATCAAAAGCACCGAAGTCGCCGGACTTAAGAGGGATGAAATGATTGAATACCTTATGGGTGAGATGTTCTTAGAGAGATTAAATGGCGACAAGGCTCGTGGGTTCTGGGCTTTCATTAAAGAGATTGATGAGATTCAGAAAAAGGTTGGTTTTATGTTTGTGAATGCGAGATACAGATACAAAGATGAGGCCAAAAAGATATTCCAAGAAATCTTAAAAAAGAAGGAAGATGACGAGTTTTCTAAGAAAGCTTTGAGGATTTTAGAGGAGGGGGATAAGACGCGGGAAAAAGCTTATGAATATATAAGTTCGGTTATGAAAGATAAAGATTATAGAGAACTTTTCAAAGAGATCAAAAAATGCGAGGAAAAAATTAAAGCTGGCCTTGCTGATGCTGAAACCTATTGTGAGTTAGGCGAAGCATACCTAAAACTTGGAGAGACTGACTGGGCAATTAATGCCTTTAATTATGCTCTTAATTTAAAACCCGATTTACCAAGAGCACTTTTGGGGTTGGCAAGGGCGAAATTTAGAGGTGGTTATAGCGGTGGTAAGGAGATAGTTCTTAAATTGTTGGAAGTTGACCCCCAAAATGTCAAAAAATACTTGGAAGCGATAGCTTCTCGCGGTAAGTATCCTGGGGATGAAGTGTTATTAAAGGCTTTTGAGATAGATCCTGAACATGCGAGTGATTATGTAAAGATGTTTTCCTTTGAGGGGAAGTTTGCAGGAAGTGACGAGGTTTTAGTGAAGGCGATGGGAGTCGATGAGGCATCTGATCCAATAGAATACATAAAGAGATGTGCCAAGAGCGGACATTATCCTGGTGATGATGTTTTGCTGAAAGCTATAGAACTTAATCCATTTCAGGAGATTAATTTTATAAAACTCTTTAATTTTGATGGCAAATTCCCTGGGGGTAGGAAGGTCTTGGAGCACGCATTAGCGCGTGGTTATAAAGATGCAGAACTTTTTTATCTCTACGCTAAAACCTTTGATGTTGTTAACTCAGAGGCGGGTGAGATTTACGAAAAAGCTTCAGGAGATTATGTTCTCACCTTCGGCTTGCCTTATTCTTTTAACATCTTAAAACTCAGGCGTGAAAAGGTTTACAGGCGCTATAGCGATGGTTATTGCCTTATCGTACCTCATTCTCTTGAAGACATTGAGACAAGGGTAGAGTACCTGAAAAAAGCAGTTGACTATGATCCTGACTTTTTTGATGCGTGGGTAACTTTGGCAAAGGACCTATTTGATTTGATGTGGTATAAGGGGCTTGACAACCAGGACGAAGTTATAAGAGCTTGGAGAGAGGTTTTGAGATTAAACCCTGATTTTGCAGAGGCTCATAGATATTTGGCAGAGGTTTATTGGTATACTTTAAGGTTTGACGATGCGTTGAGAGAGTTCGAAGAGATGGAGAGGCTTCGGCCTGATGATATTTTCAACACTTTGCTCTATGGGAATTTTTTG
Source organism: candidate division WOR-3 bacterium (assembly GCA_039803545.1). Taxonomy (NCBI): domain Bacteria; kingdom Pseudomonadati; phylum Caldifarciminota; species Caldifarciminota bacterium. Next base: position 306,624 of record JBDRYS010000002.1, on the reverse strand, counting down.
CAGTATCTTGGGAAGTTTGAGGAAGCGGAGAAAAAATACAAAAAACTTACAGGTATTGCCTCCTATTATCTCGGTTACTTGTACCACTACCTTGGCCGGTATGATGAAGCTGAGATTGAATACTTTAAAGCTCTTGAATATATAGTTTTTGAGTGGCTTGACTATACGGATATTGAGTTATTACTCGCATTACTAATGTTCCAATTGGAGAGATATGATGATATCTTAATTTTGTTCTCAACCCGTCTCATGTCATGTGGCCGTCGGGATTTAAGGCCGGAGTATGCCTTCTTTATTTCAAAGTTGATGGAAAAAGTGAAATGTTATGAAGTGGCTGAACTTATGCTCTATGAAGTGGAAAAGAAGGACCCAGAATATTTAAAATGGAGTGACTCTTTAGCCAATTTTAAAATAAAGTCTTATGATTTTATGAAGTTACACCCGCGCATTCTATCGGTATCGGGAAGGATTGAATTCAGGAGATCGAAGCCGGCTTTCCAGGAAAAACTTAACTTTGTTGAGATTTTAGATGAGGCACTTAAATATTTGGAGAGAATTAGGCGTAATTCCAATGATGTTCTTGCTCATTACGGTTTGGCGTTGCTTTGTGAAAAGGTAGGAAATTTTGAAGGGGCTGAGAAGGAATTGAAAGAAGTTTTGAAAATTAAACCCGATTTTACTCAAGCCCAGGAGAAGCTGGAATATTTAGAGAAACGAAGAAGTGGGGAAATTGAGAAGAAAATGAATTAGGGCTTTTGGTGAGTTGAGTTTGTTTGAGGAGGGGGAGTTTTGAGAATAACTCGATGTATGCTGATTAATGATTAACCTTAAATTTTAGTGAACATCGCAGAATTGAAATGACTGGTGTTGTTAGTATAAATACCTCTGAAAGGAGGTTAGGGTTTTAACCCGGCGTTAGTAAGTAAAACAATTAGCGAGTTGTTAACTGACATTGAACGTGGAGGAATTGCTCTTCTGGATATGCAAAAAAGTCTGTTTGAGACAATACAAGGTTCGCGATTAAATTGATTCTCTTATAGAAATCATAAAAGTCATCTAACTGGGAATGATCTTTCTTTGGAAAAAAGATCCTAAAGACAAAATACAATTTTTGAGGTCATGACGCCAAAAGAGATAAAAAAAGAAACTTGCTTACTATTTCATTTTTCCAAAAGAGCATTCCCAATTGCTGTATTTGAAGCCGAGTGTTATTTTATGCATCCTGCTGATAGTATTTAGCCGTGAAATATGGCCCCTACTTCGCCATGTTTTTAATTAGACTTCTCCAGTAGTTCCACCAGATTACCCTTTGTGGTATTATTCGGGTTCTGTAGTAGGGGGATTTTTTGAGGAGGAAATAGCGGATGGTGGGGCGGAAGAGTTTTATAAAGAAGAGTTTTATGCCGAGGGCTTTTTGGATGTCCTTTACATAGTCGTCGATGGTTCTTGTCTGGTAGTTCAGAAGTCTTTGGCTTTCTTCGGTGTCCATCCAGTCAGTGGCAAAGTATTCCATGGAAAAGGCTTCCTTGGGGAAGGTCCCTATGCCAATACCTTCTAAGACCTTTTCAACGATTTCACCGTAAGTATACCAGCACCTTTTTCCTCCACCGATTAAGAGTATTTTTCCCCATATCTCTTCACTTCTTACACCGTGGGCGATGGCTAATCCGACATCCTTTGTGTGGACATATTCCATTCGGTTTTGCAAGTTGATTTCAAAGAGAGTTTGATCGATTTTCAGATTTATAGGCATGGATGCGGCTAAACGAAAGATGGACCATTTTAGATTGGAGTTTTTAATCATATTTTCACATTCTACTTTGTGCCTTGAATAGTGCTCGGGTGGGTTAACGGGGTCATCGGGTTTCCTTGGTGGAGAAAGATGCTGAGTTATTCCGAAAACATGAACAGAGGATGTAAAAATTATCTTTTCTGGTTTTCCCAGTTTTTCCATGGCCTTTATAAGATTTCTCGTCCCCTCAACATTTACCTTGTAGGCGATCTCCGGGACCTTTTCTGATTCTAAGCCTGTTGCAGAAAGTTTTGGTATGATAAAGGCGAGATGAACGACAACCTCTGTGCCTTTTAGTGCCCTTTCTATGTCTTCTTCCTTTGTGATGTCTCCCCAGAATACCTCGACACTGTCTTTGTATCTTTTCTTTAACTTTTTGAAAATTTTGACATTCCTTCTGGTTTTTAAATCAAAACATCTCACCTGGTCGCCCTGATTTACAAGGGCCTCAATGGCACTTTGTCCAATGTTTCCAAAGGCGCCTGTTAAAAGCACCTTCATTTTTAATCCTCCTTTTTAATGGACTCGAGGATGAGCTTTATGCCTTCCCTGCTTATTTCTTCCATTTGATTATCGGATTTAAAGATTTCCTGTTCAATGGTTCCTATTGCATAGGATACTATAACGTGAGCAGTAACTTTCGGATCCACCGGTTTTATTATCCCTTTTTGAATTCCTTCAGCGATGATCTGAGCGAAATAGTTAGTATAGAGTTCAAAATATTCGGAAAGTTTTTTGAGGATATTTTCGTCTCTTATACCTGCCCTTAGAAATTCGATAAACAGTAGGAATTTGGGCCTTGATTCCTTAAAAATTTCTTTGAAGAGTTCAGTCATTTTTAACAGACTATCGTAGATGTTTTGCGCATTTTTGACATATTCGTTGATTCGTGATGTGAGGTCTTTTAGCCAAAGGTCAAGAATTTCAAGGAAGAAACTTTCTTTAGTGGGGAAGTAATGGAAAAAGGCACCTTTGCTCACCTCGGCCTTTTCACAGATTTCCTGTATGGAGGTCGCATCGTATCCTTTGAGGGAAAAGAGCTCCTCTCCTGCCTTTAAGATCCTGGTTTTAGTTTCGGGTTGTTCCATTTTTTACTCCTTTTATACCGACTGGTCGGTATGTAATTATGAATGTTGGGGTATGAAATGTCAAGGGGGCTAAAATCCATTGTATTGGCAAGTAGAAGTCTGGCTATTTTTGAGAAACGACCCCGAAGTGGTAATGCTATTATACTTTGTATTAGGGCGAAAAGTACCAGTGAAACTTCGCCAAGATTTTTCAAAAGTGATTTTTTTTATTTCTGTAAAGGTGGGTACCCAGTAATGTGAGTCTTATTTTGCTTTATAGAATATGGATGAAGTGTCTTTTAAGCGAGAAAGCGCCTTGAATTTGTGAGTCTGCACGGCTCAAAAATCTCGTTATGGTTAGTGACAAACACAGGAGAATAGCTGATTTGGGCGGGGCTTGAGTTAATTTGTTTTTTAATTACATAAAATTTGTTGCATATTAAGTCTTATGGGTGTAAAATTTTACAATGTTGGCACCTATAGATGAGCTTTTTGAAGAATTTAAGAAGGCGAAGCAGGAAGAGCGAATAAAGATTCTCGAAAAAATTGCGGATTATAATTTTTCAAACAAGTATGAGGTTGTCAAAGCCCTAAGCCTGTTAGTCGAAATTCTTGGGAAGGCATCGGGGAAGCTTAAGAATTCTGCAATAAATGTTCTTGTTAAAATGAAGGAAAGGGGCGCCTTTGATATCCTGATAGATGAGGTTCGTAGTATCTTTGGAGAGTTTAGTGAAGGTGAATTTGACTTTGGTATTGAAGAAGAAGTATCCCATGAGGAAAAAGAAGAACTTAATATCCACGATTTTTACGATTTTGTTATGGAGTTCCACCCGGAGGAAGAGGTAAAGGAAAAGACTCCAGAGGAGAAGATTAAGGAAGAAGAGGAAAAGAAAAAGGCTAAGGAAAAACGGGAAAAATATCCTGATCTGATGGATTTTGAAATCCCAGAGGATTAAAGACTCTTAGCCCATTGTTTGAATTTTTGGATCTCTAAGTAAAAAGCCAGTATTCCAGAGGTATTTTGTAGGGTCGTGCGCAAGGGATATTTCACCGTAATCAAACTCTATCTTTAAATTCTTGCAGGAAGGTTAAGGCGATGTAGTCTTTTCGGTTCAGGGGGATAATACCCTTTAGATCACTAACTCTTAATGAGGGAGAGACAGCAAATTTTTCGCTGTAACTCTTTACCTCGAGGAGAAGCCCGCTTTTTACTAAGGCATCGATAAAAAACTCTTTAAAGTTCCAAAGTCAAGACCAAGGGCCTTGCAGAGCTTGTGGGAGTCCATGCTAATGGTGCCTTCAATTTCCTTCCCAAATGGAAGGGAAATCCCCCGAAATAAAAATAGTCTTCTTCCATATTTGAGGGTACTGTAAATAGAAGAGACATCTTTTGGGATATCGCTTCGGAACCCATACCGATCTTTTGCATTGTTACAGTTTAAAACCACTTCTGTAAAATCTTTTGGTAATTTCTTCATGTAAGAGGCGTGTTCACTAAATAAGGATGGGAAGTTGAGAGTGGTAAGCTCGCTAAACTTTAAGGAATACATCTCCGTTATTGTTGATCTACGGGATAGATCGGGGTTCAGCTCCACTTTTAGTGCGCAGGATCCTGTTGCTATTACATGTACGTTTTTATGTCTTTTCGTGGTATCAAAAGATTTTTAAGAACAATCTCATCGGCTATCAGCCTTGCGACATCTAAGTGAATTTTGTGCGGAATTTTCGAAATAAGGCCCGGGTAGTCTAAACCTTCGGGTACAATGTATCTTTGAAGGTGATATATTTGTGCAAGGAGGGTGGTTTTGCCGATGCCTCTTATTCCTGCAATTAAATTTATTTTTTCTAAGTCTACGAGCCCCTCTTTTTCGAAATTATCTAATAAGAAAACAAAGTTTGAGAAGATGGTGGGGTTTAGCTTTAGATCGTCGCCGTAGATGTAGCCTTCAGGGAGTTTATCTACATCAGCTCTCCATAGGCGATGGAATCTCTCTATTTGTTCTTACGTAGCCACTTTTAGATTACATTGCATTCCGTTTGAAAAGTCAAGTTTAATGGGATTGGAACACAATTAAATGTGTCCATTTGATTGGATTCAAATCCTGTTAAAAATAGCGGAACTTTAGTACCTTTACCGAGCAGGCTTTCTAAAAGAATGTTAGTTTTTTATCTAATGCTATTGGATTTCCCTTGTTGGTCTTTCCACAGGTTTTCTTAGCTTTATTATGACCCACAATGCAAAAAGGGCGAAAATGAAAACTACCGTCTCCATCAGAATCGTCGAGTATACTTTCATTTTCATAAATACTGCTATGCCATCGACAAGGGTATGTCCTAAGATAGCGTAAAATAGCCAGAGTATATTTGACCTTACGATGGATTGGAGTACCAGTAGAGTCCAGGCAAGGTGCATAGTAATTGCAAAGATTCTCTCTAAGCCGCCAAGAAGTGGCACATACCAGGGGACTGACCAGAAGGCCTCGACCTGGGATTTGAGTCTAAGGAAGTCCTCTCCACTTAACCCAAGCCTTTCCAGGCCGCCGCTTTTCATTATGAGCATATTGATAGAGGTTGAAAATACAAGGAGTCCGAGGATTAAAGATTCCATTCCACCATGACCTGCCCCAAAGGTAATTCCTTCTTCCCAGGAACGTGCTTCCTTTTTCCAGAATTTGAGGGCGAGATACCTCGCTAATTCTTCACATACCCCGGCGGAGAGTCCCGCAACAAGGGCCATCGCTGGTAGTGGCCAGAGCGCAACTCCTTTACCGCCTCTTAGAAGGCCGAGGACATAGTTAAGTGGCAGATGAACGACTTGAGAAAGAATGAAGGTTATTGCACCGGCCCAAACAAGGTTCATAGTTAGGTTAAATCTTTTTGTCAGGTATGACCATAAAACAATGGGCACCCCGATCATTATGAGGATTTCAATGATAAAGGCGACTATTAACATTTCCCCTCCAGTAATTTAGCCTGATTCAGGCTTCTTTTCCCCTTATGGCTGAAATTGACTCAATTACAACAAAAATGGCAAGGGCAAAGAGGATCATAGAGGTAATTGTAATAACATCGTATTGGTTGTGAATCATTTTGACTACGATGGTGTAGCTGAGAGCGGTCAGGGTCATTGCCAGCATAAATATCATAGGCAAAATTATGGCTAAGGAGTGTTTGAAGTTTTCTCTTTTCACCCACACATAGATTATGAGTAGGACGAGGGCTGCAAGGAGCTGGTTGGTGGTTCCGAATATGGGCCAGACTACTTTCCAAACGGGCACGATATTTCCGGAGAAGTCCCTCAATTTCATATTTAATAGTAAAATCGGCAAAATAAGGGAAATAACCGTTGCAAAGATTCTGGAGCCTAAGCTTTCTTTAATCTCAAAGAGTTCCTGGAAGATGTACCTTGCGATTCTGGTTGCAGTGTCCACCGTGGTCAATATGAAGGCGGATATGGCAAGGTAGCCGAGGATTTGCCCTGCCCTTGGATTGATGCCTACTATAGAGCAGAACTTCCCTATTCCTTCCGAATAAATTTGCTGAGGGTTAGAGCCTGTTTGACCTTTTGTAAGGATCATCACCGTTGAAAGAGAAATGGCAGCAACCACACCTTCCAAAAGCATCCCGCCGTAGGCGACGAATCTGGCATTTTTAGGGCTATCGAGCTGCTTGGATGTGGTTCCCGAGGCGACGAGGGAGTGGAATCCAGAAATGGCGCCGCAAGCAATGGTTATAAACATAAAGGGAATCAGAGGTCCAATGGATGGGGAGCTAAAGCTCACAAAGGCTGGGTAGTTAATCTGGTTTCTTCCAAAGATAAGGCCTATAAGGCCAATTATTACTGTAAAGTAGAGAAAGTAGCTTGAGAGATAGTCCCGTGGCTGTAAGAGGAACCATACCGGAAGGATGGACGCTAAAAAGCAATATCCAATTAAAATCCAGATCCAAGCACTCTTTGTAAGAACCAAAAAGGGGTTACCGAGGCTATAGACGATTCCTGCAAAGACTATGATTAAGGCAATTAAGGTTGATAAACCGAGTTTGATCTTGAGCCTGTAGAGGGAAATGCCGAACAGGATTGCGACGAAAATGTAAAGGATGCTGACCTGAGCAACCGCCGGTTCCTTAGCAAAGGTGTCTGCACTGAGGTCAAGAAATACTGCAACCACGTACATTAAGGCGAGCCATATGAAAACGAGAAAAATCTTATAAGTCCTTTTGTTGATGTATTTTTTGGCTACCTCTGCTACGGATCTGCCACCGTGTCTTATGGAAATTATCAGGGAAGAGAAGTCATGAACTCCGCCGATGAAGATGGAGCCGAGTACTATCCAGAGAATAGCCGGTGCCCAGCCAAAGGCAAGTCCCGCAATGATAGGCCCAACGATGGGTCCAGCGCCGGCGATGGATGAAAAGTGATGTCCAAGCAATACCAATTTATTTGTCGGAACGTAGTCGACGCCGTCGTATTTCTCCTTTGAGGGGACGGGTTCCTCTTCTTTTACCTTGTAAGTGTTTTCGAGGAACTTACCAAAAAATCTGAAGGCGAGCCAGAAAATAAAAATTACTGCAAAAATATATACGGTTGTCATGGAAAAATTATAAGATGCGTATTAGAGAAGAGAAAACGGATGGATGTTGAAAAACAATCTATTCTAAAGGCGATATTTTTCGCGGCAAGGGAGTTGAAAGATGGCGGTACGTCACCCCTTTTTATTCTTTAAATTTAATGAGAAGTAGCGCGTCGTAAAATTTTAAAATTTAAACACCGCGTTTTCAAAGTTAATACGTAACATAGACAGAAAATTTAATAGAGCAATAACGAGGTCACATAATAGCAGGTAGGCCGATGGTAGGAAAGTGAACTCCTTAACTCCGTATTTTTTAGACAGTAGGCTCAGCGATAGAGGCTGATAGCAGGGGAATGAACTTTAAGTGGCTTCTACGCCTGCTTGAGAAAACCTTTTTACGAGGCCGGTAGAAGGAAAGTTAACTTTTAATTAAAATCAGATTACGTAGAAGTATTTCTAATAGATCTCGCCTCGAAAGTTTTGAAAAGGCAACCTGAGATGAGCTGTTTTGAATCAAGATGGGACTTCACAGATTTATTTCTCTTTTATGGTTGTTCGGTTCTTACAAGAGGCTACCTTATCGGTGCCAGTTGTTGAAAATGGTGGTTTTTGCTACTATTTAATAACACTTTCAGTTTAAAGAGTTTTCAAATGTCAAGCTCATTCAGTAAATTTTTCGGGGTATTCTTTTTCAAAGGAACTTGCCCTTGTTTTAATTAAACTCTCACAAAGACTTGTTTATTTCTCTAAGTGCTTCTACCGGTAAATCTGGGGTACAGTGGGTTTCTAAAAGGTTCATCCTATCCCTCTAGCATAAATGGCAACCCTTTTTTCTGCTTGCAAGGCGACATAATGAATGGACTACACCGGGCAATAGGAACATACATTAAAGAAGGATTTCGATCCAGGCGCTCCGTAGGGGGTAGTTTATGGTTTCCTCACGGACCCTCAGGAGGTACAAATGTATTGTTTACCTATTTCCATTTTATCACTTCTTATACATGCTTAAATTTCAACGCGATTTAACTTAACTTTTGTTGAATGTTATCTTCAAATTTCACGAAGCTCCGTCCTCTGGACAAAAACCTGAGCATTAGATCTTGTGGTGCGAAATTGTATTTAATTTATGAAGTTTAAAAATCTTGAATTCCTTGATTTTTCTAAGTTCTTGCAAACCCAATGGTACCCCCTCTTGACAGTTCGAGTGCAATAGTGTATTATTAAACTATGACACTTGATAAAATGAAAAAACCAAATTTCGATCCAAACCTGCCTATATACTTGCAAATAATGAATTTTGTGAAAAAACTCATCGTACGTGGTATTTTAAAGCCCGGCGATAAGATTCCTTCCGTTAGGGATATGGCACTTTTCCTCGGTGTTAATCCTAACACCGTTCAAAAGGCATACGAAGAGCTGGAGAGGGAAGGTGCTATTTTTACAAAGCGGGGACAGGGGAATTTCGTTAATGAGGATGTAAACATCGTTGAAAGAATTAAAGAGACCATGGTCAAAGAACTCGTGGAAAGGTACAGAAAAGAACTGGAAGAATTGGGGATTTCTAAGAAAGAAATTTTTGACCTTTTAAAGGAGATGCTCGAATGAGCGAGGTTATTAAAGTTGCCAATCTTTACAAAAAATATGGTACGGTTATTGCCCTTCAAAATGTTACTTTGGGGATAAAGAAGGGTGAGATTGTGGGCATATGTGGCCCCAATGGAAGTGGTAAGTCCACATTCCTAAGGATTCTCACGGGGATTGTAAAGCCGACTCGGGGGTACGTTGAAGTCTTAGGTGGGTTTGTCTCTAAAAAGGTAAAAAAAAATATTGCCTACGTCTCGGAAAACGATGTTTTTTACAAATGGATGAGGATCGAAGAGCTTCTTGTTTTCCTGAAATCTTTCTACACTGATATGGACGTTGAAAGGGCGAAGGAACTATTAAGAAAGGAAGGTCTTGATCTGGATAAGAAGGTGGGAGAACTTTCAAAGGGGAACAGGCAGAGGCTTAAAGTGATTATGGCCATTTCAAGGTCACCCGAAGTGATGCTTTTAGACGAGCCTTTCTCAGGTATTGACATGCTCTCAAGGGAAAGGATTCTCAACCTTTTAAAGGAATTCCTGATCGGGGGTGAGAGGACTGCTTTAATTTCCACCCACTTTGTCGAAGGACTCGAGGAGATTTTCAGCAGGGTCATTTTCTTTAAGGAAGGTAGTGTGGTTCTTGACGAAAATTGTGAGGAACTAAGGGAGAAATACGGAAAATCGGTAAAGGCCATGTATTTTGATGTGTTTGGAGGTTTGTCATGATAGCAAAACTTATCTGGAAAGATATCAGGGAAAATTTTATTAACACTTTGATTTTTGCAGGGCTCATTCTCGCTATGACAATTTACGGCTTAGTTAAGAACTTTAAAGATGTCCGGAGCCTCGCTTTTTTATCGATTTTGATTGTAGTCTTCTCCTTCATAATGGTTCTTGGTTATGCGATTTATCGAGGTTTTTCTTCCTTAAAAAGGGAAAAGGATCGAAACACTTTAGAATTTCTCTTATCCCTTCCCGTTGATGGACGAGAAATTGTCACCTCTAAATTTTTGGCATTTTTTACCGAAGTGCTTTTCCTTTCCCTTTGTATTACGCTCTTTTCTCACATTCCACTCTTTTACATGCTTATTACAAAGGCCATTGGAAAGGCGGAGTTTATTTCAGCGGTAAAGACGATTACTTATATCGCCTTCAATTTCTTCCTTTTGGCTCTCTTCCTTTTTATTGTGTTCCAGTTTTATGAGATTCTTGTACTTTCGCTAAAAACAAAAAATTTCTTTGTAAATGCAGTTTTGTTCTTTGTTTACCTTTATCTATTGTCGGAGCTTATAGCCATTTTTAAAAGGGTATTCGGTTTTTTGCCTGATCAGGCTCCCATCCTTCATACCATAGGGGGAGAGACTTTTACGATAATGGGCGGCACAAATTATCAAGGGCTGGCGGCCGGAGCTCTTGCTGGTGTCGTCCTTATCGTAAGTGGGATCATACTGTTCAACAAAAAGGTGGAGGTGTAGGTATGAACCTGCTATTGGCATTGTTGTTACTCAGTAAAATATCTGCAGAAAATGTAAAAAGTGTTACAATTAGAGAGAGTGGTCCTGAGTTTAAATCCTCAGGACACCAAGTATCCGTCGTCATTGACAGCGTTGATGGAGTGGATTTCTCTGAAGAGGAAGGATACAGCACGGAATTAAAGGACGGGGAACTCGTAATCAAGGTAGAGGGCAAGAAGAGCCTGGAAATAGAAATACCCGCAACCACAGAAAAGATTTCTTTGAGCGGCATCTTTTCTGATTTTAAAGTGGTGGCCAATGTCCCTTACTGTGGTGAACTGGTTAATGCCACGAATGTCAAGGGAGATATTGAAGTATCAGGAAAGCCCATAGCGAACTTGGTGTTACTAAATGTCTTCGGCGATATATACGTTGAACTGGAGCCAGATCCCGGTATATTGCCTACAATCCAAGTAACTTCAGTGAATGGAGACGTGGAACTCGATTTTATCCCCGGTCGTGTAACTGTTAGCAGTGTGAGGGGTGACATTACAATCAAGAAGCCCGATACCCTTTACGTGGATAGCCTTTACTCTTATAATGTAAGTTCGGTTTCAGGTTCTGTTGACATTCCCTTCGAAATTGAAAATCTCGTGAACGTATCAAAAACCACGAACAAGAAGGAAGAGGTCTTTGTGCATTTTGAGCCATACTTCCCAATTTTTTCCTTTAACAGAGTAGATGGTCTTTTATTCTTCCCGTCTTCTGACGCGGTGAAGGATTGGGGTAGATACACGGTTGCCATTGGTTATGGGACTGCCTCGAAAAAGTTTCAGTACTATTTAGATGTGGAAAAGTTCTTCCCGATAAAAGATGTGAATATTGGGACCGGGCTTTCTTTATACAACTACCATACTTACCCCGACTTCTGGAAGGTAACGAGGGGCGAGAATACGTGGCAGGCTTTACTCTTTAAGGATGATATTCAGGATTTTTACAAATCTAAGGGGTTTGATCTTTACCTGACTACAAGGGTGAAGAGCTTTGGAACTAAGATTTCCTACGTCCAGAGGAAACAGGAGAGTTTGAAGGTAAGGACGAACTTTTCCTTATTCTATAAAGACAAAAATTATAGAATAAATCCTGCGGTTCCTGAGGGGTTGAACAGAATGGTAAAGCTCGAACTGGGATACAGTGACTTTGCCAGATTTTCAGGGGAATATTACCTTGAAACTCCAATCGATAAAAAGGTTTTGAGGATTCAGGCAGACTTAGAAGGGAAAACCCAAATTTCTCCTGTGGAGTTTTACCATAAGATAAGCGCTGGCTACACCGATTGTGATAGCTTCCCATATGGTTTCACCCTCGGTGGCCCAACGACCCTCCCGGGTTATCCCACAGGCTATTTCTCACCCAAAAAGTTTGTCCTCGCCCATGAGTATTTAATTGTGCCAACCAAATTCATCGACTTCATTGTTGGAGTCTACGGTGGTTTTGTTGATGGAAAGTTCTATGGAGATTTCCTTGGGGGAATCAACATCTTTAACGGTTGCAGCGTATTTGTGACAAGGGATAAGGCATCAAACCAGATAAAATACTATATGAGGTTTAACACTAAGATATGATAGGGGCTATTTTTCTCCTTTTTGGAACCTTATTGCCTCCTGCGGAAAAGGCTACCCTCCGTATCGAAGGCAGATTGCAGGGTATTGAGCTTATCATCCAGCCTGGGGAGAGTACCTACGCCCTCGGGGCTCTCCCCAGGGCTTACCCTGCAAAGGGTGAACTGGTCTACGACTTTGGCGACCTTTCAAGTAGTTTGCCACCATTGACCAGTAAAAGGATTAGACTTTACCTCTCGTCGGATGTGAGAAATCTCTCCTTGGACCTCTATGCAGAATTTTCCAAAATCAAAATAAATCTTGAACATATTGATACCCTGAAGGTTAATTTAAACTCGAGATTCTCCTCTTTTTCTGTTTACACAGAAAGTGCGAAGGTTTACCTTTTGAATATTAGCCAGTTTAGAGGCGCATCAGCCGTTTCCGGTAAGAGAGCAGAGGACTACGGTGACATTACGATAATAGGAGGGACCTTCAAGATTAGTGGTTATGTGAATAAAATTGATTACCTTTTCAATGCTGAGGGTTCAGAGATAGTTTCCACGAATAAGGTTACCCTTCACAGAACGGGGCTCCTAAACAGGCTTAGGGTCGAGGATAAATCGATTGAGTTTTCAAACCCACTTGGAATTTTGAAGGTTTACGGAAATTTTAATATCATAAAGTTTTCAAAAGTTGATGAAGAATAGGAGGGAAAGATGAAAAAATTGGTGAGAAAGAAAAAGGGCAGGGTGTTAGGGGGGGTATGTGCTGGGCTTGCCGAATATTTCGGCGTGGATGTTGTCCTTGTAAGATTGATTTTAATAGCACTGATATTGGCCTGGGGAGGTGGACTTTTGTTTTACCTCCTGGCATGGATAATAATACCGAGGGAGGAGTAACATGAAGAAATTCAGGAGAAAAGCAAAGGGGAGAGTGTTAGGTGGGGTTTGTGCAGGGCTCGCTGACTATTTTAATATCGATGTCAGCCTTATAAGGCTTGCTATGGTCCTCCTTGCTCTTGCCGATGGTCTTGGGATTTTGTTTTACATTCTTGCCTGGATTGTTGTGCCAGAAGAGGATGGAGAGGAAAAGAAAGAAGAAGGTGGGGTTGAAGAGCAGAGTAGCCCAAACGTACAAGTTGTCGGTGGTATTTTCCTTGTACTTCTTGGCCTTTACTTTCTTGTTAAAAACTACTTTGGGCTTTTCCTTCCCTTTGAAAAAGTGTGGCCCGTTTTCCTCATTATCCTTGGCGTGTGGGTGATAGTCAAAGGGTTTAATAGGAAGGAGGGGTAGCCATGAAAAAAAGAGGCGGGCAGATATGGCTCGGAATTTTATTCCTGATTTTTGGTGTCCTTTTTCTTTTGAAGAACTTTGGATTCATTACCGAGAGCGTTTGGAGTATCGTTGGAAGATTCTGGCCACTTATACTGGTTTTAATTGGCCTTGAAATGATCGTAAAAGACAAGGTTGCAAGGGGCATCATTGCCGTAATTTTTCTTTTGATCTTTCTTTTGCTAATCATCTTTCCGCCAAGGAGTACCGAAAGGGTCCACAGGTTTAGAAGGAATATAGTAAAAAGTGAAACGGTGCTCGATAGTTCCTCCACCTTTGTCCTTAATGAAGACTTGAAAGGCATAGAGTCGATCGAGATCAAAGTGGATAAGATAAAAAGGCTCGATATCTATGTGAAAGAAGGGTTAGATAACAAAATGGAATCGCAGATGTTCATAAGCGGTAAGAAGGGTGAGTTTTTCCCTGACTCCATTGAGTACAATTTTTCGAGACTTGGTAAAAGGGGAATTTTGACTATCAGGGATAAAAGGAGCGTAGCAGAAAGGGTGCGTGGGTTTTGGAGCGAAAAAGGGTATGAAGGGAAATTGGAGATTAGGATTCCAAAGGGTCTTAGTTTAGCAATTGAGAATGTCAACGGGGATGTAGACATTGAAGGTCTCAAGATGAAGGACGTGGAGATTAATCTTGTGAATGGAGATTTAAAGCTTAAAGATTTGGACCTTAACAACTTTGAACTTTCCGTGGTCAATGGGGATGTGGAGGCGGAGAGCCTCATTGCAAAGGAAAATATTGAGTTTTCACTTGTCAATGGGGACTTTGAAATTGATGAAGCGATGGGTAAGGTCCTAAAAGTCAGTGGAATTAATGGAAGCCTTAAACTTGGTGAAAAAACTGAGTTTGACATGGTAAAGGTAGATTTGGTAAACGGAGATATAGTTTGTACCATTACACCGACCTGGCTTCGTGGGGTTGTCAATCTGAAAACGGTATCCGGTGATGTTGAGCTTAAAAAGATGGGTGTTGATAAACTCCCGCTGAGAATCAAAAAGGGTCTAAAGGAAGAAGGTGAAGAGCCTTCTAAGGCTAAGATTTTTGTCGAGACAGTTACAGGAAGTGTTACCGTTGAATAGGTCCAAAATAAAATGTGGGCCCGCAGGGACTCGAACCCCGAACCAACGGATTATGAGTCCGCTGCTCTGCCGGTTGAGCTACGGGCCCACGTAATATAATTATAAAATCCCCCTTCCGTAATTTCAAGAGCTAAGAATTGTTTATGCTTATTTTACAAATCTCAATTTTTTGAGTCCTCCATCTTCCCTACGAATTACTGGTATGTCATAGGTGATTAAAAACATTTCGAGGGTGTTACAAATGCGGGCTTCGATGAAATGGCCTCCCATTACTTGACCGTTTCTTAGGCCTACAATGATGTGGAGATGATATTTAGGATCGGTTTTAGGTGTAATTAATCCGGAAATTCCGAGAAGTTCCGATGGCTCATCAATTTCGTGAATTTCGTAGTTTTTACCATTCCAGTAGCCCATCCTTATCTTCTCCAGCATTCCGAGGGCAGAGGCAATCACAAGGAGTGGAGTTCCCTTTTCCCTTTCGGCAATCTCCTTCAAATTGCCCGCCAGGTCTTCACCGTGTTCCATTACCACTGCAATGTAAGATCCCTCTTTTGTGAGCTCCATATAACCTCCCGGATAAATTATAAAAGTTGCGGTTTGAATTCAAGTTGTAAAGAGTTTTCAAACTTGGAAGGTTATTTGATTAAAAGAGGCGCTGAAAAGGAGAAGAGTTTTTCTTTTACAATATGGGCGGAATTGCTTAAACGGGTCAATATGAAAAGTTAAAGATTCGTAGAAAATGATTTAATTTTCGAAGGCAGTTTTTCTACCTGCTGCGGGTTCAAAGGCGAAAGGAAATAACATAATCAGAGATTGATGGGGTGAGAATAAAGGTATTTTCAACGGTGAAGTTCTTAAAACTTTTAAGCTTGGGCGAGGTTCAACTTTTGAAGTTTTTATGGAAGAATGCAGAGATAGCCAATGGGTGAAAAGGCTTAGTTTTAAACATAATGTTGAGATGTGGGAATTTTGAAACGGTTTTAGAGAGTGAATTTAAAAGGTGCTTTCAGCTAAAAATTTTGTTAAAAAAACATTCCGTCCTGCTATGTAAAATAGAACGGGATTTGTAAGAAATTTACACATTTATTTCCAATTTACGACCAGAGATGTCCTTTAACAAGAAAAATTGGGCAGTTGAGGTTAAAGAGTGCCTTTTACTTCTCCTTTCCAGTTCGCTTTTTGTTCCTTAAAATTTCTAAGGTATGAGTTTACTTATAATTAACTTTCTCTTCTGGCTTGTGGTGATGTTTTTTGCGGGAATTATTGTCCATTTTATTCCACCGGAGTTTTATGATGCCAATAATTTTCTTTTTAGGCCCAGGAAGTTTGAGTTTGATGGGCGGCTCTACACTACTCTTTTTGCCATAAAGAAATGGAAAGATAGGCTTCCCGAGTGTGGGGAATTTTTCAAGTTCAATCCCTTTAATAAGAAGAAGTTGCAAAAGATGAAAGACCTCAATTATTTTGAGAGATTTATCCTTGAGACCTGCAGGGCTGAGCTAACCCACTGGATTCCAATTTTGCTTTATCCTGTTTCCCTTTTGTGGAATCCTTATTCTGCCAGTATTTATCTTTTGATCTTTGTGCTTGTAACTAATCTTCCCTTTTTGATAATCCAGAGGTACAATAGAATCCGATTTCTCAGGGTAGTTTATAAGTTAAGGTTGGAAGAACAGCCTGTTTAATTAGCCTTTTGTGGAAATCTTTACCCCTTTCCACTCAACAGCACCGAGTACGTGAGTTGCATAGAAGGAGTAAGCAATTACTGAAAGGGTAAAGGCAACAAAGAGGGGGTAAATAACAGGCACTATGGGCCAGAAGTTTCCGACTCTTTTAAGAAAATGGAAAATGAGGGCTGCGTACATTATGTAAATATAATGGAAGGGTGGCGTTGTGATAAATAGAAATGGTATTAAGGAGCCCAATAGAAAGATTAGTATCGGTATAACTATTCCCCAATCTACCGTTGCTGTCCCGAGGGCGGAATTTTTGGTCCAACCTTTCCAGAGCTCTTTAAAACCGCCAGGGTACATTCTGAAAGATATGTCTTCCCCACCAAGGAAGTTTTTTATGGGGATGCCCTTTTTTGCAAGTAAATTTCCCAGTTTGAAATCTTCAACGACCTCCTTCTTTAAGGCCTCGTGAGTCCCTATTTCTTCGTAGTGAGTGCGTTTTATTGCAATTAAGGGACCATAAAGTCCTTTGATTGTGACTCTTTTTGAAATGAGAGAAAAGCTCCGGGAGGCCATCGATGAAATAATGGCGTAAATAGCACTGAAATTTTCATAGAAATGAACTATGTTGTGATATGGCCAAACGGAAATAACACCTTCAAAATCCTCCAGTTCTCCAACAATTTTCTCGAGGGCGCAAGGAGAGTCGAAACGGACATCGGCATCCACAAAGAGAAGGATTTCACCCTTCGCCCTTTTATATCCCGTATAGCATGCAAAGGGCTTTCCTAAGAAGTCCTTCGGTTTGTCTTTAATTTCGATAACCTTTGCGCCTAAGGATCTGGCGACCTGTGCAGTGTTGTCCTTGGATTGGTCGTCAACAACGATTACTTCATAATTTTTGTAGGTCTGTTTTTTAAGGCTGTTTAAGAGATTGGGTAGGTTGTGGGCTTCGTTTCTTGCGGGTATAATGATTGACAAGAAAAGATCTTGCTTTTTTGCTTTTTTCTGAAGAAAAACGGGCTTGGTAAACAAAAATAAGCCCGCTAAAATCCCAAGAATAGATAAAACAAAAAGCATGTTATTGAATTATAAGGAGTTAGGTTTGAAAGGGCAAGGAGGCGGCATTCCTCAAAATTAATCTACTAAAGATGGGATTGTTTCATCAAAAATAACAAAACGACAACTATACTGTATCCTTTTGTACTATGAGCGAGGAGCAACGTATTATTGATTAATACCATGAAGATAGTGAAATAACAGCAACAATCAAATTGTAAAGGGAGCTTGACAGGGCTTACAAGAAAAGTAAAGTCTCCAATGGGCGTCGGACCAATAATAGGCGATCGTTTAAATATACTTGATTTTTGGGAATACATAGTTTGTGAAATTAGTATCGTTAAAAATGCATGACTTCATATCGGGGGATTGAACAAAGATCTTTTAATTGAATGGATATTTCATAAACACCGAATTTTTTGAAATTTTGCTATTTTTGTAAAAAGTAATAAAATAAGACTTAGCAACTTACGATTTTATAAGGAGGCGATTATGAAATGGGTAACAAGAGCACATGTGCATGTTGATAGGGTTGCATGTCCTTGGCTTATAAAAAGGTTTATTGATTCAGAGGCTGAGTTTTTGTTTGTTGCACCATCAATGGTAAAGAAAATAGCAGAAGAAACAGGAGCGATTCCATTTGACGCGGAAGGTGTGGAGTTGGGGCATAAGGATGGACACTGCAGTTTTGTTACAATCCTGGAAAAATATGGCTTGAAAGACCCCGTTCTTAAAAGAATGGCAGATATTGTTAATGCGGCGGACACTGGGAATCTCCATGCGGATCCTTATGCGCCTGGGCTTGAAGCGATTGCCTCTGGATTTTCGCTGATGTTTCCTGATGACATCGAGAATCTTGAAAGACAATTTCTGATTTATGATGCACTTTATGCGTTTTTAAAATTGAAATTAGCAAAGGAAAATTGCAAATAAATATGGATTTAACGAAAAAGCCTTTTTTAAAAAGAATAATTGATTTTCTTGGCTTGAATAAAACAATGATCACCATGCTCATAATGGTGATATTCCTTGGGCTTGGTGAGAGAATGGCAGAGCGATTTCTACCGCTTTACATTGTTGCGGTAGGTGGATCTTCTGCATTTGTTGCATTTTTAAATGGGATGGATAACCTGCTGGGTGCACTCTATGCATTCCCCGGAGGGTATCTAAGCGACAGGATTGGCTACAAAAAGTCATTAATTGTTTTTATTGTAATGGCAATGATTGGCTATCTTATTGTCATAATCTTCCCGGGATGGAAGGCAGTGCTTATTGGCGCAGTTTTCTTTATTTCCTGGAGTGCAATTTCGCTTCCTGCTATTATGAGCCTTGTTTCTAAATCCGTGAAGAAGGAAAAGCAAACAATGGGTGTTTCCCTCCATTCTCTTGTAAGAAGGATACCTATGGGGCTTGGTCCCATACTTGGTGGAGCACTCATAGGCGTTTATGGGACGGTTATTGGTGTAAAGGTTGCTTTTTTGTGTGCGCTTGTCCTTGCACTTGTATCTATCTTCTTTATTAGAAAATATATGGCAGAGGACCCTTCAATTAAAGGGAAGGGGATGAGCCTAAAAGAGCCTTTTTCGGGGATAAACCCAGAACTTAGGGTATTGCTTATATCTGACATCCTCATCAGGTTTGCGGAGCAAATACCATATGCATTTGTTGTAATCTGGGTTGTTAATTACCTTCATTTTAGTGCGCTTCAATTTGGTGTGCTTACAGCAATTGAGATGACAACAGCAATGCTTGTGTATATACCGATTGCGTACCTTGCAGACAAATTTGGCAAGAAACCTTTTGTTGTAATAACATTTATCTTTTTTACAATCTTCCCTCTTATTATCTACTACTCAAGGACTTTCGAAACGCTTGTCGCTGCATTTATAATAAGGGGTTTGAAAGAATTTGGTGAACCTACAAGAAAATCCCTCATACTTGACCTTGCACCAGCGGATGCAAAGGCATCGACATTTGGCACATACTATCTTATTCGCGATGTAATTGTATCTATTGCGGCATTTTCAGCAGGGTTTTTGTGGAACATTAGCCCAAAGGTAAATTTTATGACGGCGTTTAGTTTTGGCATTTTGGGGACATTGATATTCCTTTTTTTTGGGAAGGAGAAGCGCCTCGCCTAACTTTTTGTCATTCGGTAAAAAGTGAATTGCGTTGAGGGTAAGTGTTATTCATTAATAATTTGTAGCTTAAAGTTTTTTTATAGATTTACAGCAGTTTCCTTTTCTATATCAAGTGAAGTGTATTTAAGATTTCTTCTTTTTGCAGTCTGTTCTGCATGAAGCATAAGTTTTGTGCCAAAGCCTGAGCCTCTAAATTCAGGGTACATTGGAAGTTTTAAGATATAGTATTCATTTGGAAAATTTTTCCTATCACTCTACATGCCTCCAAGAGGTTTTTATAATTGCAAGGTTGTTTTCTTTTGCCGTATGCATTATGTTAAAAAATGTGCTCAGTGATTGAAGGGATGCTTCTTTGTAATCGTATCCATAAAGCAGTCCTGCATTTTTCCTTGAATTTCAATAAATATAATGTGTTTATAACTGCAGAGGTTTTTCACGTTTTTATAAGGTGAACGGCATTCCTCAAAGTTTATCTACTTGAAATGGGATTGCTTCACCAAAAATAACAAAATAATAAAACGACCACTATCCTGCATCCTTTTGTACTATGAGCGAGGAGCAACGCGTTATTGAGTAATCCCCTGAAGATAGTGAAATTAAAAGAAGCAATAATCAAATTGCAAAGGAAGCTCGACAGGGCTTACAACAAAAATGAGAAGCCTCCAATGGTTATCAGAACAATAATAGGCTATCGTTGGAGTAGATGTAATGTTGAGGAAACGCGAAGGGATGCAAAAATTGCACAGGGATGATGAAAGGAAGAGAGGTTTTAATTAAAGAAATTTCGGAGCTTATAGAGCACTTATCTATTTGTTTTAAGAACAATTTGCATCTTCTTTGAGCTTGATGATATTAATTGAACCTGTTTCGATCTTAAATTAATTTAGAACGATGATTCTAAAGATTAATTCTCTGCCCTTCTGTCTTACCTTTCCCAGATAAACGCCCTGAGGCAAAGTGATTTCTTTTTGTGGGGCCGATTTTGCTTTAAATACGATTTGTCCAGTAGCAGAGTAGATTTCTAAGTAATCGATATCACCTAAAAGGTTTGAAATGGATGAAAGGTCTAAAGTACCATCTTTGGAAAAAAGGACTTTTTCGCCCTTTTCCTTTACGCATTGGATGATTAATTCTTTGAGTGTCGTGTTTTTATCCTCATGTGGCGGATTGCAATTATCCCTTGCCCTAACCATGAAATAATATGTTCCAGGTGGAAGGGCTGGTATGCGAAAGCGGACAAGATTATTTACCACTTGATATGTTAAGGGACCAATGGAGTCTGCGGCTTCTTCAGGTGAATTAAAGGGAGAAGTTGAATAGTACACGTAGTAATTAACGGGGGGCGTTTGGTCTTCGGCAAGGCCAGCAAGAATTTCAATGGAGTCACCCTGGTAATTTATATCGTAAACCCCAATGTGACTTTTCCAAGTAGGTGGGTTGTGGTCTTCGAGGTGATTGTGGAATACGCCGTAGGTTATGGTATCAAGAAGTATGTAAGTTACATAGGAGAGCCAGTGGTTCTCCACTATGGTATATTGAATTTGATTATGTAACATCGTTTCATAAGAGGACTGAGAAGGGTTAAGGTAATCGAGGGCAAAGACAGTGAACCCGTCAGGTTGTGAAGCCTCTTCATTAACCCATACTGCCCAATTGTTTCTGTTTTCTTCAAAATCGGGTGAGACGATACCCGTGTCGGCTTGCCAGTCCCAGGAAGTGTAGTAATCTTCGAATAAAAGTCCGTTTATGTAGGGCCTGATATTGTAAGGTGTATTTTGATACCAGTTCGGTGAAAAATAGAAAAGCCCTCTATTTGCAATGAGGATTTTTTGAGGATACCTTTCTCTTAAATGTTGAATAAGTTGAGACATACCACGATAGGTCCAGAAGTAAGGGCCCCAGGGGTTTGCGGTATCAATGGTATCGAGGAAAAATCCGTCAAATCCCCTTGCCTGTAAAGCATCGGCCCTGGCGTCAACATATTGCCACCACAGGGTATCACCTGCGTTTACATAGTAGCTTCCCCAAGTTCCATTTCTGTCAGGGAGTCCATTGTGGTCGGCATCATCAAGATAAAAAGAGGCAAAACCGTTGTTGGTGTAGATAATTGAGCTACTGAGAGTGTCATAATAGCAGGGACCTCTTCCATCTCCGACAATATTTCCAGAATCTACCTCTCCAATAGAAAGATAGGCAATTACAATCACATCATCATCGGTCCCAGAAATCCCATCATGCCCCTTTTTGAGACTTTGAAGCTGTTCATCAGAAATAGCGGAGGGCTCCAGAATAACAAGGTCAAAATCCTTTGCCCTAAACAAAATGTCGTCGTTCCATTCCCCGTAATACACAAGATAATCACTATCGGGGGTTAACCCCGCTATAGGGCCGGCGGAAAGTAAAAAATACAATAAGATACTTATAACACCCTCCTTAAAAAGTCGTCTCTAAAGTGCTAAATTTATTTGACTAATACCACCTTGTAGATCTTCTTATTATTTCCAAATTCAGCATTCACGAAATAGATTCCGTTAGGGAAGGTCCCAAGGTCAATTTTGCCATTACCCTTTAGGTTATAGGTATCGCTTTTTACAATTCTTCCAGAAACGTCGGCAACTTGGATTTTTACGGTGTTCTCTAAGGCATTTTCGAAAGTCAGAGTAATGGTTTTTCCTCCTGCGATCTTAAGATCAAATTTGCGAGTTAGATTTTCGCTTATAGGCAATATAATCGATGGATCGGCGAATTCCGAAGAACTTCCCTTCGGACTTGTAGCAAGAGCAGTAATGTAAACACTTGAAAAGTCAGGATTTGAGTAGGTTGTGGTAAAGGTCCAATTGCCCTCTCCGTCAGATGTGGTTTCTCCAAGGTAAACTTTTCCATTATAAGAGTTAGAACCATCATCTCCTTCATATACCTCAACCTTTGAGTAGGGAAGCGTGTTTGTCCCTTCGACGGTGAGGGTCTGGGTGGATTGGATGTAGCTGGTCCTTAAGATCACCAGGCGTGGAATTCCTTCGTTGGCGTAATCACCAATGTAAATGCCTTTTCCTGTATTACCTTCAAAGGAGGAGCGGGAAATGGTGTTGTAATTTGCCGAATCCTCGCTGGTTCCATAAAGGTAAACTCCGTAGGTATTGGTTTTGAAGGTGTCTGCGAGAATGAGAATGGAATCAGCCTTGGAGTTCTCGATACCTGAGGTATTGTTTTCAAATCGGTTGTATTTAATGGAAAGGCCCTTTGCCTTCGATGTAAAGATTTGAAGGCCCGTGATGTTCCTGTAAAAAACATTCCCCAGGTTTTCATCGCCAATGATAAATCCGAAGGCATTGTTTCCCTCGGGCAAATTCCAATCGTACAGGGCTAAGCCTACGTCCTGGTCCCTTGTGTCCCGAGTATCGCCTATGAAGTTTTTGTAAATTTTTAGATCCCTGAGGCCGTTTGTTTCACCACGGTATCCCGTCACAAGGAAACCTATCCAACCGTTGTTTAAGATGGAATCGCCTTGAAGGTAGGCGGATTGGATTGTGGTCCCCTGATCGCACCTTATGTAAATGCCGATGGAGTCAGAGTTTGCTACTTTTGTATTTAAAATGGTATCGTTTTGAACCGGATTTGTACCATAGGTTGAATTCCATGCCAAAATTCCCCAGAAATTGTTAGCAATGTTGGAGTTTGAAACTTTGAAGTTTACGTTGTCGATTACCGTGATTCCACCTTTACCGTAGTAATCAGCGTTAATTTTGCCACAATTCTCGACGTTGGTACTATCTATGTTGATCTCAAGGGCACCGTAGCTTGATGAGGCACTGCGGCCATAGATTCCGTGATAGAGTGCGTTCTTAAAATTAGAACCAGAAATTGTAACCTTTGCGGGACCATATATAGTTCCATAGTCCAAAGAGGTACCGGAAAAGTCACCCGTGTAAAATCCACAAAGAGTGGAATCTACCGTGACTCCTTTTATTATGAGGTTGTTTACTGAGGTTTCGCTACCAACTTTGAGATTTATGGCGGTTCGGAATTTTTTGAGGGTTAGGCCTGAAATTTCAATATTATTTATGTTTTCCCACAAGGAATCTGTTCTAATGACTATGCCGTTTATTGTGGTATCGCCGGTAAGGCTTAGCTGGTTAAGACCCATGAGAACGGTGGGTCTTAAAAGGAAAAGGGGTTGAGTTAGATTTATGTCTGCTGGAACCCTCATTAAAATCGTATCTTGGTCTAAGTCGCTGTTTGCTACATTAATTGCGTCGGCTAAAGTACCTGATCCACTGGCATCTGCAGAATAAACTTCAAGCAGTTTGTTAGACTGGTTGATAATGTTGTTTGGCGAGATGTTGTTTTTGCTTCTATAAAATCCAAGGTAAGTATTAATTGT
The DNA here is from genome assembly GCA_039803545.1 of candidate division WOR-3 bacterium. Lineage (NCBI taxonomy): Bacteria > Pseudomonadati > Caldifarciminota > Caldifarciminota bacterium. The sequence goes on along the minus strand of JBDRYS010000002.1, from coordinate 282,876 downwards.
GCTTGTTCCGTTTGTGTTCGAAGAATTTGGCACTATGCCGTAGGCAAGATTGTCTGCATTATTGTATAAATAAATCACCATATAAAAGGAATCGGGGTTTCCTATATCGCTCCAGGGAATGGAGATTTCGTTGGTGCCATTGGTTTCGCTCCCCGCAAAGAATTGACCATTGAAGGTTGTTACACTCCAGCTACCAGAGGAATATACCAACCTTTGTGCATTAAATGGACCATAGATGTGAAAGCCATAGTCCGCTTTAAAGGGTAAGTTGATACCTGTGGCGGAAATAGAAGAACCCTTTCCGAAGTTTTTATGTTTCTGTGGATCAGTGTCAAAGTAGATGTGAAGGTCGTAGTTAGGCGTTCCTTCTAAGGATTGGAAGATATACCCGATGTAAATACTTTCAGCATCCCAGGTCACATAAGCGTTCCACCAGCCCGTGGTATAGAATTGCTCATCGGTCATATAGCCTTCCTGGGATAAGATTCCGTCCAGAATCACAAAGTAGTTCGGAGTTCTTGCGGTGGAAAGATTCAGTTCGTACATCTCGGATATAAAGTCCGAATCGGTCCAGTTATTATCGGCAACATCATCTTCGCAGGGGATGGCATCAACGGCTGAGGACCCATCACCACCTGCTACAAAGGCAGAGATTGCTATGGAAGTCGGATTTCCAAGGCTGCTTAAAGGGATCACTATCTCGAGGGTTTGAAGACCCGTCGAAGCATCGCCGGTAAATTCATACCTCTCACCCCTCGTAAGAGTGGTATAGTTCCAACCATTCCCTGTGTAGGTGCAAAGATTTGAAGAGGTTACTGAGCCTGTGTCTCCATTCCACCAGAAATAAATTTCGTAATTGGCATCCCTTCCGTTGTCAAAGCCGATCTTTCTTCCCCACGCATCGCTGGGATCTGGGCCACCTGTATATCCAGAGACTCCAATGACATCGATGGCAAAGCCATAGGCTACATTCCAGCTCGCGGTGTTGTTTGTCTTGAGAAAGATGTAAAGGTTGATGTTATCCCAGGTTACAAAGAGAGAATCGAGGTTTGCGCCGGCGTTGGCATTTTGTGTAGAGTAACCAAGAAATTGATAACCTGAAAGAGCTCTTTCATTTTTCCTCAGGTAACCATCTGTTACGCTACCTGTACCAGGATTGTTGTAGGTGGTGGCAAGGAGTAAACCAGCCCATCCCAACATCAACATAACTTTTTTCATAACAACCCTCCTGATATGTGTTTAAAAATGTAATCTTTTCAGTTTGAACTGTCAATGGCTTAGACAGAAGGGCTGGGCTGAATTTGTGAATTAAAGTCAAATTTGGTGTTTGATTTTCATCTTTTACCCATTATCATATTCCTACTATTTAGTAGGAAAAGGAGGCGCCATGAGTGAACTCTTTGGGAAAGAACTCGATAAAAAGAAAGAGGCTCTTAAAGAGCTTATAAGAAAAATACACGAAGGTGAAAATCCTGAAGAATTGAAGAGGAGGTTCAGAGAGAATTTCGGTGACGTTACCAGCGAGGAAATTGCGAGGGTTGAGGAAGACCTTATAAAGGAAGGTTTTCCACGGGATGAGATCATCCGATTATGTGAGGTCCATTTAGCAGTTTTTAGAGAGTCGGTACAAAGGGAGCAGACTGCTGCAGGAAAGACTTCTCCCTTCCATCCGGTAAATATTTTAATGAAAGAGCATGAGATAATGCTGGAAAACGCGAAAAGATTAGTGGGTTTGCTTAAAGAACACACCCTCGAATCCTTCTTACAGGACGAAAAAGCCTTTTCAACGTTGGAAAACTTGGTTCATCACTTTAAGGAGGCCGAAAAACACTATTTGAGAGAGGAGAATGCACTTTTTCCCCTTCTTGAAAAATATGGAGTTACGGAGCCGCCCAAGATCATGTGGATGGAACACGATTTGATAAGAGAAATTAAGAAAAATCTTTATGCCCATTATGAAAAATTCAAAAAGGCACCGAACTCTGAAGATTTCATCGCAATGGCAAATTTTGCTGAAAAATTGCTGAATACTATTAACAGCCACTTTTTCAAGGAAAATTCCGTTTTATTCCCAACGGCACTTAGAGTGGCAAAGGAAGAAGAGTGGCAGAAAGTAAAAAGAGACTTTGATGAGATAGGTTATTGCTGCTTTTATCCACAGCCTCAGCTTTTGAAGGAAAAGAGTGAGGAGGTGGGGGTTACGGAGGAGATTATTAAGTTGCCCAGTGGTTCTTTCACCCTAAAAGAGCTTATAGCAGTTTTGAATACCCTCCCCGTTGACATTACCTTTGTAGACAAGAATGACGAAGTTAAGTTTTTTAACGAGACTAAGGACAGAATCTTTGTTAGAACCCGGGGAGTTATAGGTAGGAAGGTTCAGAATTGCCACCCTCAGAAAAGTCTTCACGTGGTTGAGAAAATTCTGGATGAATTTAAAAAAGGAACAAGGGATGTGGCAGATTTCTGGATCTGGGTAAAGGATAGGTACATTTTCATAAGGTATTTTGCGGTGAGGGACGAGAAGGGGGAGTATCTTGGCACATTAGAGGTGAGTCAGGATATTACGGATATAAAGAAGTTAGAGGGCGAGAAAAGATTACTGGACTGGGAATAACAAATTTGGGTTAATTAATAACTTCTCCTTGGAAAGGTTTTTAATTAAATCGGATATTTTACTCTGTTCTGTCCCACACGAAGATATTCCAGAAGGCTTTAAATTTGTCAGAACTTTGCAAGAAATATCTCCATCCCACTACAACCTTTGTCAGGATGAAAACAATGAATAGGCTTAGAGTGAAATATAAAGCCCAGATTTGATTTTTTGTTAGCCACGTAGCAATCACTAAGAGTGTGAAGAAGACGGGGGTTGCTGGTGCCGAACTTTTAATGATCAGCGTAATGAGAACATAAATTACGAAGACTTTGATAGTGATAGAAGGAATTAGATAAAAGGATAAACCTAAAGAGGTTGCAACGCCCCTGCCGTGTCCTTTGAATTTTAGCCAAAGGGGGAAATTATGGCCAATGATTGCTGCAATTCCGGGGATAAAAGACAGTTCCAATGGAATGGAAAGTAGCTGTTTTGAGATTAATATTGCTACAATGCCTTTTGTTGAATCGAAAACAAAAGTTAGAATGGCATAGGGAAGTCCAAGAACTTTGTAAACATTGGATGTGCCAATCTTTTTGAATCCTTGCTTAGTTATATCGATTCCCTTCATTTTACCGAGGAGGTACCCCATGGGAATGGAACCATAAAGATAACTTATCAGGATCGAAATTACGAGATTCATCTTTTTTATTATAAGAAGGATGCTTGCTATAATCAAACCAGTTTGTGTCACCCTCTTTTGAATGAAATAAGCGCTTTTCTAATTGGCTTTTGAGCAGTGAAAGTGCTAGTAAACTGGAATATACCGTAGGCGGTAAGAGGACCCTTGATCCCTACGGGTTGACTGGCTTCTTTTTGCGAGATTAATTGGCGTTGACTATAGGAGTAGAAAAAATTTTTTAAGCAGTTGGATTTAGGTGGGAGTATTGGTGCTATTTGCAAATCCCCAATTTGGGTTGTATTCAAAGCCTTAGAGATTCAGCATAACAGAATTTCAAAAGGAGGTTTGCTTTTAGGTTGTTGTTTGCAGTGCTACAATCCTTGCTGTTTTGAGTTTTTGAAAGATATCGGCCTCTAATTAAAAACGGCGAATTTTTGCTTTGTCCGGGATTATTTCTACTCGTTGTTATTAGTGTGGACCCTTAAACAACAGTTTTTAATGTAATAACAACTCTTTCGCAGAAACAAGTACAATATATTTTTACAGGAGTCAATAGGGAGGAACTTCAGGAATCTTTATAGTGTCCGTGCTTGTAGGTTTTGCCTGTTACCACATATATTACATCTTCCGACAAGTTGGTGGCGTGATCGGCAACTCGCTCTATATTGGATGCAATTGCTGTAAATTCTATCAGCATTTCTGGGGTAATAAGCTGAGTTGAACAAAGAGAGGTAGATTTTTTAACAATTTCCTGATTCAATCTATCAATTTCATCATCCTTTGTGAGAACGGAAGTCGCAAGTGCTGCATCTTCCTTCATATAGGCTTCAATTGATTCTTTAAGCATTTCAAGGGTTTTTGATGCCATAATTGAGATTAGAGTGTAGAGCTCTTTGACTTCTGGATATTGAATCAAAACCATCGAGCTCTGGGCTATATTGGTAGCATGGTCTCCAACTCTTTCAAGGTCGTTGTTCATTTTCAAAATCATAGTTACGGTCCTTAAGACCTTGGCCTTGGGTGCGTAAAGGGCAATGAAATCAAGGCAGAGTTCATCAATTAAATTTTCTTTCTCGTTGGCATAAACTTCGTCTTCCTCAATTACTTTTTTGAGTAATTCCTGATTTCTTGTTAGAAGCCCTTCGATGGCTTTTTTGAACATATTACTCACGTGAGTATGGTAATCTAAAATTTCGGTGTTTAATTCCTTTAGCTTTTCTTCAAGCATCTTATCCTCCTCATCCAAATTTTCCTGATAGAAATTCTTCTGTAACCTTGTTTTCTGGCGTGGTAAATATTTTAGTAGAAGGGCCAAACTCCACCAAAACCCCGTTGTAGAGAAAGGCGACGTAATCTGAAATCCTTGAGGCCTGTCCAATGTTGTGGGTAACTATGAGGATGGTGACTCGTTCTTTTAAATCGACTAAGAGCTCTTCAATCTTTGCAGTGGCTTGAGGATCGAGGGAGGAGGTCGGTTCGTCGAGTAGTATGATGTCGGGATTCATTGCCAACGCCCTTGCGATGCAAAGTCTTTGCTGCTGGCCTCCCGAAAGAAAAGTTCCCTTTTTAAAGAGTTTATCTTTAACCTCTTCCCAGAGTCCCACGCTTCTCAAGTTTTTTTCGACAATCTCATCTCTTTCTTCTTTTTTCAACTTTATTCCGCGAAGGATGTAACCAGCAATGACGTTATCATAGATGCTCATATGGGGGAAGGGATTCGGCTTTTGAAAAACCATTCCAATTTTGGAGCGAACTTCTTCGGGAGGCATTTGGAAGATGTCTTCGTTTTTTAGGTATATTCTTCCTTCGACTTTAACATCTTTATACAATTCGTGCATTCGGTTGATCGACCTGAGAAGTGTTGATTTTCCACAGCCTGAAGGTCCCATAATGGCCGTTATCTTTTTTTCATGGACCTTTAAATTGATGTTGAAGAGTACCTGATGTTCACCATAGAATACATTCAGGTTTTCAACCGTTAAAATTATGCTTTCCATTTTTTCACTCCTAAGCGGGAAATTATACTTACAAGGAAAACAATCAAAATTAAAATCAGGGAAGCCCCCCAGGCAATTTGGTGCCATTCCCTGTAAGGACTGGTAGCGTAGTTGTAAATTAATAGTGGCAAAGCGCTCATCGGCTTTAAAATATTAAGGTTAAGGAATGGGTTTCCAAAGCTGGTAAAGAGTAGGGGGGCAGTCTCTCCCGCTATTCTCGAAAAGCTTGATAGGAGCCCGGTTAATATACCTGGTAGCGCAAAGGGGATTATCACTTTAAGGGTTGTCCTGGTAAAATTCGCACCTAAGGACCTGCTTGCTTCTCTATAGTCCTTTGGTATCATCATAATACTTTCTGCTGTTGCTGTAACTATGTTGGGAATCATCATAATGGCAAGGGCAATACTTCCTGCCAGAGCAGAATATCCTCCCATAGGTTTTACACACCACAGGTAGACAACGATGCCAATTACAATGGAAGGGATTCCAGCTATAAGTCGGGAACTTACAGCGGTGATTTTGCTTATCAATTTGTCAGGAAATTCCGCAACATAAACACCGGCAAGGATCGATATAGGTGAGGCAATAATAGTGGCAATAGTTGTTATGATTAGCGTGCCGACTATGGAGTTTAATGCACCTCCCCTTTCACCCACGGGTCTTTGTATCTTGGATATAAGGTCAAGGTTGAGTGCATTTATTCCCCATTTCAAAAGGGTGATGAGGATTATAAAAAGCGGGGCAATTGTTAAAATCGAAAAGGTTATAATTCCGGCTTTAAAGATTTTGTCCATGTACTTTCTGGTTTTCATTTCCGCACTCTCCTCAAAATCAAAAGGTTACCGGTGAAGTTAAAGATTAAAGTTATTAAGAATAGGACAAGCCCAAGGAATATTAGGCCACTTTGATGCACCCCGGAAGCTTCGTTGAATTGGTTTGCTATAAGGCTGGCGATGGTATTTCCAGGTCCGAAAAGATTGGAAGGGAAGTTACTAAAGTTTCCTATTACCATTGTCACTGCCATAGTTTCTCCTAAGGCCCTTCCTAAGGAAAGAAGAAAGCCTGCTAATATGCCTGATTTGGCAACGGGAAGTATTACCTTCAGGTTTGTTTCATAGGTGTTTGCACCTAAAGCGTAGGAAGCCTCTTCCAGCTCCTCCGGAACCAGTTTCATGACTTCCGATGCAATGGAGGCTGATAAAGGTATTATCATTATTGTTAGAACGAGAACGGCAGTCATTATTCCTACGCCATAAGGTGGATACCCTAATTTTAATTGAAGAATTCTCATGATGGGGGCTAAGGCGAAGAGTCCCCAGAATCCGTAAATTACTGAAGGAATTGCGGCGATAAGGTTAAGAGAAGTGGTTAGAAGGTCTTTTACGCGCTCAGATAAATTTCTTGTTTTAGTAAGGAAGGCAACTGAGAGGGAAAAGGGAATTGAGAGAAGGAGGGCAAGTATGGAGACAAGGATCGTAGTTACGATGAATGGTAGGGCTCCGTAGCTTTCACTTATTGGGTCCCAGACTCTTGAGACAAGAGCTCTTAGGCCGAAGGTTTTAACAAAAGGCCAGCTGGATAGGAAGAGGGTAACTAAAAAGGCGAAAATTACAATGGATACAAGAAGCGCTGAGGCCTTTAAAATTTGGATGAAAATAAAGTCTTCTGATTTATTTCTCTTCAAAAAGGCGAAGGGGGGTAGAATCCCCCCTTCGCCCGTTTTTCCCTTGAAACTTTTAATCATTGAAGCTTCTTACCTTCGAAGGTAAGGGTTGTAAGGTTTTTCTCAATTATTTTTACTACGGATTGCGGGAGAGGCGCGTAATCCAGTTCCTTCGTGTAATGCTGTCCTTCGTGGGTCATCCAGTAGAGTAGTTTGTGAAGCTCCTGGGCCTTTTTCTTGTCTTTTAAGTATGATAAGTCTTTATATACAAGGATCCAGGTGAAACTTGAAATCGGATAACCTTCTGGATTCTCGGTATCCGTGATCGATACCTTCAGGTGTTCAGGAATTTTTACATCTGCTGCCTTTGATATGGATTCAATGTCTGGCTTAACAAATTTCCCCTTCTTATTTTTAATGAGTGCCACAGGCATATTATTCTGCTTTGCATAGGCTAATTCAACGTAGCCAATGGCTCCTTCGATTTGATTGACGAGGGCAGCAACGCCTGCGTTGCCCTTACCCCCTACGCCTTTAGGCCAATTTAAAGTTTTTCCCCTTCCCATTTTTTCTGCCCACTTTATGTCTGCTTTGGTGAGATAGTCTGAGAAAACGAAGGTAGTTCCACTTCCGTCAGACCTATAAACAGGTGTTACTGGTAACTTTGGCAGTTTGATATCCGGATTAATTTTTTGTATTCTTGGATCGTTCCAGTATTTGATGTTGCCGAGGTACATGTCCGCAATTATATCAGGTGTGAGTTTTAGTTCATTAATACCCTTGAGGTTGAAGGTAATAACCACGGCGCCAAGGCAGGTTGGTATATGAAGAACCTCTGAACCGGCTTTACTTTCCTCTTCAGCTGTCATAGGTGCATCGGATCCTGCAAAGTCCACAGTCTTTGCTGTCAGCTGCTGAATTCCACCGCCGGAACCGATAGCCTGGTAGTTGACCTTCACACCCGTGGTTTGGTAATACACATCAAACATTTTGGAGTAGAGTGGGTAGGGGAACGTTGCCCCTGCCCCGGTGAGCTCTACTCCCTGTGCACCTGCAAGGCCTGTTAGAACTAAAAGAAGGGTGCCCAAAAGAAGTTTCTTTACCATTATTTACCTCCTAAAAACTGGCGTTAAAAGTGAGTTTTGCATATAAGTCATTTGTGATGTTTCTGTTGTCATACATTGCATAAGCTATGTTGGGGGCGATGGAGACATTTTTGATGATTTTGTAGGAGATGCCTGCGTACAGTATGTTAGCCTTTGAGAGCTTGGAAAGGGGCATGTAGGCGATTTTATTGGCTTCTGGGTTGGCCTGCATCAATCTATCGTATCTTAAGTAGACCTCCATTCTTCTTGTGATTTCTTTGACAGCGAAGATTGATGCGAATCCCTGCTTATCATTACCTTTCTTATAGTATGCAAACTCCATTCCTGTTCTGAAGGTGGGCATCTCGTAGCCTATGAAGGGTCTTAGGAGGAGTCCAGTGTTTGAGTCGTCAATTAATTCATAGCGTCCTGAAAGATCAAAGGTTAGACCTTCGAAGGGTTGAATTTTGATACCAAAATAGTTATTTAATTTATTCTTGCCACCTTTTGCGACTAACAGGTTAAGTTCTGCTATGGATTGTTTGAAATTCGCTGAAACTCCAAGGTCTCTGGATGAAACAACCCTCTGGAAATCGAGAAGGGTCTTTTCTACCGGCCTTAACCCCCAAATCTTCTCTGGAGTTTCGAGGATAATGGTAGGTTGCACACCAAAAGCAAACTTTACATTTCCAATTTTATAAGATAAGTATGCATCTTTGAGGTAAGGAGCCAGTTTTGTTTCGGGTGTTTTATCAACGTTGGGACTTTCCATTTCAAGCCTCACTCTCACAGCCGCTATCTCTTCGATCTTCTTGTCGAAGGTTAAATTGATTCTTCTTATAAGAAACCCATACTTTCCCTTTAAGGTGTCAATGTTGGATTGGTTGATGTAGTATATGTCTCCAAACATCACTCCGGAGACCTTTACTGCGTCCTGGGCTTTGGCAGTTTGGGCCCCGAGAAGTATTGTCAGGGCCATTATTACCCACAGTTTTACTGTTTTTAGGTTTGGCATTTTGCCCCCTTTTGTTAGCGTTAAAATTATGGAACGGGAGTGTTAAGGAATTGTTAAGATTGGGTTAAAGGGGATTAACCTTAGGAATAGTAACTGTGAAAGTGGTTCCAAGCCCCACTTGACTTCTTACGTCTATCCTTCCCTTTAGTGCTTGGACTGCATGTTTCACTATGGCAAGACCCAGGCCAAAACCTGCTCCCCTTGACTTATCAAGGGTAAAGAACCTCTCAAAAATTCTCGGGATTAGGTTCTCCGGGACGCCTGGTCCCGTGTCGGAAACTGTTATTTTGAGCTCATCTCCCTCCTTTACCACTTCAAGTTCCACCCCTCCTGTTTCCGTAAATTTCACGGCGTTGTCAAGGAGATTTACGATGATCATTTTGAGTTTTTCCGGGTCGGTCTTTACCGTTTCAGTGTCCGTTTTGATAGAATAATGGAATTCAAGACCTTTTTTAGAAGCGACATGCTTGAAAGGTGTTATTATGCTCTCTACAAATTCCTTAAGTTTTAACTCTTTTACTTCCACCTCAGGAAGGTTTTCCACTTTTGACAGGGTGTTAAGCTTTGTTATCAGTTGTGAGAGTTCATCAACGGCCTTTAAAATGTTTTCAGTGTAATAGTTAATGTTTTCATCCTTGCACTCTTCGAGAATGGTCTCTCCGTAGCCTTTAATGATGGTAAGGGGGGTTTTGAGGTCATGGGATACGTGGGAAATTAGCTCTTTCTTTACCTTTTCTTTTTCAAAGGCATCCGTAACATCAATGGCGATTAAGATTACTTGGGGAAGGTTTCCCACTCTTTTCAAGTAAACCTGGTAGTATTTACCCTTCCATTGGGACTCATATTTTAACCCCTGGGTCTCCGATTCTTTTAATACTCTTCTTGCCTGCCTCAAAATTTCAAGGGATAAAAGGTCTGTTTTCTCTTTCTCATCTGCAAAAAGTGTTTTAAAGGGCAGGTTGGAATATAGGATGTTAAGTTTACTGTCGATTATTCCCACGGGAAAAGGTATCGTCTCAAGGATCGTTTTTAATTTTTGTTCAGTATCTTCGAGGACTTTTTGTGTTTGAGAAAGCTTTTTCACCATTTCATTGAACTGCTCAGCCAGCTCTTTGAGTGGGCCCTCCCTTTTCCATAGTATTCTTACACTGAAATCATTTTCTGAGAGTTTTTTAAAGGCCTGCAGAAAACAGGATATATCCTTTCGATAAGCTGAATCCAGGACGGTTAAGATGATAAATGCGATTATGGTGAAGGTGAAAATAAAGAGGATGTAGGTCGTTTTCAGTTTTTTGTAGGTATCTACGAGTCCACTTTCATACTCACTCACTCTTACTACACCTATGATGGTATCACCTTTTCTTACGGGAACTGCGCAGTATAGCATTCTTTTCTTTAGGGTTTGACTTTCCCTTTGAGAAAATCCGATTTTGCCCCTTAATGCCTCCGACACCTCGGGCCTCCAGCGGTGATTATCCATACGTGCCGGGTTTTCCCGTGAATCGAAGATTACAACACCACTGGTGTCAATGAGTGTAATTCTATTTCCTGTTAGAGAGTCGAGATAAATTAGATTTTGGAACAGCCCTTTATTTTTGTCATTGGGAAAAAGGTATTGACCTTCTTTTTGAATGATTGAAAAGGCGAAATTCTGAAGGCTTTTCTGTTGTAAAGTTTTTATCCCCTTTTCTAATAGGTTTTGAGAGAAAAGAAGGAGTCCAAAAAGAATTAGCAAAGTGGGTAAGAGAATGTAGAGATATAGCTTTCTGTACAAGCTATTTTGCCTCTATCTTATATCCCAATCCCCTTACGTTTTTTATGTACGCACCGAGTTCCCCCAGTTTCTTTCTCAAGTTTGAAATATGGGCATCGACGGTTCTTTCAAGGGTATCCTTTTCAAGCCCCCAAAGTTGAGATAGGATTTCTTCCCTGGAGAAGATTTTACCGGGGCGGGATGCAAGAAGGCTCAGAATTTTAAATTCCGTTGCTGTTAGCTTGAGTTCTTTGCCTTTTAAAAACACTTGATTGGAATCTAAATAAATAATGAGGTCCTCACCATAAGTTATTACCTCAGTAGGGGTTTTTTCATATCTTCTTAAAACACTTTTTACCCTTGCTACCAGCTCCCTGGGAGAAAAGGGCTTTGTTACATAATCATCAGCCCCCATCTCTAATCCCAGTACCCTGTCTGCTTCCTCAGCCCTTGCAGTTAACATGATGACTGGTATGTCCTTGTATCTTTCATCACTTTTAAGAAATTTTAACAGTTCGAAACCATCCCAGTCGGGAAGCATTATATCGAGGATTATTAAATCGGGATAGTTCTTCTGTTCGAGGTATCTCAAGAGTTCCGATCCAAAGGAGAACTTGTGGACTATAAAATTGAATTTGGCGAGGTTGTGAGCAACCAGTTCCCTTATTTCTTTCTGGTCTTCAATGATGGCTATGTGTTTTGACATCGTTAACTAAACTAAGCTTTAAAATTCTCAAGGGCCTTTATAAGTCTGTCAACGTCTTCTTCGTTTACGTCTTTGTGAGTTACAAACCTTATTCTACCAGGCCCAAATTGTAGTGCTAAAATTCCTTGTGATTCGAGAAAATTCAATATTTTCTGAGGATCCAGTTTTGTTTCAACTATTACAATGTTTGTTTCCACTTCTTCGGGGTTTATTTTCAAGAAGGTGAACTTTAAAAGGCCTTCGGCAAGCCTTTTCGCATTTTTGTGATCTTCATCAAGCCTGTCAATCATTTTATTTATAGCGACAATTCCACAGGCTGCAAGGATTCCCGCTTGCCTCATTCCCCCGCCGAGGAGTTTTCTAACCCTTCTTGCCTTCTCAATGAATTCTTTCGAACCGCATAGTATTGAGCCCACGGGTGCTGACAGCCCTTTAGAAAGGCAAAACATTAAAGAATCGAGGTGTTTGGTGTATTCCTTTACATCTACTTTAAGAAAAGTGCAAGCGTTAAAGATTCGCGCACCATCCATATGCAAAGGCAGCCCGTATTCCTTGCAAATTGCAGAAACCTCTGCAACATAATCAGGAGGAAGTGCTTTTCCTCCCCAATAGTTGTGGGTGTTTTCAAGGCAAACCAAAGAGGTGCCCGCCCTGTGCAGTTCTTCCTTTCTTATTGCCCTTTTTATGTCTTCGGGATCAATTATGCCCCTGTTGGATTTCAGGGGCCGGGGAATTGCCCTCGAAATATAGGCGATGTGCCCTACTTCACTGGTATAGATATGGGACATCTCTTCGAGAATCACTTCCGTACCGTCCCTTGCCCACACCCTTACTGCTATGGCATTTCCCATGGTACCCGATGGAACAAAGAGGGCGGCTTCGAACCCCGTTTTCTCCGCTGCCAGCCTTTCCAATTCTTTGACGGTAGGGTCATCCCCGAGAACGTCGTCCCCAAGGGGCGCCTTCATCATCGCCTCGTACATTTCCTTTGTAGGCCTTGTTACTGTATCACTTCTAAAATCTGAAATCTTCATGTTTTTCTCCTACCTTACTCCCAGTACTTCCTTTTCTTTCTCAATGATTTTTTTGATCCCCTCAAAGGCGATATCCAGGAGTTTTTCCAATTCCTCCCGCGTTAAAGGCCGCTTTTCAGCAGTGCCCTGTATATCTATAATTTTCCCGCTTTCCGTCATTGTGACATTTAAATCAACCTCTGCCTGGGAATCTTCCTCGTAGGATAGGTCTAAATGGAACTCACCGTTCACAATTCCCACGGAAACTGAGCCTATAAACTCCAGAATGGGGTTTTCACTTATTACCTTTTGTTCCATTAGATACCTTATAGCGTCGTATAAGGCGACAAAGCCGCCGTTTATTGCAGCGGTTCTGGTTCCTCCGTCAGCCTGTAAAACATCGGCATCAATGATGATAGAGATGTTTGGAATCTTTGAAAGATCCACGGCTCCCCTCAGACTCCTCCCGATTATCCTTGATATTTCGATAGAACGGGAATCCAATTTTCCAGTACGGGATTCCCTCGGTTTTCTTTCCTGGGTCGATCTTGGCAGCATGCTATACTCTGCGGTAATCCAGCCCTGCTCCGCACCCTGTAGCCAGTTGGGGAGTTTGGTTTGCACCGAGGCGGTGCAGAGTACCATCGTGTTCCCCATCTGTACAAGGCAGGACCCTTCAGGGTTTTTGAGATAATTTCTTGTAAAACTTAAGGGCCTTAATTCAAGGGGTTCTTTCATTTTACATCCTCTCCGGTGCTTCTATACCTAAAAGTTCAAGGCCATTTTTCACAACAGTTTTAACTCCAAAAGAGAGTAAAAGTCTCGCATTACTAAGTTCTGAATCCTCAGTTACAATCCTTATCTTCTGGTAATAACTGTGGTATAGTTCTGAAAGTTCGAGGAGATACCTTACAAGAAGGTGAGGCTCTAAACTTCTGCAGGCGCTCTGGATAACATCCGGGTAGAACATGATTTTCCTTAAGAGGCTTCTTTCTTCCTTTTCGGTAAGGAGGGATGGATTGCCCTTTTCATAGGATAACCCTTTCTCTTTACCAAAATCCAGAAGACTCTCGATCCTTGCATGGCTATACTGGACGTAATAGACCGGATTTTGGACGCCGATGGATTTTGCCAGTTCTAAATCAAAATCAAGATGGGCGTTTACCGTTCTGGTGAGGAAGAAAAACCTTGCCGCATCTACACCAACTTCGTCAATGAGATCGTCCATGGAGTAAATTTCGCCTTTTCTCTTTGACATTTTGACCTTTTCCTGTCCCCTCACTAAATTTACCTGCTGGGCAATAAGTACCTTAAAGTTTTCCACATTGAATCCCAGTGCCTTTAGTCCAGCCTGCATCCGTGGTATGTAACCATGATGATCGGGCCCCCAAATGTCGATGAGGATGTCGTAGTTTCTGTCAATTTTATGAAGGTGGTAAGCAAGATCGAAGAAGAAATAGGTAGGTTCACCGTTACTCCTTATAAGGACCCTATCCTTATCGTCACCGAAGGCCGATGATTTGAAAATTGTAGCGCCATCTTGAGTGTAAGTTAGTCCCGAATCTTCAAGGATCTTCATGACTCTCTTAGGGTATTCAGAATTCCTGATTTCCGTCTCAAATACAAAGCGATCAAACTTAACCCTGTACCTTTCCAGCGTCCTTTTTTGCCAGTTGTGGATGTACTCGACGGCAAATCTCCCGTAATCACCAGAAAAGTTTGTTTCCAGGATAGCCCTTGCGATATCGTAGATGTATTCACCATGATAACCATCTTCAGGGAATTCAAAGGGAAGCCCTTGAATCTCACGAACACGGGCCTCTATGGACTTTCTAAGCCTTTCTATCTGGCCACCTGCATCGTTGACATAGTACTCTGAATCCACAAGGTAGCCACAGGTACTCATTATCCTTCTTAGTGAATCACCCACAGCGGCAGCCCTTGCGTTAACTACCACCAATGGCCCTGTGGGATTTGCGGAAACGAATTCAAGATTTACTTTTCTTTGGTTACCAAGGTTGTTTCTCCCATAATTTTCGGGATCTTTAGAAAGGTCGTTTAAGAGTTCTCCAAGGTGTTTTTGAGATACCTTAAGGTTTAAAAAACCCTTTGCTATATCTGCCCTTTCAAGGAGTTCGAATTCAGACAATTCGCGTAGAATCTTTTCCCCCAGTTCAACGGGATTCTTTTTTAGTTCCTTTGCCAATCTGAAGAGAATGTTTGTGGAATAGTCACCGAAGTCCTCTTCTGGCGATTCTTCCAAATAGAAATCGATTTTTAAACCGAAACTTCTCTCAATTATTTCCTTTAGTTTTTCTTCAATCCTCTCTCTTAAAAGTTTCTTCATAGGTCCACCTTGGTGCATCACTCCAGAGTTCCTCAAGTCTATAGAACTCCCTTGCCTCCCGGAGCATGATGTGAATTATAAAGTCTTCATAGTCGAGAAGCACCCATCGGGCATTTCTGAAACCTTCCGCATGGTGAAGGTGAGCACCGATTGCAGCGAGTTCCTCTTCTAAGTGTCTTCTTAAAGCGTTCATATGCTCCTTAGAATTTGCAGTGGCAATAATGAAGTAATCTGTTATCTGGGGAAGGAATTTACCCACTTCAATTACCTTTATTTCCTCTGCCTTTTTGTCAAATAAAACTTTGCAGGCGTGTTTTATGAAAAGGCTAAACTCTTTTTCCTGGTTTGCCATCTTACCCCCTGATGCTCTTTAAAAATTTTTCTGCGTACTGAAGAGATTCCTCTGTAATTTTTTCGCCTGATAACATCCTGGCAATTTCTCTGACCCTTTCCTGCTCATTGAGTTCTCTGATTTTGATACGGGTTTTATCCCCTTCCACTGTTTTTTCCACGATAAAATGTTTTTCTCCAAAGGCTGCAATTTGTGGCAAATGGGTTATCGCAATGACTTGCCTCTTCTGGCTGATTTCTTTCATTTTTCTACCCACCTTTTCGGCAACTTTGCCTCCAATGCCCGTATCTGCCTCGTCAAAGACCATCGTAGGTACGTTTACAAGGTCTGCTAAGACCCTTTTGATGGCAAGCATAATTCTGGAAAGCTCACCCCCTGAAACGATTTTGGATAGGGGTTTTGGGTCTTCACCGGGGTTTGTGGAGATGTAGAATTCAACAGAGTCTTTTCCAAGGTGGGATATCTCTTTCTCCAAAATGTTAACTTTGAATTTTGCCCTTTCCATCGCAAGGTCTTTCAGTTCTTCTTCGATAAGTCTTTCCAGTTCTGGTGCGGCTTTTACTCTTGATTCGTGAAGGATTTCTGCCTGCTTCTTCACTTCTCTTTCCAGATTGGCAATTTCCCCTGTCAAGGCTTCTATCTCTTTGTCGTAATTTTCAATCTGGCTCAGTTCCTTTTTCAAAAATTCCTTCTCTTCTATGAGCTCTTCAATGGTTTTCCTGTACTTTTGTTTGAGATTTTTCAAAAAGGTAAGCCTGCTCCTTAACTCTTCCAGTTCCTCGGGATTCAAGACTAATGAATTTTTGTACTCCATCAAAAAACGCCAAATCTCCTGGAGTTTATCGGTGAGGTCATGGAGTGTGTTAACTCCTTCGATTAACTTTGCATCTATACCTGTTAATTCTTGAAGGTTTCTAATAGCCCTAAAGATCTTTTCATAGGCCGAGTCTTCACTTTCGTAGAGTTCGAAGGCCGATGCGGATACGTTGGATTGCAGTTTTTCTATATTTGAAAGAATCCTTAGCCTCTCTTCTAATTCCTCTTCTTCGCCTTCCTTTAGATTTGCCTTTTCCAGTTCTTCGAGCTTAAATCGGTAAAACTCTTCTTTCTCCTGTGCCTCTCTTTGCCTTTTCCTCAGATTTTCAAGCCTTTCCTTCGCATCGAGAAGGGCATTGTAAAGTTCTTCCATCTTTTCCCGTTCTTTAAGAATTCCAGCAAATCCATCTAAGTAATCGATGTGCTTTTGAGGGTCTAAAAGGCTCTGGTGTTGGTGCTGACCGTGTAAGTCAATCAAATGTTCAGTGATCTCTTTCAAGAAACTCTGGGTCACAGGGGTCATATTGATGTAGATTTTTGATTTCTTCGTCTGTGGGTTTAGTACTCTCCGAACGATCATTTCATCGTTTACCTCAATGTTGTTCTCCTTCAAGATATTTTTTTCCTCTTCAGAAAGAGAAAAAACAGCCGTAATTTCAGCTTCTTTTTCGCCCATTAGGTCCCAATCGATTTTTTCACCAAGGGCAATATTGAGGGAACCAATAATGAGGGATTTCCCCGCACCGGTTTCGCCTGTGATCACATTGAATCCTGGGTGAAATTCCACCTCAAGATTTTCCACTAAAAGGTAATTCTTAATAGACAGCCTCTGGAGCGCCATTATCCCCAGTAAAGTTTTCTTTTGAGTACTTCAAAATAGCTTAGAGTACAAGGCGTTTTAACAATTTTAACCTTTTCAGGATTTTTTGTTAGGGTTACCTTTGCATTGGATATTGGTATAGTCTCCTGTCCGTCGGCAGAGACTATCATCTCTTCAGTTTTTGAAGAAACTTTCACTTCAATAAGGCTATCGGCTGGTACCACGACGGGTCTTAGGGATAACTTATGGGGGCATATAGGTGTAATCACAAAGGCATCCATGGTAGGATAAAGGATGGGTCCGCCCGAAGAGAGGTTGTAGGCAGTTGAACCTGTCGGTGTTGACACTATGAGGCCGTCTCCTCTAAAGTCGTAGAGTTTTTCGTGATTAACATGCACCTCAACGGTCATCATCCTGGAGGATCCAGTTACGTTAAAGGTAACATCGTTTAAAGCGATCAAAGTTTTATCGGTCAATTTGGCCTGCAGTACCGTCCTTTCTTCCGAGGTCCAGTTTCCTATTTTTAAATTTTCAAGGGCTGTATGGAGATTCTCTTCACCGTATATAGTGAGGAATCCAAAGGTTCCAACGTTTACGCCCATTATTGGTTTTTCAATGAAAACTCTTGCGGTTCGGAGAAAGGTACCATCCCCTCCAATTGATACGACAATGTCCGCCCTTTCTTTTATAGTAAGTTCGTCAGCATAGGTAAGGTCCACAAATTCCTGTAGATGACTTTTAAAACCATCCCAGATTACAACTTCAGATACGTTAAAATGGTTTAAAATACACCTTATAACTTTGTCAATGCCGGTTTTGTAAGGGTTTCCAGTGACTCCTACTATCAAGCCTTTTCCTTTTTCAGGGAGGCTTTGTACCAGTCAGTGACAATGGATGCGACAATTCCTATGGAGGAGTAGGTACCAACGATGATACCAATTGTAAGAATCAGGGCGAAATCAAAGATTGTGGTGCCGCGGGCAAAAATGAGAATGGTAAAGAGTGGGAAAAGTGTTGTAAGGGAGGTAATTATGGTACGGGAAAGGGTTTCGTTAATACCAGAGTTAAATATTTCTTCTAATTTATTTCTGGGAATTACTTTGCCAAAGGCTCTTAATTTTTCCCTTATTCTATCGGCTACCACGATGGAGTCGTTGATAGAATAACCAATAAGAGTAAGAATGGCCGCCACTATCGGAACAGAGAATTCCCTGCCAAGAAGAGTGAATATTCCAAGGGAGATTATAGTGTCATGGAAAAGTGCTAAAACTGAGGAAACTCCAAATCTGAAATCGAAGCGGAACCATATGTAAATGAGCATTAAGAGCATCCCTACAAGCACCAGGGTAATAGCCTGCATAGTGAGTTTCCTTCCTATGGAAGGCCCTACCATTTCTGTTCTTAAAAGGGAAATGGTCGTATTAGGATGTGCGGATTTTAGTGTGTTTACTATTTCGTCTGGTGAAATTTGCTCGCTGGAGAATTTGAGGATAAACATTCCGGGTTCGCCGAAGGTCTGAACCTCAGTCTTGTATCCTTTAGACGCAAGAGTAGACCTAACCTCTTCGATCTTTAAGGCAGGCTCTGTTTTTACTTGTAGTAATAATCCTCCTCGGAAGTCAACACCGTAATTAGGGCCACCCTTCACGATAAGTACGATGATACTCAGAAGGACAAGGGCCCCTGATAGAAAGTACATGTATTTCCTATTGCCTATAAAATTGATTTTAGGATTTCTAAAGAATTCCATTGCAAGCTCCTTTATATGCTTAGTTTTTCTATCTTTTTAACATTGACAAGGTAATCAAAGACTATTTTTGAAGCAAAGATTGCGGTAAAGAAGTTGGAAAGGATACCTATGGACAAAACGGTTCCGAAACCTTTGATAGGGCCCGTGCCGAATCTCAAGAGCACAAGGGCTGCAATTAGGGTAGTGAGGTTTGCATCCAGAATGGTGATCGTTGCTTTGGCAAACCCTGCTTCTACTGCAGCCTTTACACTTTTACCTGCACGAAGTTCCTCCCGAATTCTCTCGAAGATAAGTACATTTGCGTCAACCGCCATACCCACAGTAAGGATAAGACCGGCCATTCCAGGAAGGGTTAAAGTTGCCTTGAGGGCAACCATAACGGCCAAGATGAAAATGGTGTTGAGAAGTAATGCAAGATCAGCAATTAGACCGGCTAATTTATAATAAATTAACATAAATACCACAACTATTATGAAGCCTATGAGAAAAGCCTTTAATCCTTTTTCTATTGAATCTTTTCCAAGAGTTGCTCCAACGGTGCGCTCTTCAACAATTTTAATTGGTGCTGGTAGTGCACCGGCCCTCAGAATAATTGCCAGTTCCTTTGCTTCGTCTATGGTAAAGTTTCCTCTAATTATTGCATCACCTGTTGGGATTCTTTCCTCTATCACAGGTGCGGACTGAACTACACTGTCGAGAACTATTGCCAGTTGTTTTCCAATGTTCGCCCCTGTCACAAAGGCAAATTTTGTGGCGCCCTTTTTATCAAAATGGATTTCAACAATGGGTTTTCCGGCATAAGCGGGATCCTGTCCCTGATAGATGGTGTGCCTTGCACTTTTTAAAGTCGCGCCAGTTAACTCCGGTTCCTTCTTGACGAGGTAAATTGGTCTTATCTTTTCTCCATCTTGAGTTTCGGTTGTTCTTCCAAATAGAAATTGGTAGTCAGGTGGAATAACTGCCTGCACCTCCGGAAGGTTTATGATTTCTATAAATTTGGCGGCATCTACTTCTCTTACTGCAACTCCACCTTGGTAGGTAACGATGATGTCTGTGAGATAGGTTTTTGTGGTATCGCCCTTCCAGATTTTTTGTAAAACATCATCTATATTTTTTATTGTTTGTTCTAAAACCTTTTGGTCTGCAACCAGTTTAAACTCAAGAAGTGCCGTTTTTCCAATGAGTTCCTGTGCCCTTTCTCTCTCGAGAACACCGGGAAGTTGGAGGATTATTCTCCCTTCTTCTGTCTTTTGAATTACAGGTTCCGCGACCCCCCACTGGTCTATACGATTTCGAATTATTTCAAGGGCTCTATCTTCTGCACCCTTCGCCTCTTCTTCTGTAAGTTTCGATTTGTCCACTTCGAGAACCATGTACATACCACCCTGAAGGTCCAATCCCAGATTGAGAGCCTGTTTTTTGAGTTTAGAGATGTATTCTGCTGACAAGCTTTGTCTTTCAGAAGGAGATAGCGTGTAATAGCGGAAGGTAGGCCAAAGGGTCCACAGGGCTATCCCCAGGACAAACAATACCAACAAACCTCTATATAAAATACTTCTCACAAACTCCTCCTTGATTCGAAGTCTTTCAAATTATAAGTCCTTCAAAATGTATATTCAATTCCTGATGTGACCAAATAACCAAGGTTTTGAAGATACCTGATGGAAAGAGCTGGTTTGATATAGTTGTTTGCAGAGATTCCAGCGAAATACTGGTCTGGATTCTTTGAAAAGCCAAGAGAAAGGCTTAAAAACGGCAATATTTTAAACTCCTGGCTCAGGGAGAGGGTTCTTTCATTACTGTAAAAAATATAATCAATAAAAGTTCGGCCAATGGATTCATTTAGCACAGCAAAGAGGTTTAAGGTGCTCTCTGATAAGTTCTTTAAGAAGGATGCCCCGAAAGTTAGGTCTTCTGAGCTCTTTGAAAAAGCTAAGGCACCGTTTAATTGGCGAGAAACAAAATTTTCATAAACCCTCTCATTTATGGAAACGGACAGGCCAAAATCAACATCCTTTAGTTTCCTTGAAAAACCAAAGGCATAAAATTTTTCGTTAAGTTCTTTTGTACCTGCATAGCACATTCCAAGGGCAACTTTTTTATGGGAGAAAGAGAGGCTATAAAGTTTGAAGGATTCTAAGAATGTGTAGGAGGCTAAAGACAATTCTAACTTTGTTTTTTCTCCAAGAAGCGAAGGATTAAAGAATATTGTGGAAGAATGGTCCAGAAGTGATGAAGGATTAGATGCAAAAAGTTGAGAAGAGACAGGGAAAAGGCTGAAATAACAAATAAAGGCAAGGATTGACAAGAACATTTATCAGTGTTTAGATTCTTCTTCCCTTAGTTTTTTGATCTTTTCTCTCGTGGGTGAAGGTGCGTGGATTTTGCAAAACTCGTGAGGTTCATCTCCACTTCTGAAAGGTTCGATATGGGTCTTAGGACAATATTGAGTGGCAAGGAGCCCTGATTCATCACAGGTTTCGGCGAAAACAATCCCAGGTGGTACAGGGAAATCCCTTGTTAGTGTATCTTTGAGTATTTCTTTCATATATAAAGTCCATATGGGCAGAGCAAGGGCAGCACCCGTAGCATTTTTAAAAATTGTTCTAACCGAGTCATAACCTACCCAAACGGTGGTAAGGATGTCCGGTGTAAATCCAATGAACCAGGTATCTCTGAAATCGTCAGTGGTTCCTGTTTTGCCGGCGGCAGGCCTCGACCAGCCGTAGGCAGTGATAGCCGGAAGGGCTGTACCCTCTGTGAAAACTGACTTCATTAGATTGATTAAAATATAAACTGTGGTTGAGTCAAAGACTTGAGTTGCCTGTGGCTTATTTTCTTCAAGAACTACACCTGCTTTGTTAACTATTTTCCTTATAAAATAGGGCTTTACTCTTTTTCCGTAATTTGCAATTGTGCAGTAAGCCGTTGTTAACTCCATAGGAGAAACCGAGATGCCACCAAGGGCGATGGAAGGATACGGTGGTATTGTTGTCTTAAAACCACATCTTCTTGCATAGGAAGCAACGGCTTCAGGGCCCACCTGAAGTATTAAGTCCACCGTGGCGAGATTTCTCGAAAGGGCGAGAGCCTTCCTAATAGTAATCTCACCGAGATAGGTGTTGTCAAAATTCTTGGGTCTCCACTCGTACTCCTTTCCCTCGTAGAGCACTATGGGAGCGTCGTTTACCTTGTCAGAACCGTAATAACCGTTGTCTATTGCAGTGAGATAGACAAAGGGCTTGATGGCAGAACCCGGTTGCCTCAAGGCCTGAGTGGCCCTATTAAATTCACTCTCGCTTCTGTCTCTACCTCCAACAAGGGCAAGAATTTCCCCTGTGTTTTGATCGATGGTTATCAAAGCCCCCTGGAGGTATGGCGTTTGGTCAGTTGGTTCAATTTTTTTGAAGTCTTTTTTTGCTGGTTTTAGTTTGTATGCGGTTTCAAAGTAGTCTAACATTGCGGGTAAAATTGAGTCTGCAACCCTCTGATAGTCTAAATCCATCGTCGTGTAGATTTTTCCGCCACCCTTGTAAAGAAAGTCCTCGCCATATCTTGATATTACATAATTTCTAACCATATCCATAAAGTATGGCCCTACAACCCCTGTAGACGTTGCGGATGCAGGGTTTATTTTGATTTCTGTTTTCAGTGCTTCTTGGTATTCTTCTTCGGTGATAAAACCTTCTTCTTTCATTTGTTTTAAGATTAGTCTCTGCCTTTTAATTGCCCTTTGATAGTTGGAAATGGGTGAAAAGAGTTTTGGTGATTTCGGAATTGCAGCAAGAAGGGCACATTCTGCAAGATTCAAACTATCAACAGGTTTTCCGAAGAAATACTTGCTTGCAGTTTGCACACCGTAAAGGCCGTTTCCAAAGTAAATAACGTTCAAGTATTTCTCAAGGATTTCCTGCTTGGAGAAGGTCCTTTCAATTTTGATAGCAAGGAGTATTTCCTTAATTTTCCTTACTATTGCCTTTTGAGGAGTCAGAAACATATTTCTTGCCAGTTGTTGTGTTATTGTTGAAGCACCTTGCACGGGCCGTAAGGAAATAATGTCCACAATGGCCGATTTAAAAAGTCTCACGATATCAATTCCGTTGTGCTGAAAAAACCTTTTGTCCTCGATAGCAATAAAAGCGTTAATTAGATTACGGGGCACCTTTGAGAGTTTGACTGCCTCACGTTTTTGAAGGTAAAAGGCATGAACAAATCTACCCTTTCTATCGTAGACCTCTGTAGAGAGACTCGGCTCGTATTTTTCAATTACATAAGGTGAAGGGGTAAATTTCCAGAATATAGCCAGAATAACAATTCCGATGAAAAGGGCAACACCGAAAATTTTCAAGCTCAAAAGAAAGGAACTTTTTACAATATCCTTCATGGTAAAATTTTAAAGCATGGCTTAAAAAGTTAAAATTTGGACACACGGGGAAAAAGTGTAAAAGATTTTCGCAGTTTGGTATAATAACTTTGATGATACCCGTTTGACTGTTTTTGTTAAGTTTTGTTTTTTCAAGGATTTGCAAAAAACTTGACAGAACAGGGGCACTATATTAATATATTAACACTTGCAAACGAAGGGTATTTTATCGCCCCTTGACATTCCAAGGGGGAGCGGGTATAATTTACCTACTTACAAATCTGCTCTTTGAAAACAAAGTGGTTGAGGTAGGTGGCTAAGATAGTAAGGGCACCTGGTGGATGCCTCGGCACCAGGAGGCGATGAAGGGCGTGGCAAGCTGCGATAAGCCCGGGGGAGGCGCAAGCAGCCTTTGATCCCGGGATGCCCGAATGGGGAAACCCGGCCACCTTAATAAGTGGTCATCCCCCTTATGGGGGGAGGCGAACCCGGGGAACTGAAACATCTCAGTACCCGGAGGAAAAGAAAGCAACCGCGATTCCCTGAGTAGCGGCGAGCGAAAGGGGAACAGCCTAAACCGTCTCTGTGCCAAGCCCGTGGGCGTTGCAGAGACGGGGTAGTGGGACACAGTCGGGCTCTGCCACGGCGGAGCCGGGAAGTTACAAAACTCCCGCCTAGCCGAACTACCTGGAAAGGTAGGCCATAGAGGGTGAAAGCCCCGTAGGCGAAAGGTGTGGAGTCTTCCTGGACTGTGTTCCCGAGTACCCCGGGACACGTGGAATCCTGGGGGAATCTGGGTGGACCACCACCTAAGGCTAAATACTCCCTGGTGACCGATAGCGGACTAAGTACCGTGAGGGAAAGGTGAAAAGAACCCCAGTGCGGGGAGTGAAATAGAACCTGAAACCAGGTGCCTACAATCAGTCGGAGGGTCCATTTAACTTCCCTTCGGGGAGGTTAAATGGCCTGACGGCGTGCCTTTTGCGTAATGAGCCTGGGAGTTACCGTCGCCGGCGAGGCTAAGGCCCTCTGGGCCGGAGCCGTAGCGAAAGCGAGTCCGAATAGGGCGTTAAGTTGGCGGCGGTAGACCCGAAGCCGGGTGATCTACCCATGGCCAGGGTGAAGTCACCTTAACCGGTGATGGAGGCCCGAACCGGTGGACGTTGAAAAGTCCTCGGATGAGCTGTGGGTAGGAGTGAAAAGCTAATCGAACCCGGAGATAGCTGGTTCTCCCCGAAATAGCTCTAGGGCTAGCCTCGGGAATGAGTGTTGCGGAGGTAGAGCACTGGATGGGGTAGGGGGCAACCCCGAACCCAACCAAACTCCGAATGCCGCAACATGCTTCCCGGGAGTCAGGCAGTGGGGGATAAGCTCCATTGCCGAGAGGGGAACAACCCAGACCGCCAGCTAAGGTCCCAAAGTGAAAGCTTAGTGGTAAAGGATGTGGGGGCGCTTAGACAGCTGGGATGTTGGCTTAGAAGCAGCCATCATTTAAAGAGTGCGTAACAGCTCACCAGTCGAGCGCCCCTGCGCCGAAAATTTAACGGGGCTAAGCTTTCCACCGAAGCTGCGGGTTGTCACCTTTGGGTGACAGCGGTAGGGGAGCGTTCCCTGCGGGCTGAAGGTGGTTCGCGAGGACCGCTGGACTGCAGGGAAGTGAGAATCCAGGCATTAGTAGCGATAACCTCCGTGAGAATCGGAGGCGCCGAAAGTCTAAGGTTTCCACCGGAAGGCTCGTCCGCGGTGGGTTAGCCGGCCCCTAACCTGAGGCCGAAAGGCGTAGGGGATGGGAATCCCGTTAATATTCGGGAGCCAGCTTGGTGGAGCCTGGGGGGTGACGCAGTAGGGAAAGGCCAGCGCCCTGGTGGCTTAGGGCGTCTAAGCCTGTAGGAGGCCTCTCCAGGGAAATCCGGAGGGGCGGGTTTAAAGACCCAACTCTGAGAGGCGATGGGGATCCCCCTTAACGGGGGAGAACTGGTCTGGACCATGCTGCCAAGAAATAGCCTCGCAGGCGTTGAAACCAGGCTGACCGTACCGCAAACCGACACAGGTAGACGGGCAGAGTATGCTCAGGCGCGCGAGAGAATTCCCCCTAAGGAACTCGGCAACTTGGCCCCGTAACTTCGGGAGAAGGGGTGCCCCAAGTACGTGAAGGCCCTTGCGGCTGGAGCGGAACGGGGTCGCAGCGAAGAGGGCCTGGCGACTGTTTACCAAAAACACAGGAGTCCGCGAACTCGTCAAGAGGACGTATGGGCTCTGACGCCTGCCCGGTGCCGGAAGGTTAAGGGGAGGGGTGCAAGCCCCGAACCGAAGCCCCGGTAAACGGCGGCCGTAACTATAACGGTCCTAAGGTAGCGAAATTCCTTGTCGGGTAAGTTCCGACCTGCACGAATGGCGTAACGACTGGGCCGGTGTCTCAGGGGGAAGCTCGGTGAAGTTGTAGTGGTGGTGAAGATGCCACCTACCCGTGGCAGGACCGAAAGACCCCGTGGAGCTTTACTGCAGCCTGGCGTTGGGTCTTGACACTTCATGTGTAGGATAGGTGGGAGCCTGTGAAGCCTCCTCGCCAGGGGAGGTGGAGGCGCCGGTGAAATACCACCCTTGAAGTGTTGGGATCCTAACCCGCCACTCTGGATCGAGTGGGGGGACAGCGCTTGGTGGGCAGTTTCACTGGGGCGGTGACCTCCTGAAGGGTAACGGAGGTGCCCAAAGGTCCCCTCAGCACGGACGGTACCGTGCGTGGAGTGCAAGGGCATAAGGGGGCCTGACTGTGAGGCCGACAGGCCGAGCAGGTGCGAAAGCAGGGCCTAGTGATCCGGTGGTCCCATGTGGAAGGGCCATCGCTCAGCGGATAAAAGTTACCCCGGGGATAACAGGCTAGTCGGGCCCGAGAGTTCACATCGACGGCCCGGTTCGGCACCTCGATGTCGGCTCACCCCATCCTGGGGCTGGACAAGGTCCCAAGGGTTGGTCTGTTCGCCCATTAAAGGGGTACGTGAGCTGGGTTCAGACCGTCGTGAGACAGGTCGGTCCCTATCCGCCACGGGCGTAGGGTACTTGAGGGGGGCTGCCCCCAGTACGAGAGGACCGGGGTGGGGAGACCTCTGGTGTACCAGTTGTCCCGCCAGGGGCAGCGCTGGGTAGCCATGTCTCCAGGCGATAACCGCTGAAAGCATCTAAGCGGGAAGCGCGCCCCAAGATTAGGTACCCCGTCAACCGGTAACCTGGCGCAAGCTGGGTTATACGGTTGGCTAAGGCCCCCGGAAGACTACCGGGTTGATAGGCCGCAGGTGTAAGTCCCGTAAGGGATTGAGCCGAGCGGTACTAATAGGCCGAGAGTCTTAGTCACCTACCTCAACCACTTTTTGTCTTATTTTTCCCGGGCTGCCATACCGGAGGGGAAACACCCGGTTCCATTCCGAACCCGGAAGTTAAGCCCTCCAGGGCCGATGGTACTGCACCCGCAAGGGTGTGGGAGAGTAGGTCGCAGCCCGGGTTTAATATTTCTCTTTTATTTCATGAAACTCTTTAAAGACGAAGATTTTTATTTCAGGCAACCCAAGGGTTTTACCTGGAGAGAGGACAAATATTTCAAATACTTCAAATATGGAATTTGGGTGTTAACAATTTTCTTGATGGTCTGCTCTTTGCTTAGGAAGCCTTCCATATATGAGAAACCGGGTACAAAGATGGCTTTTGCCCCCGAAGTGAAGAAGGACATGGAAAAATACGCCCTTACCGTGCCGTTATACTCAAAACCTGATAAAGGGTCTGAAATTACGAAGAATTACACGAATCCTAACGAGAAATTCATTTTTCTTGGCCGTTCAAAAGGACAGTGGATAAAAGTTTTGGATGAAGATGGAGATTCGGGTTGGATTAACTCCTTTTTGCTCCGTTTTGCTCCAGGAAAATAGATGATTTCCCTAAGGCAAGCTTATGATGTAATCGTTGTTGGAGGAGGTCCCGCGGGAAGTTCCACATCCTTTCATCTTGCGGACCTTGGTAAAAAGTACTTGTTGTGGAAAAAGATCGGGAAGTAGGAAGAAATGTACTTTGTGCAGAGGGTATCTCAAGAGGATTTTACGAAATCGTTAAACCAGAACGTGGAGTCGCGTCAGAGATTAAGAAGATCAGGATTCTTGTCGAAAACGAAGTTGATTTTACGCTCCTTTCAAAGAGCTCTTTTGGTTATATCTTAGAGCGAAAAATCTTTGATAGGTTGCTTTTCGAAAGGGCTGTTGAGAAAGGTGCAGTACCATTAATTAATTCCAAATTTTTTGACCTTAAGAAAGAAGGTAATTATTATCGGGTTTTTGTAAATCGTGGTGGTCAGATATTAGAGTTTCTTTCTCAGTATGTCGTGGGTGCAGATGGTCCCGGCTCCGGAGTCGGGCTGAAGGCGGGTATGAGGGCCGAATTAAGGCAGGGTTTCACGCACTATTGCTCTCAGGTTTATCTTTACGATAAAAGTATTGAAGAGGATAGAATCGTTTTTTACTATTCTGAAGCTCTTACTCCAGGTGGGTATGGATGGGTTTTCCCTAAGAAAAAAGGGTTTGCCAATGTGGGTGTAGGCGTTGATACTTCATGGGATTCTGCTGAAGCGGGTTTAAAACTTTTCCTTGAAAAGTACTTTCCCAATGGAAAAATTCTTGGGGCATTGCGAGGCGTTGTTCCTTGGGGAGGAATGGATGAGGTGCTCTATAAAGATGGTGTTTTCCTTGTTGGTGATGCTGGTAGATTGGCAGACCCTATGTCCGGTGGCGGTATAGCCAACGCTTACCTATCAGGGAAAATTGCTGCTGAGTCCATAGCAACGGATTCTCCGGAATCGTATCCCGAAAGCCTTAAAAAGGTTCTGAGTCGGGATTATTATATTTCAACTACGGTTAAAAAGGTTTTTTACTCGCTTAAACGGGACGAGCTTGTGGAAATCTTTAAGGATTTAAAAAGGTCTCTTGATGGGCAATATTTAGAGGACATTAATGCTGTCTCAGCTTTAAAGATGGTCTTAGGTATTTCCCCAAGAATTTTTGGCATTTTGGTTTCCCATGGAGGTAGTAAGTTAAATGAGTTTGTACGAAAAATTATTTCTTGAGGGCGAGAAAAAGAAGGTATTCATCCTCTTAGATCCTGATAAAGTGGATGATGAAAAAGTATCCCAGATCCTTTCTAAGTATGAGGATGAAGAAAAGGTAGTGGGTTTCTTAGTGGGGAGTAGCCTCTTAGTAAGGTCAGATATACAGGATTTCGTGAAAAAGTTGAAAGGAAAAACAAGAAAGCCTGTTATCCTTTTCCCTGGGTCTCACTGTCAGGTAGTGGAAGGGGCTGATGCCATTCTCTTTCTTTCTCTTTTAAGTGGAAGGAATCCTCAGTATCTAATTGATGAACAGGTAAGGATGGCCCCCCTCGTGAAAAGTTACGGTATTGAGCCTATCCCAACGGCTTACCTTCTCTTCGATTCTGGCAAAACGACGACGGTTGAATTTGTTACGGGGACAAGACCTCTACCAGGGGATAAGGTAGATTTGGCGGTGGCACACGCCCTTGCAGCAGAATATCTTGGGTTTAAATTGTTATATTTGGAGGCAGGTTCTGGTGCCCTAAATCCGGTGCCCGGTGAAATTGTAAGGAGTATTAAGGAGAACGTTAAAATACCAATTATTGTGGGAGGAGGATTGAATTCAAAGGAAAAAATTATAAACGCCTTTGATAGTGGCGCAGACTTTGTAGTGATTGGAAACAAACTGGAGGAAGATCCAGAATTTTTGAGGAGGATATATGGTTAAACTGACTTATCAAGATTTGCTTAATGACGAAGAAGTTGTTACTTATATAAAAAAAGCGGATGCTCAACTGGAAGCGATGGGCTACACAGAGCATGGACTCAGACACGTAACCTGGGTGGCAAAAAGAACTGGTCAAATTCTCGAGTCACTGGGTTATAATGAGGATCTTAAAAGACTTGGCGAAATTGCCGGACTTCTTCATGATGTAGGGAACCTTGTGAATAGGGAACACCATGCACAGGTTGGGGCTGTGATTGCAGGAGACCTTTTAAGACGCCGAGGGTTACCAGTGGAACAGGTGACCGATGTTATGATGGCGATTGGGAATCACCACGAGGAGGATGGTTTTCCTTCTTCGGTGCTTTCTGCTGCCCTGATACTGGCTGATAAGGCTGACGTCCACAGAAGCAGAGTAAGGAAAATGGGAAATATCTGGGAAAATTTGAAGGTGGATATTCATGACAGAGTCAATTTTGCTGCTACCAGTTCAAAAATCTTAGTAGACCCTGAAAAAAGGGTTATAACCTATGAAATTGAAATTGATACCAACATTGCGCCGGTCTTGGAATTTTTCCAGATTTTTATGTCAAGGGTAATGGTCGCCCATCGGGCAGCTAAGACTCTCGATGCAGTCTTTCATCTTTATATTAATAACACGCCAATGATTTAGGAGGGGAAAATGTTTGAAGCGAAGGAGTTGGAAAAGAAAAAGTTGAGTGAACTTTACGAAATAGCTAAGGAACTTGCCATTGAAAATTATGAAGAGATGAGGAAGAAAGAACTCATTGAGAAAATTCTCGAGCGTCAAGCGGCACTGAATGGTATAAAGTATTGTGAAGGGGTGCTTGAAATCATTGAACAGGAAAAGGAAGGAGAAAAGGGCAGAAAGTCTATTTTTGGATTTCTCCGAAGAAAGGAAAAGAACTACGCTCCCAGTGATGACGACATTTACGTTTCCTACGCTACCATCAAATCATACGGGTTAAGGGAGGGTGATCACATTGTGGGCTATGCCAAAAAACTTAAGGAAGGCGATA
Organism: candidate division WOR-3 bacterium; assembly: GCA_039803545.1. Lineage (NCBI taxonomy): Bacteria > Pseudomonadati > Caldifarciminota > Caldifarciminota bacterium. The sequence continues at coordinate 253,095 of JBDRYS010000002.1, read as the reverse complement.
AGAGCATGGCCCTTACACAGATCGAAAGAATTAACGGTAGGCTTCCGGATGAATTAAAATCAAGGCCTCAATTTGAAGAATTGGTACCTTTCTATCCTACAAGGAAATTTAAGCTTGAGCTACCTAATGAAAACGATATTTCAATGAGAATTGTTGACCTTTTTGTGCCTATTGGAATGGGGCAGAGGGGTCTTATCGTTTCCCCTCCAAGGGCAGGTAAAACGGTGCTTTTGCAAAAGATAGCCAATTCCATATTGAAGAACCACAGGGATGAGGTCAAGCTCATCGTACTCTTAATTGACGAAAGACCTGAAGAAGTAACAGATTTTAAAAGAAATGTAGATGCAGATGAAATTATAAGTTCTACCTTTGATATGCCGGCAGAGAGGCATACAAAAGTCGCTGAGATCGTCCTTGAGAGGGCAAAAAGGCTGGTGGAATTAGGAGAGAATGTGGTCATTTTGCTTGATTCTTTAACCAGGCTTGCTCGGGCATACAATGTGGTTACTCCCCATTCAGGAAGAACCTTATCTGGTGGTATAGACTCCACTGCCCTTGTTAAGCCAAAGAAGTTTTTCGGTGCTGCAAGGAATATAGAGGGTGGTGGTTCTCTCACAATTATTGCAACCGCTCTAATTGAAACGGGTTCAAAGATGGATGAGGTGATTTTTGAGGAGTTCAAGGGAACAGGAAATATGGAGCTGGTTCTTGACCGTAGGCTCGCGGATAGGAGGATTTTCCCTGCTATAGATCTTAACAAATCGGGTACGAGAAGGGAAGAGCTACTATTGGATAGTGAGGTTTTAAAACGGATATGGGCTATTCGTAAAGTACTCTCAGAGCTGGATCCCATTGATGCCATGCAAAGGCTCCAGAGCAAAATGCAGATCTTTACAAACAATGCCGAGTTTATCGAGCATGTGTACGATGAGTTTGTTGAGGTCTAATTGATGCCCCATAGAAAATTTTCTCAGGTTTTTCTCACCGACACCTATATTCTCAAGAAACTTGTTGAAACTGCTAAAGTTAAGGAGGATGAGTGGGTACTGGAAATCGGACCAGGAAAGGGATACCTCACAGCGGAGTTATTGAAAGCTGGAGCAAAGGTCATTGCTATTGAAATCGACGAAGAACTTTTCCGCTATTTGAAAGGGGAATTCGTCCTTTTTCTGGATGATAGACTTTTCCTCTACAATGCGGACTTTTTGAAGATTAATTTGAAGGAACTTTTTGAAAAATTAGGAATTTCTGAGACCAAAGTCATTTCTAACATACCCTATCACATAACTACGCCCATACTGGAAAAGTTAATTTACTCGAGAGACTATTTTCCCGAGATTTACCTGACCGTTCAGCGGGAGGTCGCGGAAAGGATTGTTGCACCGCCAGGTAACAAGGTTTACGGTTCTCTTACTGTTTTCGTTAACCTTTACTATACCCCATCTATAGAATTTAACATCTCAAGGTTTTGCTTTCACCCGGTCCCCCTTGTAAACTCGGCATTCTTAAAGCTTTTAAGGAAGGAAGAAGTTATTGATAGGAGAGATCTTGAGAGGTTCGTTCGAAGACTCTTTGAGGGCAGGAGAAAAAAAATAAGGACCCTCTTAAGGGCAATGGGGTGCTATAATCCGTCCTTAGAGCCTGTATTTTCGAATTATTTGGATAAACGGCCAGAGGAGCTATCCATTTCAGACTTTGAAAGTATTTTCCGGGAATGTAGTTCCCTCAAGAATAAGGTTTAATAAGTAAAGGGATTCCAAGGCACTTTTCATTTTTATTTCAATGCGTGTGCCTCCGAAGATTCTTTTGAATACATAGGCTACTTCCTTTGTTGCGATTCCGATAAAGACAAGCCCCACTGGTTTTTGGGGTGTACCCCCTGTAGGTCCTGCGATTCCCGTTATTGAAATTCCAAAGTCAGTTTCGAAGAGGCTCTTAACATTTTCAGCCATGTGATAAGCGCACTCTTTTGAAACGGCTCCATAATCTCTTATGATCTCTTCTGGTACATTAAGGATTTTAATTTTAGCTTCGTTGGAATAAGAAACAACTCCCCCCATGAAATACTCAGAACTGCCTGACACGTTTGTTATAAGATTCCCTAAAAGTCCCCCTGTGCAGGATTCCGCTGTTGATAAAGTAAGCTTTCTCTTCCTTAATTTTTCTCCGATGACTTCTTCGATGTTTTTGGTGCCGGTGGCGTATACGTTCTTACCGAGCTTAGAAACCACACGTTGTGAGGTCTGTTCGAGCAAACTGGCATTCTTTGATCCTAAGAATATATCCACACCCCTTATATCGGGGTAGAGACCAGAATCTACCGCGTCGAGTTCTTCTTTGCATTTTTCGAGAATTTCATTCTCCTTTAATCCAAAGGTTCTGATGTAGTTCCAGTAATAGTTAGCTTTTTCTAATTTCTGGAGAAATCCGCTCAAAATCTCTTTGGCTTCGGGTGGTGGACCTGGTAGAAGTATTATGGTGGTATTATTAACTACAGTTTTTAGGCCTGGTGCGATGCCTCGAGGGTTATTGAGTATTTCAAAACCTTTTGGAATTAGGGCATATTTTTTTAGATTTTCCGTTTCTGGTATATTGTATTTTTTGAATTTTTCTTTTAGGGAGTCATACAATGTCTCAGAGAAAACTAATTCGAGGTTGAGGGCGCTGGCAATTGCCTCTTTCGTAACATCGTCGTGGGTTGGACCCAAGCCACCTGTGATGACAAGAAGGTCAATTTTGCCTAAGTAATTCTGGATTTCTTCGGCTATTAAGTTTTCGTCGTCTGGTAATACTATGTTCTTTTCAACGGGAATGCCGCTTTCCAGGAGTATTTTTGATAGTTCCTGTAGGTTTGAATTGAGGAATATGCCCCTTAAAAGCTCGTTACCGACATTGAAGATTATCGCTCTCATAATAAGAATTTTACTCCCCGTTTGTTGTTTGTTCACCTCTTTATGCTATTTCCTTAAGTGATGAAAGCCCCCCTTTACAATTCATACTGATTCACTATATTTTAAATAACACATTAATTATTTTTGCTCCAAAAGGAGGTGAATGTATGAAGCTGAGACCTCTGGCAGACAGGGTTGTTATCAAAAGAATAGAGGAAGAAGAGGTCAAGAAAGGCGGCATTATAATTCCCGACACAGCAAAAGAAAAGCCCCAGAAGGGGGAGGTTGTTGCTGTTGGTCCTGGAAGGCTCGATGAAAAGGGAAATCGGATTCCTCTTGAAGTAAAGGTTGGTGACAAGGTCCTCTTCTCCAAGTACGCTGGTACCGAGGTTAAAGTAGGCGATGAAGAATACCTCGTTATGAGGGAAGATGATATACTTTGCATCATAGAAGGCTAAAAGGAGGTAAAAAATGGCAGCAAAAGAAATAATTTTTGAAGAAGAGGGTAGAAGGGCATTACTAAGAGGTGTTGAGAAGCTTGCCAAAGCTGTAAAGGTCACCCTTGGCCCTGCTGGAAGAAATGTTATTCTTGAAAAGAAATTCGGATCCCCAACCATAACCAAGGACGGTGTTACCGTTGCCAAGGAAATTGAATTACCAGATCCCTTCGAAAACCTTGGGGCACAGCTTGTAAGGGAAGTAGCTTCCAAAACCTCCGATGTCGCAGGTGATGGTACCACCACTGCAACGATTCTTGCTGAGGCAATTTTCAGAAATGGGCTTAAGTATATAGCTTCTGGTGCTAATGCAATTGAGATCAAGAGAGGAATTGATGCTGCTGTCGAAAAGGTTGTTGAAGAGCTGAAGAAGATGTCTCGTGAGGTTCAGGGCAGGAAGGAGATTTCTGAGGTAGCATCCATTTCTGCTAACAACGACCGGGAGATTGGTGAGAAGATCGCCGAGGCTATGGATAAGGTCGGTAAAGATGGTGTTATCACCGTTGAAGAGGCCAAGGGTATTGAAACATACGTTGAGATCGTCGAAGGTATGCAGTTTGATAGGGGTTACATTTCCCCATACTTCGTAACCAATCCTGAGAAGATGGAGTGCGTCTTAGAGGAACCTTACATCCTGATTTACGATAAGAAGATTTCTTCCATTAGGGATATACTTCCTATCCTTGAAAAAGTTGCTCAGCAGGGTAGGCCTATTCTTGTAATAGCCGAGGATGTTGAAGGCGAGGCCCTTGCCACCCTCGTTGTTAATAAGCTGAGAGGCGTTCTCCAGGCTTGCGCTGTTAAAGCTCCTGGCTATGGCGACAGAAGAAAGGCAATGCTTGAGGATATTGCCATTTTGACGGGTGGGAAAGTGATTTCTGAAGAGGCCGGTATGAAACTTGAGTCTGCACAGCTAAGCGACCTTGGAAGGGCAAAGAGAGTGGTTGTAGATAAAGATAATACAACCATTGTCGAGGGTTACGGTTCCAAGGAAAATATAAAGGCCAGGATCGCACAGATAAAGGCCCAGATTGAAGAGACCAAGTCCGATTACGATAGAGAAAAATTGCAGGAGAGGCTTGCAAAACTCGCCGGTGGTGTTGCTGTTATATATGTCGGTGCCGCTACTGAAACAGAAATGAAAGAAAAGAAGGCAAGGATTGAAGATGCTTTGCATGCGACCAAAGCTGCTGTTGAGGAAGGCATTGTCCCCGGTGGTGGTGTAGCATACATCAGGGCGAAGAAGGCCCTTGAAAATCTTAAGCTTGAAGGCGATAAACAGTTTGGTGTGGAAATTGTAAAACAGGCCCTTGTCGAGCCACTGAAGCAGATTGCGGAAAATGCTGGTTACAATGGTGCGGTTATTGCGGAAAAAGTCGAACAACTGCCTGAAACCCACGGCTTTGATGCCCTGACCGGCGAATTCAAGGATATGATCGAAGCTGGTATTATTGATCCTACGAAGGTTGAAAGGATTGCCTTGCAGAATGCCGCCTCTGTTGCAGGTCTCTTGCTAACCACTGAAGCCCTTGTGACGGAGATCAAAGAAAAGAAGAAAGAGAACGTACCACCAGCAGGCGGCGGATACGACGAGTTCTAAGATAAACCTTTTGGGCGGGGCTTCGCCCCGCCCAAAAATTCTTTTTAAGGAGGTCCCATGCCTATTTATGAATTTCGATGCAAAAATTGTGGTGAGACCTTCGAAGAACTATATAACAATGGTGATTCGCTTCCCACAAAATGCCCTAAGTGTGGTGGTGAGCTGGTGAGAGTCTACAGCGGAAGTGTAGGGTTGAGTTTTAAAGGGTCAGGATTTTACGTAAATGACTACGGGAAGTCTTGTTCAACTTGCCAGGCTTCGAAAGAAGAAAGTTCAGGCCAGAAATAATATGCAGGAGCACTGGGTTAAAAAGTTGAAGAGGGAATTTGAAGAATTGAGCAACCGCATAAGTGAACTGGAAAAAGAAAGGGATAATTTTAAAGATCTGTTTTTGAGAAAGGCAGCGGAATTTGAAAATTACAAAAAATTGATGAAGGAAGAGTGGCAAAAAAATATTGATTTCGCAAACGAACGGATTATTAGGAATCTTATTACGGTTCTCGACCACTTCCGCCTGGCTCTTATGGTTCCGAGTAGTGACGAGGTTTTTAAGAAGGGAGTTGAAATGATTTACAATGAACTTTTACAAGTCTTGCGAATGGAGGGTCTTGAGCTGATAAGCGGAAGTGGTGGAGATTTTGATGAGAAGATCCACGAGGCAATTGAGCTGGTGGAGACCAATGAGCTTCCTCCCGGGAAGGTTGTGGAGGAAGTTCAGCCTGGCTATATTTTGCGGGGCAAGTTGATCCGCCCTGCACGAGTTAAGGTTTCTAAAGAGAAAGCAAAAGAAAATAACGAAAATAATTAAACTTTTGGGAGGGGATGCCTATGGCAGCGAAAGAGAAGATAATTGGAATCGACCTTGGAACTACCAATTCCGCGGTTGCCATTGTTATTGGTGGTGATCCAGTCGTTATAACGAATAAAGAAGGTGAGAGAATTACACCTTCTGTCGTGGCCTTTAAGGGTCAGGAGGTACTTGTTGGTTCCATTGCTAAGAGACAAGCGATCCTCAATCCTGAGAATACAGTCTTTTCAGTAAAGCGGTTCATGGGTAAAAGGTACGATGAGGCAGAGGTAGATATTAAAAGAGTCCCTTACAAGGTGGTCAGGGGTATAAATGATAGAGTCGAAATTTATATACCCGCTATTGGAAGAAATGTGACACCAGAAGAGGTTTCTTCAAAAATCCTTGCTTACATGAAAGAAATTGCAGAGATTTACCTTAATGAGCCCGTTAAAAAGGCAGTTATCACAGTTCCTGCTCACTTTAACGATGCCCAGAGACAGGCAACAAAGGATGCTGGAATTATTGCAGGCCTCGAGGTAGTGAGGGTTTTCCCAGAGCCTACAGCAGCTGCCTTAGCTTACGGATTGGATAAAACTGACAGGACCATCAGGGTTGCAGTCTACGATCTTGGTGGAGGCACCTTTGATATTTCCATCCTCGAACTGGATAAAGGTGTTTTTGAAGTTATGGCAACATCTGGTGACACTCACCTTGGTGGCGATGATATCGACCAGCGCATTATTGACTGGCTGATTGAGGAATTTAGAAAAGAAACGGGTATTGACCTGAGAAACGACAGGAATGCATTGCAGAGGCTCAAGGACGCGGCAGAAAAGGCCAAGAAAGAACTTTCTACTCTAATGGAAACTCAAATTTCCCTGCCCTTTATCACCTCTGATGCGTCCGGTCCAAAGCACTTAGAAAGGGTTCTTACAAGGTCCAGACTTGAAGCCATGTCCATGGATTTGATCGAAAGGACCATTGAAATCTGCAAGCAAGCTTTAGAGGATGTAAAACTCAGACCCCAAGATATTGACGAAGTTATTCTGGTTGGTGGTCAGACCAGGATGCCTCTTGTCCAGCAGAAGGTAAGAGAGTTCTTCGGTAAAGAGCCTCATAAAGGAATTAACCCCGATGAAGTTGTTGCGGTTGGTGCTGCTATACAAGGTGCCATCATAGCAGGTGAATATCAAGATAAGGACATAGTCCTCCTTGATGTTGTTCCGCTTTCCTTAGGCGTGGAGACCCTCGGTGGCATTTTCGATGTGGTTATTCCACGTAATACGACAATACCCACGAGGAAATCAAAGATTTACACTACTGCAGAAGATAATCAGACTTCTGTTCTGATCAAAGTTTATCAAGGTGAGAGGCCAATTGCATCTGAGAACAGGTTACTTGGTCAGTTTGAACTTATGGGGATACCCCCCGCTCCCAGAGGTACACCACAGATTGAGGTTACCTTTGATATAGATGCTGACGGTATCCTTCATGTTTCGGCAGTTGACAAAGCTACTAATAAAGAAAACTCTATCAAGATATACGCAAGAACCGGGCTAACTCAAGAGGAAATCGATCGCATGGTAAAGGAGGCTGAGAAGTACAAGGAGGAGGACCGCAAGAGGAGGGAGCTAATCGAACTTAGGAATCAGGCCGATGCATATGTGTACTCTGTGGAAAAGAGCTTGAGAGACTTACAAGAGAAGTTAACAGAGGAACAGAAGAAGAGAGTTGAAGAAGCCCTCAACAGGCTCAGGGAATCTTTAAAAGGTGAGGACTTTGTGAAGATCAGGCAGGATTTCGAAGAACTTCAGAGGGTTTGGTCACAAGTAGCTCAAGAAGTCTACGCTAAGTACGGAAGTAGCGCACAAACTGGGACTGCGGAAGGAAAGAAAGATAAACCTGATGACTCAGACTATGAAGTGGTGAAATAATGGCTAAAAAAGACTATTATGAGATCCTTGGCGTTCCTCGGGATGCGACTCCCGAAGAGATAAAGAAGGCCTACCGAAGGCTGGCGATTAAGTATCATCCCGATAGGAATCCTGAAAATAGGAAAGAAGCCGAGGAAAAGTTTAAAGAGATAAGTGAGGCCTACGAAGTTCTCATTGACCCAGAAAAACGAAAACTCTATGACATGTATGGGCACGAAGGAGTTAAGACAAGATTCCAGCAAGGTGATTTCACCTGGAGGGACTTTACTCACTTTGACGACCTCAGAGACATTTTTAAAGATCTGGGCTTTGGGTTTGATTTCTTTGATGACTTTTTCGGAAACTTTTTTGGCTTTGATACAAGGCGTGGGACTCGAAGACAGAGGGTTAAGGTTAGGGGGGAAGATATCCAGATCACCCTCCCCTTGACTCTTGAGGAAATATACCGTGGAGAGACTAAAAAGATAAGACTGAAGAGATTAGAAGTGTGTGATGCCTGTCAAGGAACGGGTTCCGTTGATGGTAAAGTTGAGACCTGCCCGGTTTGTAAAGGCTCGGGTGTAGTAAGGGAGGTTTCTTCCACTTTCTTTGGCCAATTCATCAGAGAATCCGTTTGCCCTCAGTGCAGAGGCGAAGGGAAGGTGATAGTCAACCCGTGTCCCAAATGTGGTGGTTCGGGAAGAGTAAGGGAAGAGAAGGAGATTGAGTTCCGAATACCAAAAGGAATTAGAAACGGAGAGTACTTTATACTCCACGGAGAGGGCCACGCAGGCACAAGGGGTGGTGAGAGGGGGAATCTAATCGTTGTCGTTTCCGAAAAACCTCATGAAATTTTTATTAGAGATAAAGAGGATCTTCACGTGGCAATCAATGTGACCTATTCCGAGTTGATTTTGGGCAAAGAATTTGAGTTTACTCATCTTGATGGAAGAAAGCTAAAAGTGAAGATTCCGCCGGGTACAGTACCGGGAGAGACGATTCGCTTGAAAGGGTACGGTATGGAAAGGAATGGCTACAAAGGCGACCTGTATTTCCATGTTAAGCTTATAATTCCTTCAAGGCCTTCTAAAGAATATTTGGATTTAGCCCACAAGATGCAGAAGGAAGAAGAGGAAACAATGAGTAAGATTCCAAGGTTCTCCAAACCTTCATGAATTCCGCTTACTTTCAAGAAAAGGTTGAAAATACCCTTTTGGTCACAGACAAAAAGGAATTTCACCACCTTGTAAAGGTAAGACGGGTTAAACTAGGTGAGGTTATTAGATTAATCGATGGGAATGGCAATGAGTACTTTTCGAGGGTAGACGAGATAAATCTACGCAGTCGAGTTTTAAAAGCAACTATTCTTGAACACCATTTGAAAAAACACGAATTACCTTTTAAACTTACACTTGCCTTTTCACCCTTGTCAGAGGGTAGGGCTAACGAATATTTAATAGAAAAGTGCACGGAACTGGGTGTTAGCGAGTTTATACCGGTTATATTTGAAAGAAGTGTTAAAAAGCATTTTAGGTTAGAGAGGTGGTCAAGGATAGCAAAAGAAACACTAAAACAGTGTAATCGTTCAATAGTACCTTCTCTTTATGAGGTTTTAAGTTTTTCGGAACTTTTAAAAATAGAAGGTTTTCAGCATAAATTTTTTGGATATTTAGAAGGTAAACCGCTTGATTGTGATACATCAATAAACGGCGATACCTTACTGGTAATTGGTCCTGAAGGGGGTTTTACGGGAGAGGAAATCGAGGCCCTTTTAAAGGCAGGTTTTCATGGCTTTAAGTTTGGTGAGACTATTTTAAAGGCAGAGACTGCAGCAGTGGCATTGGCCACATTGATCATTTTTAGAATGGGGGGCACTTTAAAAAGTTAAAAGGAGGTGATTTCTGTGTCTGGCGTCAGACTGCGTGAAGGTGAGAGCTTCGAAAGCCTTCTTAAAAGGTTTAGAAAAGTGGTAGCTGCCGATGGCATTCTTCAAGATGTCAAAAAATATCAGTATTACGAAAAACCTTCCGAAAAGAAAAAGAAGGAACTGTTGGCAGCAAGAAGGCGCATGCTTCGGAAAATGAAGAGAAATGAGGAATAAAACCCTCGAAAGATTGGAATTTGGGAAGCTCAAGGAGATACTGAAATCCTATGTGGTATCTCCTTGTGGTATAGAGCAAATTGACAGCCTTATGCCCGGGAAAAGCGTGGAAGAGGTAAAGGATATTTTTGAAAAAACGCGATTGATTGAGAGAGCAATTCACAAGGGCATAAGGCTTGATTTTTCAAGATTTTCTGATATTAAAAAGGCTTTGGGAAGAGCCAGCACGGGTGCCCCCCTTTCTTTTAAAGAAATAAGAGAAGTAGGCGATTTTATAGAAGGTTACACAAGGCTATATGAATCGCTCTCTGACTCTTGTGATTTTCTTCTTAATCCAGAGATTCTGAAATCGTTGAAGAGGCAGATTTATTCAATGGTAAGCGATGATGGAGAGCTCAGGGTCGATGCCACACCAGAGCTTTACAGAATAAGGCAAAAGGTTCTTTCACTGAGAAGTGAAATTTATGAAGTAATGACGAAAATTTTGAGAAGACTCGAAGCCGAGGGGATCGTGCGGGAATCGGTGATTACCATTAGAAATGGGAGATTTGTTATACCTTTGATCGCAAATTTTAAGACTGAAGGCATAATCCATGGCTATTCTAAAAGTAGCGAGACTGTTTATGTTGAGCCTATTGAAGTGGTTCAACTTCAGAATAGTTACATAAGGGCTGTGGAAGAGGAAAAAGAGGAAATAGATCGAATTAGGCGGGATCTAAGTGAAAGGATAGGAAAGCTTGCCGATGCGTTATATACTGTCTGGGAGCATGTGGGGAAATTGGAGTTATATTATGCGCTCGCCAATTTTAAGGCCGATTACCGGTGCGAATATCCTGAGTTTTCCAATGATTTTATCGAAATCATTAACGGTTATCATCCCATTCTTGTAAAAACCTTAGGCTCGGAAAGGGTTGTCCCACTTAATTTATATATTGATAAGAAGGTTTTTCTCGTTTCAGGGCCAAATGCAGGTGGTAAAACGGTACTTTTGAAGACTATCGGTCTTTTTCACTTAATGGCAACGGCGGGAATTCCAGTACCTGCCGAAAAAGCAGTACTCGTATTCCCCGAAAATGTTTTTGCCGTTGGATTTCAGGATGAACAGGACCTTATTGAGGGTGAATCAAGTTTTACATCTTATATCAGGGAAATTGTAGATGTCCTGAGTAATGCGAAGGATGGGGATGTTGTTCTGTTTGACGAGTTAATTTCCAGCACTGATCCCCAAGAGGCATCAGGGATTGCTTATGCTGTTCTTGAACATCTCCTTTGGAGAGATGTTTGGGTGTTGGGCAATACACACCTCACTACACTGAAGCTTCTGGTTTCTCAAAATGATAAAATGTTAAACGCCTCCATGGAATTTGATCCAGTGGATCAAAAACCGACTTACAGGGTAAGGGTAGGTGAGATTGGGGTAAGTCATGCCTTTGAAATTGCAGAAAAAACCGGGTTACCATCAGAGATTACGGCGAAGGCGAAGGAGTATGTCCAGGGTGAATCGGCTATACTCGATAGCGTTGTTAAAAGTTTCCGAGAGAAAGAGGCACTATATGAAAAGCTTTCCTCCGAATATAAAGAGAAACTTGAAATGTTAGAGGAAAAGCTTAAAAAGGCTGAAAAGATTGGGAAGGAAACAGCCCAGAGAATAATTGCCAACGCAAGGGAAGAGGTAGATAAATTATTAAAAGAGTTACGAAGAGAGGAAAACCGTGATAAGATCAGGCAACTTGCTAAGGAGGTGAAGAGGGAACTTGTAGACCTCGGAAGGAGCTACGAGCTCGATTTGAAGCCCCCGGTTGAGCTTGTCCTGAATAAAGAGTATTTTATAAAACCGGTTGGAGTTATGGGAGTTTTGAAGGAGATAAAAAAAGACAAAGCACTCATTCAAATTGGTAGAACCTTTATAGAGGTTCCGATAACTTACCTTTATGAGAGAGGATAACTTTAGAGAAATAATCGAAAAGATTCGCGCATCGGTATCCATAGTGGATGTTGTAAGTAATTACGTACAGCTGAAAAAAACGGGTAAGTCTTACAGAGGCTTATGTCCCTTTCACGCGGAAAAAACCCCTTCTTTTTATGTAGACCCTGATAAAGGGCTTTATCACTGTTTCGGCTGTGGTGCATCGGGAAATGTTTTTACCTTCTTGATGAAGAAAGAGGGACTGTCTTTTTCAGAGGCTGTAAGAGAACTGGCAAAAATTGCGGGCATTAAAATAGATGAGGAGATTAAAAGCAGTAAAGAGCTCATGGTGCTTAAGGAAGCGAAGGCTTATTATCAAAGATTGCTCAACGAATCTGAAGAAGGTGTTCCGGTTTTGAACTATCTCAAACAAAGAAAGGTTACCACGGAAGCGATTCTCACCTTTGGTTTAGGTTATGCCTCAGGGGCAGGTTTGGTAACCTATCTGAAAAATAGGGGGTTTGATTTTTATACAATGTTAAAGGTCGGCTTAATCAAAGAAAACCCCCGTGGTGGCTATTCCGAGTTTTTCCAGGATAGGCTTATTATCCCCATCTATGACCACTTTGGTAATGTTGTTGCCTTTGGCGGTCGCGCAATGAAGGAATCCGACGAACCAAAGTATCTAAATACTGCAGAGACAGAGTTCTTCAGCAAAGGAAAAATACTTTTTGGATACTACATAAATAAAAAAGATTTGAGGGATTCTAAGGTGCCAATAATTGTAGAAGGTTACTTTGATGTCATGGCACTATTTATGATGGGGCTTAAAAGGGGACTTGCACCTATGGGGACCGCTTTAACGGAGGGCCATGCCAGTTTTATATCATCGCAGTTTCCCCAAGCAATTCTTCTTTTCGATAGTGATGAAGCAGGGAAAAGAGCCACTTTAAGAAGTATTAAGGTCCTCCTGGAAAAAGGTGTTATGCCTTTAGTTGCTAATTTAGACTCTTCCAAGGACCCTGCTGAAGCATGGGAGAACGGCAGGATTGAAGAGGTTACAAAGGCCCTTGACAATGCGGTCAATTTTGCTAAATATATATTAAGCATAAGCAATTCGATTGAGGAAAGGGCATCAAATGTTAGAGATTTATTGGAGTCGATTCAGAAAATTGAGAATCCTGTTTTGCGTAAGGATTTTGGGGATTTAGTTGCCAGGGCTTTTGGGATAGGTTCTATTGGTTTGAACGAAGTTTTAAAATTGCTGAGTGGACAAAAAAGGGAAAATGTTATTGCTGGTGTGGATTTTTCATTAGCGGTCGCAGCTTTAATTGATAGTGAAATAAGAGAGGTATTGCTAAATGAATTGACTGCTGAGGATTTCTTAAGTGAAGATGCGAAATCAATTTACCTTGCTTTAAAAGAGGGAAAGACCCCGGAGGAGGTAATATCAGAACATCCACGTTCAAGCAGAATAGTCGAGTATGCGATGAATTACCTCGGAGAAATGAATGATAAGGTCAAAGTTGAAGTTATTAAGAAAATTAAAAATATTCGAGCCTCAAAGGTCAGGCAGATGCTTCTAAAGCAGAGGCTCGAAAATAGAGAGAATATTGAGAAAATTTTAGTTGAGTTTTTTAAAAGCAAAAAAGAAAATATGGGGGGATAATTTATGGGGACCTTATTTGAGGACAAAAAATTCAGGGAGTTTATTGAGAAGGCTAAGAAGAAGAAAAAAGTTACTTTTGACGAGCTTGAACGGGTATTGCCGTATCAAGTGGGGACGGAACAGTTCGAAGAGGTTATAATGGCCCTTCAGGAAGAAGGGATCGAAGTCCATGAATCTTTCAAGCCTAAGAAAAAGAACAAGATCGAACAGGACATTTTGGAGAAAGAAGAGTTCTCTCAGATAAGAGATGACCCTACCAAGACTTATTTGAAACAGGTTTCTAACCTTAATTTGCTTACAAAAGAGGAGGAACAGGAATATTCGAAGATGATCGATGAGGCAAGAAAGGATATTGTACGGGAACTCTTTGCAACACCTTACGGAATTGAGAAATTTTACATGCTCATCAGGCAATGCTTAGACGGTTTCATGCCTATTGAGGAGCTTGTTCAGGTTGATTCTCATTACTGGACATCCAGGGAAATGAATAGGAAGGAAAAGGTTAGGGTGGAAAAGAGCTTCCGCGAGCTCAAGAATCTAATCGAAGAGTATAATACTTTGCCCTCTTCCAAGGAGAAAGAAAAGCTTGCAAAAAAGATCGCTGATAAAATAGAGAAAATATCCCCAAGGTTTTCCGTTGTAAAGGATATTTTCGACAAATTTGAGGAAGAGATCAAGAACATTAAGGATTTTTATGAAAAGTTAAATACCCTTAAAGCTGAGGAGGATGAGTTAAAGAACAAAAGTCGTAAGTCTCCGAAGGATTTAGAAAGGCTTGGTGAACTTATGTATATGATGAGGGAGACTGCAGTGGCTCTGGAAGAGAGGATTGGTAAAATCGGCATGCCCTTTGATGAAGCAGAAAAGGTCTATGCAAGCCTTAAAGAGCACTTCCAAAAACTTGAATTTGCCAAATGCAAAATGGTGGAAGGGAATGTGAGGCTGGTTATCGACATAGCCAAAAAATTTATGAACAGAGGTCTTGAATTTGGAGACCTCATCCAGGAGGGTAACCTCGGGCTGATTAAGGCTGTTGAAAAATTTGATTATCGTAAGGGATTCAAATTCTCCACCTATGCGACCTGGTGGATAAAGCAATCTATTTCGAGAGCAATAGCTGACCAGTCAAGGGTGATAAGGATTCCTATTCACATGATTGAAACCATAACCAAGATAAACAGAGCTATTAAGAATTTGATGCAGGAACTTGATAGAGAACCTACCTACGAGGAGATTGCAGAGGCGACTAATTTAACGATTGAAAAGGTGAAGCAAGCACTCGAAGCCCAGAAAGAGCCAATTTCAATGGACAAACCAATAGATCACGATGAAAAATCAATTATTGCCGAATATGTTGTTGATACTGAAAATAATCCCCTCGAATATGCGAAGGAATTCATTTTGAAAGAGCGTCTTGATGAGGTTCTACAGACTCTTTCTAAGAGGGAGAGGAAGATTTTGGAGTACAGGTTTGGTCTTAACGGGCATCCGCCGAAAACCTTAGAAGAAGTCGGAGCCATTTTTGGTATTACCAGAGAAAGGGTTAGGCAGATTGAGGCGAAGGCGATCAAGAGATTGAGACATCCTATGAGAATGCAAAGACTCAGACAGCTCATTGAGCCACCTGACTTTAATCAGTAATGCCAGAGTATTCTGCCGTTATAGTTGCAGCGGGCGAGGGTAAGAGATTCGGTGGGAATAAGGTATTTGTGGAGGTCTTTGGCAAGTACCTTGTGGAATATTCCCTTGATGTATTCGAAAACCATCCTGATATTTCAGAAATTATTCTCGTCCTAAGCAAACAAGACCTGGCAAAGGGAGATGATTTAAAAGGCAGATACCGCAAGCTGACTTCCATTGTCGAGGGCGGAAAAGAGAGAAGTGAGTCTGTTCAAAATGGTGTTAAAGAGGCTAAAGGCGAGTTTGTATTGATTCATGACGCGGCGAGGCCGAATGTAAGCAAGGAAATAGTTGATAATGTGATTAATGGCCTCAAAGATTATGACGCTGTTGTACCGGGGATTCCCCTGAGAGATACTGCCGGTTACTTTGAGTCTGGTTTGTTTTCGGGTAAAGTGGAACGAAGTAACCTCTACTTAATCCAAACCCCCCAGGGGTTTAAAAGGAGTATATTACTCAAAGGTTTTGAGAAAGCAGAGAAAAGTTATACCGACGAATCAACCATGATTTATGATGTATTAGGTATCCCTGCAAAGGTCGTGGAGGGAAGCATTGAGAATTTTAAAATTACATACCCCGATGACCTTAACCTTTTTAGAAAATTATTAGGAGGCGAAATGGAATTAAGAGTTGGTCTTGGGTATGATTCTCACAGGCTGGAGCAAGGAAAGAGATTAATTCTTGGAGGTATTGTGGTTTCAGAAGAGATCGGCTGCGTAGCCCATTCTGATGGGGATTGTTTAGTTCATTCTATCATCGACGCCCTTCTTGGTGCAGTGGGTGATAGGGACATCGGTTACCATTTCCCGGACAGTGATCCCAAGTTTGCTGGAGTTTCAAGTTTAAAATTGCTTGAGGATGTCATGCAAAAGTGGAGTGATAGAATTGAAATAGTGAACATTGACTCTGTGGTTAAACTTGAAAAGCCAAAGATTCAGAACTTTGTACCCCAAATGAGAGAAATAATTTCTGAAACCCTCGGGATTTCTCCAAGCAAAATAAATATAAAGGCAAAAACAGGTGAAAAAATCGGCCCTGTTGGAGAATCAAAACTTATAGAGTGTGAATCAGTCGTACTCCTGAGGCTAAAATCCTAAAACTTGCTCTCCGGTTGGAAGCTTATTTTAGGATATGGGTTCACAATGGAAGAGGCTACATTTTTAAGGTGTGCACTTACCCTCTTGAGATATCTCGTTAAAAGGGCGATTATAATGGCTTTCCTCGGCTTTAAAGAATCGTCTTTAGCTACTTCCCGTAGGAGATTTTCGAGGATTTTATTGATCTCGAGGTGTTTTTTCATAACATATTTCGCTTTTTCTTCATCAGCCTCTTTGAAGGCTAAATAAGTAACGTCAAATTCATGGGAAATTTCTTCTGACATTTCTTTAAGTTTCTGGATATAGGAATCTTCATCGAGTTTTTCAGGATAGATTTCAACAAGTTCAAACATATTTTTGCAGTAATCGCCTATACGTTCAATGTCGATTACAATGCTGCTCAAGGAAAGGGCAGGGGCTATATCTACTTTATCTGCTCCAAAGGCGAGATGTTTTAAAATCTTTTCCCTGATTTCGATCTCTCTCTTATTTACCTGCTTATCAATGGAGTAGGGATCGAATCCTTCTTTTACCTCTTCGAAGAGCAGTTTGTTGGTCTCAATGTACATGTATTTCACTTGAAGGAGCATATCGAGACCTTCTTCAAAGGCCTCCTGAAGTAAAGTTTTGCCCCTTAAAAGGTCCCATAGCGTCCTTTTCATTTCCTACCTCCTATCCAGATTATAAGGGCTGGTACAAAATAAAAGATTACAATTATATACAACAGGGCCAGGACTTTTCTCTTTGTTGCAATTTTGGCAAAAAATTTTGCTATTTTTACAGGGAGTTCCCTGTAAATCAGCGTGTTAAGTATAACGCCGTAGACGTTGAAGAGAAGATGGGTAAAGGCTATTGCCAGTGCTGAAGGGCTTTTTGTAATTAGGGCCGCAAGAATTGCAGTTACGGTGGTTCCTATGTTTGCCCCCATGGTGTAGTAGAAAATTCTTCTTAAATCGAGAAGATCAACGGCGGCAAGGGGAACGGCTAAGCTGGTTGTACAAGAACTCGATTGAACTATAGAAGTTAAAACGAGTCCCGAAATAAAGGAGGTTCTTGTGTTTTTGAAAAATATTGTATTAAGGTACCGGTCTACGTACTTTTTGGAGATTTTCGTCATGCTTTCCACTATGTATTTAAGGGAAAGTAGAAGCATCACTATTGCAACGACGATGACTATAGGGGGGTATTTTTTAATAGGTGTGTTTAACAGCAGCTTAATAACGGGTTCGAGGATGATTTTTAATGGTGATATAGCCTTGAATCCACCTATGTTTTTGAAAAGCTCGGCAAGAAAAGTGGCAGATTTCTCAAGGGGATGGAAGAAGTATTCTAAGGGGAGAAAGGTAAAAGCAGTGAGCAGGTTGAAGAAGTCATGGACCGTTGCAGCCCGAAGGGCCTTTTCAAATTCTTTTCCCCTTTTTAGGTGGGCGAGGGATACAAGAGTGTTGGTCACAGTAGTGCCTATGTTGGCCCCCATTATCATCGGAATTGCATTTCTGATGTTTAGAGTTCCAGCGGCGATTAAGCTTACAATAATGGAAGTGGTAGATGAAGATGATTGTACAATAGCGGTGGCGAGTAATCCTGTCGAAAAACCCACTAATGGGTGAGCGGTATTTTGTATGAGCATGTTTGCAAATCCGCTGCCAAGAAGCTGGAACCCCTTGGATAAAAGTTCAATACTTAAAAAGAAGAAGTAAAAGGAAACTCCAAGAATCAAGCCATACATATGATAATGGTAAAGAGGCAAACTTGAATAATCAAAGGGGGTTGCACTTTATAGATGTTGACCGTTAAAAACCAAGGGATTATAATTTATACACGTTAAGCTCCAAGGAGGTTGTTATGAAAAAGATTGTGTTGATGCTGATAACAGCAGGTATCCTGGGTGCACAGACCCTTGAGGATGATGTGAGGAATATGGCAGTGTCCCTCACAGACAACGCCGCTGCGCTCATTTCTTCCGGAGTCATTTCCAATGCGGGATGCAGGGGCGGGCTTCCACATTTTAATGTTGGCGTCGCTGCGAATGCCAGCTGGTTTAAGTTTACTAATCCAGTAAGTTCTCAAGAGATATCTTTTCCTGCTGTATTCCCTTATCTCTATGGCGAAGTAGGAATTTTTAAGGGATTTTCCTTTACCCCACTTTTAAGAGGGATTTTTGCCGTTGATATTCTTGGTAAGTATGCCCCAACATTGATAAAATCAGATTATTTCGAGGAATTACCCTATCTCATGGGTTATGGAATAAAAGTTCAGATTTTAAAAGACCAGCTTGTTCCCCCAACACCTGCAATATCGGTGGCCATAATGAATCATGAATACAAAAACCTAACCTTTAAGTTTGATACCCTGTACACAAACCTGAAGTTAAGGGACCTTTCCATCAGGGCTTCAATTTCCAAAAATGTTATGCTTCTTACTCCGTACGTTGGGGTAAGTTATGATATTTATTCTTTAAACACAAATTATTGGACAACGGGTGACACCACAAGGAAGGAGATATCGGCCATCGAAAACAACTCCTTCTCCTATTTCGGAGGTGTTGAGTTTAAAATCCTTTTGATTAAAGGTTATCTTGAGGGTCTTTATAGAAATAAGAGGTTTGGTTTTACCCTCGGACTTAAAGCGGGTATTTAACAGTTAAAATTAAATCTTAAACCCGCTAAATTTTATGGAACGACGAGCTTTCCTCCTTGTAATTGCAGGATATTTTTCAGCAATACTTTTTGGCGCTTTACTCTTGCTTTTGCCTGTCTCAAGAAGAGGACCCTTGAACTTTACCGATGCATTCTTCACGGCTACTTCTGCTATATGTGTTACTGGTTTAATTGTGAAAGATACACCCGTGTTTTTTACCTTATTTGGAAAGGTTGTCATACTTACGCTGATTCAGCTTGGTGGGATTGGGTATATGACCCTTGCTGGAATTTTCCTTCACCGACTGAGAAGAAGTTTAATATTTCCCGAGATGATTGCCCAGGGTTTCCCAGAACTAAAACCCGGTTTTGCCTTTTTCTTTGCAAGAAGGGTAGTGCTATACACATTTTTAATTGAGTCGGCTGGAATAGCTCTTCTTTTTTTAGCATTTTCAAAGTATTTTCCGCCTCATCTTGCCTTCCAGCATGCTGTTTTCCAGGCGATTTCAGCCTTTTGTAATGCAGGTTTTTCAACCTTTTCAGATTCTTTAATGTCTTTTAGAGGCGACCCCTTTGTTAACATTGTTGTTATCCTTTTGATTATGCTCGGTGGACTTGGATTCTACGTTTTGAATGAAATTGCAGAGTTTATCAAGATGAGATCCGTCTTTAAATCCGCTTCAAAGAGGCCTTCCTCAGAGGAACCATCGAGGAAAATATTCCGATTTTCCACTCATACTAAGGCGGTTCTTACGTGGACGTTTATCCTTATTGTTGCAGGATTTGTTCTAATCTTGCTTTTTGAGTTTAATAACAGCTTCAGACAGTTCACCACTTCTGAAAAAATTCTTGCCTCACTATTTCAATCAGTTACACCGAGAACTTGCGGGTTCAATACCGTTGATTTCTCCCTTTTGACACCGGCAACCCTCAGTATCATTATGCTTTTAATGTACATAGGTGGTAGCCCTGGAGGGACAGCGGGGGGTGTTAAAACTAATACCTTTGCCCTTGCTTTCCTCTGGATTTTTCATTACTTGAAGGGCTACAAAAATGTCTATTTATTCAAAAGGAGGATTTCCGATGTTGCGGTAGAGAAGGCAATACTAATCCTAATCCTTTCAGCTACCTATTTGTTTCTGAGCTATTTAATTATTATATCTTTTGATAAAAGAGCGCTTTCTCTTCATTCTCCTTTAGAGATTGCTTTTGAAGTTGTGTCCGCCTTCGGAACGGTGGGCCTTTCGACGGGTTCCCGGATTTTTAGTTATGTAAGCCTTTCTGCTGATTTTAATGTTCTTTCTAAGTGGATTATAATTTTACTCATGATAGTAGGTAAGGTTGGGGTGTTTTCTGTTGCCACCTATATGATTGAAAGGGCTAAGGTCGAAATAGGATTTCCTGAGGACCGATACATAGTGGGGTGATACGAAATGAATATATTAATTATCGGGGCGGGAAGGTTTGGTAAATCGCTGGCGGAAGTTTTTATGCGAGAAAATCATACCGTCGTTGTGGTTGATAAAGATGAGAATAAAATAAGAGGTATAGAAGACAAAGTTTCGCAGGCTGTGATTCTTGATAGTACCGATGAGGATGCTTTGACCCAGCTCAATTTAGAAGACTTTGATTATGTTTTTCTTTGTATCTCTGAGATTTCTGCATCTATCTTAACTGCACAAATTTTGCAGGATAGGAAGATCAAAAACGTTTATGCAAAGGCCTCCAACGAAGTACATGCCAGGATCTTGTCCAGACTTGGTGTAGCTAAGGTAATCCAACCTGAAAAGCAGTCTGCAGAGAGACTGGCTCTAAGCATAATGCTGGGAACCATCGAGCTTGCGGACCTACTCAAGAGAAAGAATTTTATGGTTTCTGCTATAGATGTGCCGAGGGATTTCCAGAAGAAGTCCTTAGGTGAACTCGAGATAAAGAAAAAATTTGGTGTATATGTGTTAGCTGTTGAGAGAAATGAGCCTATCGTGTTGGAGGATGGTGCAAAAGCTGAAAGTGCGGCTAAAATAGGCCTCTCCTCGAAGACTGTTACATACGTTTTGCCTGACGCAAGTTTTGAAATTGAAAGAACGGATAGGCTCATTGTAATAGGAACTCGTGAAAACATTGAAAAGTTTAGAGAGTATGTGTCCAAAGAAATCGAGTAAAGAGCAAATATCGGGTTATTCAAATGAAGAACTCTTTGAATATTTCAAAGAGGCTCTTTTTGAGAGCAACTTTGACTTTGCTGAAAAATGCATAAACGAACTTCTAAGGCGCGTCGAAACCAATCAAGTGAAATCAGAAGAGGAAAAGTTGATGTACTACAAAGGGATGGGTGTTTTTCAGGAAATGATTAACAATGAAGAACTCGCCAGGGAATATTTCTTGAAGGCTTTAGAGATTAAACCTGACGATGAAGAGGTTCTAAATCACTTAAGGAAACTATCGGGTCTGGAAACTCAGGGTGAATAAGATTTTAAGTGGCTTCCTGGCATCACTCTTTGCGGGGCTTGCTACTACCATCGGTGCTCTTTTGCTCCTTTTCAGGATTAAATTTGGATCCAAAAGTATGCCCTTGTTTCTCGGCCTTTCCGGTGGGATAATGTTTTCAGCCTCCATTTTTAGCCTTCTTATTCCAGCTCTCGAAACTGGTAACCTAATACTGGTTCTCTTCACCTTTCTATTCGGTGCCGTTTTTGTCGATTTTGTGGATTCTGTTGTACCCCATGAACATTTTATTAAAGGTCTGGAAGGACCTGCATCAAAACTTAAAATGGTGTCACTTATCCTTTTAACAATGGTTATTCATAATTTTCCTGAAGGAATGGCCGTTGGGGTCTCTTTTGCTAAGGGTATTACACCTGCTGCGATTTCTCTTGCAGTGGCAATTGGCTTGCAAAACATTCCTGAAGGAGCTGCTGTTGCTTTGCCATTATTCAGTCTTGGTTTAAGTAAGAGCAGGGCAATATTTATTTCTTTTCTGACTGGTATGGTTGAACCTGTTGCGGGTTTCTTTGGGGTTTCTCTTGGAATCCTATTTTCAAAACTTTTGCCATACCTTATGGCCTTTGCTTCAGGCGCAATGGTATATGTAGTAAGTGATGAAATGATTCCCGAATCACATACTCAAGGTTCTGAAAAGGTCGCAACCTTTTCTTTTATGGTTGGTTTTGTGATTATGACACTCCTTGATAACCTATTTTAGGAGGAGAAGTGGAAATTTTGAAATATATTGAGGAAAAGAGTGAGCTTGTAAACAAAAAAATGGAGGAATTTTTTCCTCAAGATGCGAAAGGTATTCCACTCTTAAGGGAATCTATGAGGTATTCCCTTTTTGCTGGAGGTAAACGGCTTCGTCCCGTCCTTTGTATCCTTGGCTATGAGTTGGGAGGTGGCGAAAATGTAGATGAAATTCTACCTCAGGCCTGTGCCCTTGAGATGATCCATACTTTTACCCTTATTCATGACGACTTACCTGCTATGGATAATGATGATTTCCGTCGCGGTAAGCCAACTAATCACAAGGTGTACGGTGAGGCAATGGCGATCCTTGCTGGTGATGCTCTTTTCATAGAAGCCATTGGCTTGTTTTTGAAAGGCCCTCTTCCTGCAGAGGTCAAAGTTAGAATGTTAAGTGAACTTGTTGATGCTTTGGGAGTCGACGGAGTCATTGGGGGGCAGGTTCTTGATATAAGAGCGGAAGGAAAGGTTCACACAAAGAGACTTGTGGAAAATATTCATTTAAGAAAAACTGCGAGGTTTATTGAATCTTCATTGGTTATTGGAGCCATTGGAGCGGGTGCCAGTGAACAAGTAGTGGTAGGGTTCAGATTAGTTGGGAGGAAACTGGGATTACTCTTTCAAATTGTAGATGATATCCTCGATGAAACGGCGGAAGATGAAGAACTTGGCAAAAAGGCAAAGAAAGACAGGGAAAGGGGGAAGTGCACATATCCTTCGGTTTTAGGACTTGAGAGGTCCTATGAGATTGCAAGAAATCTTGTGAAAGAAATCAAAACGGATGCTGATCAACTTCTGGGGGAAAAAAGCGAACTTTTAAAAGAACTTGCAGATTACTTTCTTTACAGGAGGAAATAGTTGATTTTAAAGCAGATTTTTTCCAATCCCTTTTGGCTTCTTCCCCTTTTGACAGGCTTTACTGCTCAACTGGTAAAATTTGCATTGTATAGCATCAAGGAAAAGAGACTGGCCTTTTCCTGGCTTTTAAGTACAGGTGGAATGCCCAGTGCCCATTCTGCAGCTGTCTCATGTTTATCAATAATTACCGGAAAGCGTTTTGGATTTGATTCTCCCATTTTTGGAATAACCTTATATTTTAGTTTGATCATTATGTATGATGCTGCAGGTATTAGAAGGGCAGCTGGAGAACATGCTGAACTTTTAAATATTATTATAGAAGAGATGGGACGCAATATGACCCTAGGCAGAGAAAAATTGAAGGAGTTTCTTGGCCACTCACCTTTAGAAGTTTTTGTGGGGGCAGTTTTGGGCATCCTTCTTTCCTTAATCTATATATGGATGAGGTGGGTATGAAGTGGATTGATTTTCTTCTTGTTTTACCTGGTATTCTTCTGGCGTTAACAATCCATGAATATTTTCATGGATATGTCGCCTATAAACTGGGTGATCCAACGCCTCGGTTGAGAGGTAGGCTTACCCTGAATCCCCTTGCCCATATTGATCCTGTGGGATTCGTTGCTCTCCTCTTTTTACATTTTGGTTGGGCCAAGCCGGTTCCCATAGATCCCTACAATTTGAGGAATCCCAAAAGAGATGTGGTGTTTGTCTCACTGGCTGGACCATTGTCAAATCTTGTCTCTGCCTTTATTGTGGGTTTTCTTCTAAGGGTATTCGCTTATAAGTTCTTATTTTATTCGACTCTCGGCGCTATGATCGTAAACTTTGTGGTGATTAGTGCTGCTTTGGCCTTTTTTAATTTAATTCCCCTTCCCCCTCTCGATGGGTGGCATGTGCTGGAATATTTTTTACCCCCGGGTGGATTTAAAACCTTTATGAGGCAATATGGTTATTACGTTCTATTGATTTTGATCATTCTCTCAACCCTTGGTTTCCCCTTTCTGGGAATGTACATAAGCATTACTGTAAAATTTTTCACGACATTGGTTTTTGGCCAATTGTTGCCTTTAAATCTGTAAATCTTTTTTTTGGAGGTGTAAGGTGGGAGTCAGGATTTTAGGTATAGGGTCTTATTTACCCGCAAGAATTCTTACCAATGAAGACCTTGAAAGAATGGTGGAAACCTCAGACGAATGGATTGTAGAGAGGACGGGTATTAAAGAAAGGCATATTGCTGCACCTGAAGAGGCCACATCAGACTTAGCCTATAATGCAAGCCTAAGGGCTATTGAAAAAGCTGGTATTACTCCTGAACAGATCGACGGAATAATTGTTGCTACCGCTTCTCCTGATTACCTTTTCCCTGCAACAGCCTGTATCTTGCAAGCCAAGCTCGGTGCTAAGAATGCCATGTGCTTTGACATAGAGGCAGCGTGTCCAGGGTTTGTTTACGCCCTCGAAATTGCACGAGGATTACTTTCACTTCCCAATTATAGATACATTTTGATTGTCGGGGCAGAGACCCTTTCTCGCCTTGTGGATTTTACCGATAGAAATACCTGTGTCCTTTTCGGTGACGGTGCAGGAGCCGCAATAGTAACTAAGGATGATTCTGAAAGCGATGTACTGGCTTCTTATCTAAAGGGAAATGGTGAAGTTCATGAATTACTAAAGCTCCCTGCAGGGGCTGCAAGAAAACCCGCCTCTGAAGAAACGGTGAGGATGAGGGAACATTACATAAAGATGCAGGGGAGGGAGGTTTTCAAGTACGCTGTTACAGGGATGCAGGAAGCCGCTGAGAAGGTTCTGGAAAGGGCAGGCTTAACGGCTACGGATATCGACTGGCTCGTTCCACATCAAGCTAATATAAGGATAATTGACGCCACCAGGGAAAGGCTCGGGATTCCATGGGATAAGGTGTATGTAAATATTGATAAGACAGGTAATACCAGTGCCGCTTCGATTCCCATCGCCCTTGCGGAAATGGATGAAAGGGGGCTTTTGAAGAGGGGCCAAAGGGTTCTTCTTGTTTCCTTTGGTGCGGGATTTATTTACGGGGCAATTTTACTAAAATGGTAAAGGGATTTTTAATTGACCTTGATGGTACTCTTTATCTCGACAATGTGCTTATAGAGGGTTCTAAAGAGCTTATTGATTTTTTGGATACAAGGGGTACTCCCTTTTTGCTGTTAACCAACAATTCCACGAGAACCCCAGAACAAGTCGCAAAGAAGTTAGAAGAAATGGGAATTCGGGTGCCTCCTTCTAAGATATACACCTCAGCAAACACTTTGGGTGATTATTTGAGGGAATACTATCCTGGCCCCCACAATGCCTATGTTGTTGGGGAAGACGGAATATTGAAGGAGCTTGAAAGCCTCGGCTGGAATATAGTTGAAAATCATAAGGGTGCGGAATTTGTTATTGTAGGCCTTGACAGAAAGGTAAATTATGAAAAGCTGAAAGAGGCGGTTTTAGCAATTCAAAAAGGCGCTATTTTCATTGCTTGCAATCGGGATTCCTCTTTTCCGACCCCGGAGGGACTTCTGCCCGGTGCTGGTGCCATCGTTAACGCAATTACTACGGTGGTAGGTATTGAACCCATTGTTCTTGGGAAACCTATGGAGTACATAATCAGGTATGCTGTTAAAAGGCTCGGGACATCCCTTGCGGAAACGGCTATTGTAGGTGATAGACTGGATACTGATATTGCCCTCGGCAAAAAAATGGGTATGGTGACTGTGCTCGTTCTTACAGGTGTTCACAAAAGTGAAGATGAGATTAAAAAAGTTAACCCCGATTTTATCTTTAAAGACGTGGGAGAGCTATGGAAGAATATCTACAGGCTGCTTTGAAGACTGTGATTGAGGCCGGTGATTTTCTGAAGGAAAATTTCGGAAAGGTTCAGGATATTCAAGCCGAGGAAAAGAAAGCAAATGACCTTGTCTCTTTTGTTGATAGAGAAACGGAAAAGATGATAAGGGATCGAATTTTGAAGGAATTTCCAGATCATCAATTTCTTGGAGAAGAGCTTGGAAATAATGAGAAAACTGGAAGGTTTCTGTGGGTGATCGATCCCTTAGACGGAACAAAAAACTTTCTCTCGGGCATAGGTATTTTTGCAATTTCCTGTGCCCTTCTTTACGACGGCGAACCCATTGTGGGTGTTGTTTATAATCCCGTAAAAAATGAACTTTTTTATGCAACAAGGGGCGGAGGAGCATTTAAAAACGGTAAAAAAATCGAAGTCAACCGCAATTTGCCCTTGGAGAGAACCCTCTTTGCCACTGCCTTTCCCTTTAGGGAAAAATCCCGATTTGATTTTTTAAACGAGGTCTTTAAGAGGCTATATTTTCAGTTTTCAGATGTTAGGAGGCTCGGTTCAGCAGCCCTTGACCTTTGTTACGTTGCGGAGGGCATTTTTTCCGTTTTTTATGAATATGGACTTTCCATCTGGGATATAGCTGCTGGATCCTTGATCGTCAAAGAAGCTGGAGGGGTAGTGAGAGATTTTTCCGGGGGAACGGATTATTTGAAGTCGGGCAATATAGTGGCGGGAAGGGATGATGCCGTTTCCATTGTGGTGGATACGATTCGGAGGTTAGGATGGAGTTTGCCGTAAAGGTCCCTACTATTGATGAAGAGATACTGGAGAGCTTTCAGATCTATTTGGTAGGTGGGTCTTTAAGGGATTTAATGCTCGGAAGGAGAGTCACCGACTACGACCTTGTAGTGGAAGGGAATTTAAACCAATTTTTGAGGTTTTATAAAAAGAAATACCCCGACTCGACCCTTTTTCCCCTTTCGGAGGAAGATCAGGAATACAGGGTTGTTATTAAGGAGGATCTTTGGCTCGACATTACCTCTATAAAAGGAGAGGATATATATGAGGATTTAAAAAGGCGAGATTTTACTGTCAATGCGATGGCCCTCGACTTAAGGCGTGGCAATATTATCGACCCAACTGGGGGCAGAAGGGATGTCGAACAAAAAGTAATAAGAATTATTAGTCCTATTAACTTAGTTGAAGACCCTTTGAGAATTCTAAGAGCCTATAGGTTTAATGCGGTTCTCGGTTTTGAAATTGAATCTAACACCCGTTTTTACTTAAAGGAACTCTCTCCCCTTGTATCTTTTAAACTGATTGCCGGTGAGCGCATAAGATATGAGCTTTTTGTTATTCTATCTACGAGGGATTCTGCGCGGACTATAAACCTAATGGCGGATGATGGCGTCCTTTTTTCACTCTTTCCCGAACTTTCCCCAATGAAGCATACATCCCAGAGGTACTACAATGAGCAAAATCTTCTTTATCATACAATAAACGCCCTGACAAATTTTGAAAGACTTTTAGCAGAAAAGGGCACAGAGTATGAGCAGGAACTTGTATGGATTTATAAACTTGCCGTTTTGCTTCACGATGTTGGGAAGCCTCAAACAATCAGTTTTGATGAAGAGGGCAATACCCATTTTTATGGGCATGATCGCATCGGCGCAGAAATAGTCGAGGGTATTGCCGAAAGATTGAGACTTTCAAAGAAAGAGAGAAACATTTTAAAAAAGCTTGTCAAACATCATATGTATCCACACCTACTTGCGGCTCAACAGGTTCTTACAGAAAGGGCAGTAAATCGCTACTTAAGGCGGATGGAGGAACTGGCCTTTCCGCTTCTTGATATGGCAGTTGCTGATGCCCTTGCGTCCCCTCCAAGGGGAGAGGGTATTCTTCCGTACCATGAATTTCGACAAAAAATCTATAAAGTCCTTGAGGAAAAGGCGAAAGTTACACAGGGAAGATTAATTACGGGGGATGATTTGATAGCACTTGGACTCAAACCTGGTCCTATTTTTAGAAAAATTCTTGCTGAAATTGACGATTTGGTTGCTGAAGGAAAAGTCCGTTCAAAGGAAGATGCATTGGATTACGTGAGAGAAAATTATTTACAATAAAAGGATATGCTTTGAAAATCCACGGCTTTATTGTTAAGATTATCCGATGAACTCAATTATTTTAGCCCTACAATTGATCCTTTCCTATGGGCAGTTTGACGATCCTTTGTATTTGTACCTCAAAAATAGCTACGGGGTTGCCGAAAGTGTTTTTGTTGATGAAAACTTAGTCTATTTTGGCAAGTATAAGGGCTCTGATGAGATAGTTGTGGACTCCGTGATACCCTACGATCGGTTCAAGCTTTTAAAATCGAGAGAAATTATTTACTTAGGCCTGCTTGAAAAGCAGAGCGAAATTTCCGAGAATACATCAAGAAGCTCCCTTGGCAGAGGCGTAATCCCAACTATTCAGATTCCTGTCTATATGCCCCCCTCTTTTTCCTTTCTGGGAAAGGAAGGTGCAAAAGTTGATATAGATGGTACTCAATCGGTAAATCTTAGATTTGAGAAAAATACGACTCATGATCCCTTAAGTTATCTTGGTGTAAGGACATCAAGCTACTTTAATCCCCAGCTTGAGCAGCAGTTGAGGCTCAATTTAAATGCAACCATCGGAAGTAAGTTGAGTATAAATATCGACCACGACTCAGAGAGACAGGATGAGACAAAGAACAAAGTGGTTGTAAGATTCCAGGGTGAGGAAGATGATGTTGTTAAACTCATTGAACTTGGTGACACAAGGGTGAGTTTGCCATCCACCCGTTTTGCCAGTTTCCCCGGTCAGACAAAGGAAGGACTTTTTGGCTTTAACTCTCAATTCCAGTTTGGACCTGTGAAAGTGCAGGCTATTGCTACCAGAGAAAAGGGTGAGAGCCAGACTACGACCCTTTCAAGAGGTGCGGTCCAGGATAGCCTTCTACTTTACGGAAAAGATTTCGAAAAATTTAGATTTTTCTATATTCCTGAGGCCGAGTCTATAGTATCAATTCAAGTGTTTGTCGATGAGCAAAGGGGGATACAACCTGGAAAGACTATCCCAGGGTTTGCCTATTATTATGGATTTAATACTCAAACGGGAACATATTCTCCCGACACCGCCCTTAAAGAGTATGGTAACTTTAAAGCCCTTACATCGAGTGTAGATTTTATTTATTATCCAGATTCAAAGATTCTTGAACTTGCTACAAAAGCAGGCGAAAACTATGTTGTCGCTGTATCCTATGTAACAGCTTCGGGAAGGCGCGTAGGAATAATGGCAGATACAATGTTGGATAGCTTGAGGCTTGTAAAACCTTCAACTTATCCTCTCTACTTAGATTCCCTTTTTACGAGATCTGATACTTTGAAGGCCCAGCTGTGGAACATGATGCTTGTGAATATTTATGACTTAAGGGCTTCTTACATCTCCCCTGAAAATATTGATATTCAAATCGGAAGGGACTCTTCAGGTGTAATCGTATGGGGAGAGAATGGGCGAAGTTACATCAATATACTCGGAATAGATGAAAACAACGATGGGAAGGTGGATTTGGTAAGGCAGGTTGGTGAGCGCACTGTAGATATTTTGGACTTGAATAAGGGGATTCTAATTTTTCCCATGCCAAGACCTTTTATCTATGATTCACTAAGCAGCCCTGATTCTTTGATTTACAGGAAAACGAGGCTTTCCTATAACGAAGGGACCAAGTATGTGATAAAAGTTGTTAAGAGGCAGATGTCCCGTGAGATTTATTTGAACCAGAGTAACATCCTCGAAAACAGCGAAGTGGTAAGATACAACGGCAGGGTCTTAGAGAGGGGGAAAGATTATACGATTGACTACAATTTGGGCAAGATCATTATAAACGATGAAAACATCTTAAGAGACCCAAATGCCAGGATAGATGTGTCTTTCGATTACGCTCCGCTTTTTAGTATAAAGGATAAATCCCTCTGGGGTACCAGGTTTGAACTTCCTTTAGCTTCTGATTTTAAAGTTGGTGGTAGTTTCATGGGCAGGTCCGAATCTTCTCCTCTTAAGAGACCATCTATCGGAAGTGAGCCTACAAGGAGCGTTGTGGGTGAGTTTGATGCTGTTTTGGATACAAAATTGCCATTTTTAACGGATTGGTTTAATAGAATCAGTTTCAATAAAACTCAGTCGCCTTCAACTCTTAGAATTCAAGGAGAGATAGCAAGGTCCTACCCTAATCCCAACACTAAGAATTTTGCCTATATTGATGACATGGAAAATTCCAAGGACGAGATAAATGTCTCCTTTTCCATTTTTGACTGGAAAATTGGGTCTATTCCTCTTGTATCTCAATCTCAGGAAAAGGATACCTTTTACCTCGGTCGGAAAATAGTATGGGCAGGAGTTTACGATATGTACAAGAGGGGTCAGATTTACTCTAATATCCCTTCTGAAGAAAAGGACCTGCCACAACTTGTTTTTTATCTGGAACTTTATCCAAAGGCACCGGGTGTACCTTCTTATCTCTCCATTTCAAGCTTGTTGAGCAGTTATGGGCAGGATTTTTCAAATTATGAGTTTCTCAACATCATTGTAAAGGGAAGAAGAGGCAAGTTAATCGTAGATGTTGGGCCTGATATTTCGGAGAATGCTGTATGGAGAGATAAGGCAGGGAGAATAAAGAGTTATAACCCCTATGTAATTTCTACCGAGGATAAAAACGGAAATGGAGTGCTCGACCAGGGCGAAGATACAGGGCTTGATGGTGTTAGCGGGGCCGATAGTTTGTGGACTTCGAGCTCTTCGGATGATGGAAACGATGATTATTACAATCCCAAAAGTTCAGGGGTGAGGGATTACTCAAGGATTAACGGGACTGAAGGTAATGGAAGGCTTGACACGGAAGAATTGCTTGTTGATGGGAAGTTATCTTTAGACAACAACTATTACGAATTCGTAATCGACCTTGAAAATCCATCACCCGATATATTCGTTGGTGAGAATTCCGAGGGTTTTAGAACCTTTTTGATTCCCCTAAAGGATACTGCTTATGCTAAAAAGTTTGGTAATCCCAACTGGGGTTATGTGAGATTTGTGAGAATCTGGTTTGATAATATTGCAGAACCTGATACGATTATAATTGCCCAGATGAAGTTTCAAGGTAACAGGTATGTTAAATCCCCCGTGATGACTTCAGATTCTTCGCATCCTGTAGCTTCCGATGAAAATATCTTTATAAGGTCCGTTGGTCATAATGACGACCCCAATTATACATCGCCCCCGGGTATCGAACTGGAGAGAGACCTGATCACGGGAAGACTCGAGCAGGAAAATTCTCTCGGTTTGAAGTATGAGAATCTTGGTCCTAAACACTTTGCCCATGCAACTCAGATTAAGCCAAGCCCGATGAACTTTATGGATTATAGAACGGTAAGGTTTTTTGTAAGGCCCGCCCCTGGTACATCAACACCTTATCCAACGGTCTATGTAAGATTGGGCGATAGTTTAAATTACTATGAGTATAGATACAAAGTTACAAGCCCTGACTGGCAGGAGGTAATCTTTTATATCGATTCCCTGACTCAGATAAAGAAATTCTTGAGGGATTCCATTTCAACACCAGGCCCACATGTGATCGGAAATGTCGTAATAAAAGGGAATCCTTCCTTTACTCAAATACAAAGCATCTCCTTTGGTGTATTAAATGAGTCAACAAATAGGATCAGTGGAGAAGTTTGGATCGATGAGTTCAGAGTTGGTAATCCCAGGACAGACAGGGCAACGGCGGGACAGTTCAGCGTTGATTTTAGACTGGCAAGCTTTTTGAGTACCAATTTCTCCTTTACTAAAATGCAAAGCAATTTTAAACCCTTGCAGGGAACAGGTACAAAGAGTAACGATCAGTTAACTTCTTATAACATAAGTGCCGATTTTGGTCAAATTTTACCACAAAAATGGGGAATTAATCTCAGTCTTCTTCACTCAAAGAATTACTCCTTGTCTCTACCTTTATACGGAGCCTATTCAGACCTCATTCTAAATAAGACTCAGCAGATTGAACAAAAATCCACCTCCTCTATAAGGCGCACATCCTTTAATTTTTCGAAGTCTCGTGGCTCCAGAAATCTATTCGTGAAATACTTACTGGAACCCTTTGGTTTATCAGGCTTTATTAACTCTGACACCACTGTCGGCCCAAGAAACATAAGGAACGGCTTTTCAAGGAGTTTAAGTTTCAGACACGGAATCTCAATCCCATGGACCATAAGAAAGGGTAAGTTGATGATAAACCCACTGCCAGATTATAGTTTTTCTGGCAGTATTTCTGAAGGAAAATCCTTCTATAAGGACCTATTTAGCAATATCACCCAGAAGGATTCTTCTCAGACCTTTGACCAATCGCATTCCGTTAGCTATAATCCCTTCTCTTTCTTGAATTTAAGATATGATCTTGGTAAAACAAGGGATTTGCAGAGAAAAGTGGAGATAAACTACAGCGAGGGATTCAATAGCTCGCTGAGGTTTACATTGTTCTCCATATTAGATCCCTCCTTCAATTTTGGTACGAATTACAGGGAGAGTAAGGATAGGAGTTTCCAAACCATAGACTCCATTTTAAAGGCTAACATAGCAAGTTCCACCAATGCGGGACTTAACCTGAATTTTAACCTTACTAATTTACTAACGAAGATGTCGGATCTTCTTTTCAAGGATTTAACAGATTCGACTGGAAAACATGTCCAGAGCCCTTTAAACAAAAGGGTTAGAGATTTTTCGACCAATTTACAGCCCATCAGGTTTAGTTATAGCATTTCTGATAACTATGGACTATATATGGTTTCAAGCCGCCCAGGTTGGAAGTTCCGTTTTGGTTTCGATAGAAAGGCGATTGAAGACCTTGGGCAAAGGGAAAGGTTCTCAAATTCTTTCACAAGGCAATACAGCGTAGATTGGGGGTTCCGTTTCCTGATGGCTTCCGTGAATTTAGGAGGATCCTTTAATAATTCGACAAACTTGGTTTATATCAGCAAAAGATATACGAAAAATGCAACATGGCCGAGGCTCTCGGTTTCCAACGTGAGGATTGATAATAAGTATCTTAAAAAATTTCTAAATAACTGGACTCTTAGCTTCAATTACCAGAGGAATGAGCAAGAGTCCGGTGATTTTGGGAAATTACCTGACAACAAGGCTATATCAACTACTTTAACGCCGTCTATGAATCTTTTGTTTAAGAATGGTTTAGGTCTAAGTTTCAACTTTACAAGGACGGAGCAGAAAAGTACCGATTTTCGTTTCGGAGAAAGAACCACAAAGAACATCGACAACAGGCTTACTCTAAGTCCGACTTACTCCGTTTCTCAGGGTAAGGTTATTAAGCTCCCTGTTAAAGGGATTCAGTGGAAGCTCGCCAGTTCGCTCCAGTTGGGTGGTAATTTTACCTGGTCAAGAGGAATTCAGGCCAGCGTGATTGGAGGGAAAGAGACAAAGCTGAGGGACCAGACTAATATGAGCTTCGATCTTAATGCCACCTATTCCATCACACGGGATATCACTGGAACTATTGGCTTTGGTTACAGGAAGTATATCGATAATCTCAGTAAACGTTACAATTCAAATACGAATTTTTCGATCAACGTTAATTTTAATTTCTAATGTGGTTTACAAAGGAAGAAAGAATTGGCCTTCTGCTCATTGGGGTATCAATGTTGGTGGGTGGCGTTGTATTAAATAAGAAAGAAGAAGCAGGCTTGAGAAATTTAAAGGATTCCGCAATTGAAGTTTCGGAAGAAGTGCCAGCAGTGGAAGTTGGAAACGATAAAATTCCAAAAGGTAAATTGAATATTAACAGCGCGAGTTTTGAAGAATTGGTCAAAGTTCCTGGTATTGGACCCAAAACTGCTTCGCTTATACTGGAACGCAGGCAACGAGAAAAGTTTAAGAGTATTGAAGAGCTCAAGGAGATTAAGGGAATCGGTGATAAGAAGCTTCAAAAACTAAAGGAATATGTGGAGGTAAAATGAGCGTGAATTTGGGTAAAATACATGGTCAAAATAGGGCCAAAGAAGCACTTACGCCTATCGTTGAGCTTTTGAGAAAGGAAGAAGTTGATTCCATTTTTCTTGAATTTTATGGTCCTGAAGGTGTTGGTAAATTAACCACCGCCCTGGAGGTTGCAAAAGCAGTCAATTGTGAGAGTAAAGAAGAATATCCTTGTGGAAGGTGCCCTCAATGTATCCAGATAGGCCACTTACAGCATCCAGACTTATTTTTGCTAATGCCCGATATGAATCCCGATAAGTGGGCCGGAGCTCTAAAGTATGGGGAGTTGAGGCTCTTTTACAGCCCCTTAAAGCAGATAAAAATAGACGAGATAAGGGAAGTAGAAAAAGAGCTATGGAGGGAGAGGCCTTATAGCGGAAGGTACAGATTTGTCATTGTAGCTAATGGTGAAAATTTAAACCAGTATGCGCAAAACGCCTTTCTTAAAACCCTTGAGGAACCTTACCCTAAAACGGTGATTATTTTTGTGGTAAATCGACCTGAAAAAATCCGACCTACGATACACTCAAGGGCAAGAAAGATAAAATTCGATTATCTGTCCTTTCGAGACTTTAATGAGTATTTCGAATCGGTTGACATAAATTTCTCAGCGGCATTATTGTACAGGATAACGTCAGGTTCTATCGGGATTGCAAAGAGGTATATTGCAACCAATTTCTTGGAATTTCGCTTGCAATTATTGAAGTCCCTTTCAGAATTTAACCTGAAGAGTTTTAATGACACCTGCGAGGCATACCTCAGTCAGGAGCTCGGTGAGGAGAATGGATTGAGTGGATATGTGGGTGACATCGTCGAATTTTATGGGAGCGTTGCAAGAGATCTCTTTCTGATTAAAAATGGGATACATGAGCTCGTTATAAACGCTGACTTAAAGGAAGATCTCTTTGAGTTTTCTAAGAAAATTCGAAGTGACCAGATTCAGGAGATGTTTAGGATATACAAGGAAGTTTCCCTGTGGTTAAAATCGAATGTGAGGGAGGATGTCGTTCCTTATGCCCTTTTTGCACCTTTTTTGGGTAGAGATTATCTTAGTGTTTTAAGAGGTTACTGATGTTGTTTTAAATAAAAAAAAAGCGCCAGGGCGACCTCGCCCCGGCGCCTTCATTTTCAACTAATCTTTTATTTTGATTGGAAGATCGTTATGTAATTTGTGATAGGCTCCCTGCTTCCGTCACTGAAGATTACGTAAATCTCTGTCTGATGATTTTCATCTTGGGGATCCCAGATCGTACCCGTGATATCTGCTGCATGGCGACCATCTTTGGTAATTTCTCCAGTAACGGTTCTTTTTTCATAAGTTATCGAATTCTCTACTACTTGAGTAGCTGCTGAAACGTTCATAATTAGTTTCCAATCGTCTGAATCGGTATAGACTATACTGCCAGAGTCGTCGCTCCTCACAGTTAAGGTAATATCCCTGCGGAAGTTGTGATTTTTATAATCGATAATCCAGAGGTGAAGCTGTAGTGCAATTAAGCTGCCATCCTGATCATACTGGAGGTTTTTGGCCTCCACACCGATCTGAAATTCGTTGGTAACGGTGAACACTACTTTTAGGTAAGTAATTTGTTCGTTGGTGTTATACTGAAGGTTTATGCTTAAGTCCGCGATCTTTGTATCGTCAAGGTACAGGGCTATATGGACCTTCTGTGGCAGTGTGTCAGATCCTATGACATAAATCTCAATTGAATCGATTAATACGGCTGCCTGGTGAGCTGTAAAGGTTGTATCGTAAAATGTCCACCGGAATTGAATTCCATTTTGTGGGTTGTTGGGATCAACGTGGACCCAGCCGGTGGTGTCCTGCCATTCCCAGGTTCCGTAAAGGTCCTCAATGCCGCCCTTTACCCCTTTTGCTTCAATTTTCAGTGGAAGATTGTATTCATGTCCGTTGAATTTTATCACCCTTTTTCCACCAAAACCAATTGGAGGATTTTTAGAGTTAAAATCATTGAGTACGTTAAAGGCAGGACTCGTAGTAAGCTCAGTTCCCGTGTTGTTTAACGATGTGAGGAATGCCGCCGTTTCGTCTTTCTGAATATCCTGCTTTTTACAGGATGTCAGAAAGAAGAGCCCCATCACTATTACACCCGCAACCAACCTTTTAGAAATCTTCATGATTCACCTCCTCAACTTTATTATACTTTTTAGCAAAGGTTTTGTCAATATTTCGCATGTCGAATAGATTATTTCACTACCTGTTTTTTGTTTTATTTTTGACTGGTCGTCATTCTTCTATTATAATTTGCAAACTTACATTGAGGAGGAGCTTATGAGAGTTAAAACGGGAATTGTTAGAAGAAGAAGGCATAAGAAAATTCGCGAATTAGCGAAAGGTTATTACGGTCAAAAACATTCGACTTTTAAGAAAGCTAACGAAGCAGTTTTGAGGTCTTTGCAATATTCCTACGCCCACCGGAGACTTAAAAAGCGCGACATGAGAAAGCTCTGGATAATTAGAATCAATGCCGCTGCCCGTGAAGAAGGTTTAAACTACTCCAAGCTCATTTCCGGTCTGAAGAAGGCCAATGTGGCAATAAACAGAAAGATCCTTGCGGAACTTGCGGTAAACAACCCCACGGCTTTCAGTGAACTGGCTAAAATAGCAAAGGCCCATGTCAATTCTTGATGAAATATATGCACTGAAGGACGAGTTAGAGAAAGATTGGGCGAAGGTTTCGTCCCTCCAGGATTTAGAATCCTTCAGAGTTAAGTATTTTGGTAAGAAGGGGCTTTTACAAGATTTTATTAAAAAGCTCTCGAGCCTTTCTCCCGAAGATCGCAAGGTTGTTGGAAAATTAGTAAATGAACTAAAAGAAAAATACGAGAGCTTAATTAGAGAAAAGAAAGACGATTTATCCTCTTCTTCAGGAAGGGAGTGGGACCTCCTAATCCCTCCTCGGCAAATAGAAGTCGGCAATCTCCATCCCCTTACGAAGGTTATGGAAGAGCTAATGGAAATAATGGCAGGTCTTGGCTTTGAGGAGGTTAGTGCCTACGATGCCCCTGATGTGGAATGGGATTATTACAATTTTGAGTGTCTGAATATCCCTCCCTATCACCCCTCGAGGGAAATGCAGGCTACCTTCTTTATAACC
The DNA here is from genome assembly GCA_039803545.1 of candidate division WOR-3 bacterium. Lineage (NCBI taxonomy): Bacteria > Pseudomonadati > Caldifarciminota > Caldifarciminota bacterium. The sequence goes on along the minus strand of JBDRYS010000002.1, from coordinate 216,213 downwards.
GATAAAATGCTTCTAAGAACTCAAACTTCTCCTGTTCAGATAAGGACTATGCTTAAAAGGAAGCCGCCTCTGAGGGTTGTCCATGTGGGTAGGGTTTATCGTTTTGATGCCTTCGATGCTACCCATGCTCCTTGCTTCCATCAAATGGAGGGACTTTATGTAAATAAAAATGTTAGTTTTGCAGAATTGAGAGGTACACTGGAAAAGCTCGTCAAAGAAATTTTTGGAGAAAAGGCTGAATTCCGGCTTATGCCATCCTATTTCCCCTTTACAGAGCCATCGGCAGAGGGCCATGTAAAATTTGGTGATCGGTGGCTTGAAATCTTTGGATGCGGGATGGTACATCCGCAGGTTCTTAAGAATGTTGGGTTATCTCCGGAGGAGTGGTCCGGTTTTGCCTTCGGACTGGGAATTGAGAGGATAGCGATGATAAAATACGGTATTGACGATATTAGACTATTTAGTGATAACGACATCAGATTTTTGAGGCAGATATGAGAGTTACTTACAATATCTTAAAAGAGTATCTTCCGGATTTAAAACTTTCACCCTACGAGTTAAGAGACCTCTTCCCTTACATGGGGATTGAGGTGGAGGAGTTTAGGTATATAGGCGAAGGGCTTGATGGATACTTATACAGTGGTGTTATTGAAGAGGTCTCGGAAATAAAGGATGCACCAGGATATCGGCATCTTAAAGTCTCCATAGGTGATAAAAAGATTGACGTAGTTTCAACTGCACCAAATGTTAGGAAAGGGCTGAAAGTTGTTGTGGCTTTGCCCGGTGCAGTAGTGAAGGGGAACGCAATAAAAGAAAGGGAGATTAAAGGTATTGTCTCCCAGGGCAATTTATTATCCCTCGAAGAAATGGGATTTGAGATTGATTCAGAGGGTGTGTTTGAACTACCCGAAGATTTTCCCATTGGTGTTTCTCCTATAGAGTACCTGGGATTAAAGGATTGGTTGTACGACCTTTACATTTTCCCTAATAGACCTGATCTCCTTGGAATCATTGGATTGGCTCATGAGATATCGGCCCATACGGGTAATCAAATTCACTGGCACAAATTTGGTGTTGAAGAGGACTGTAACGAAGTTTTTGCTGTCGAAGTGTTAGATCCAGATGGATGCCCAGTTTATTCAGCGAGGATTGTCAAAAATGTGAAAGTTGGCCAGTCACCCTTCGAGTTGCAAAGAAAGCTGAGTTTACTGGGGCAAAGGCCTATAAACAATATTGTCGACATCACCAATTATGTGATGTTTGAACTCGGTCAGCCCATTCACGCCTTCGATCTTAATAAGGTCAAGGAAAGGATTGTTGTGAGAAGGGCTAAGGAAGGTGAAAAAATTCTCTGCCTTGATGGGGCAGTGAGAGAGCTAAATCCCGAGGTGTTAGTGATTGCCGATGCAGAGGTACCAATAGCTATTGCTGGTATAATTGGTGGGGAAGAGGCCAGTGTTACTGAGGATACAAGGGAGATCATCATTGAAAGCGCATATTTTGATAGAGTAAGGATCAGAAAGGCTGTTCAGATGCTTGGTATTACGACGGAATCATCGAGGCGCTTTGAGAGAGGTGGAGACCCTGGAATACCAGAAGTTGCGTCAAAGCGTGTCGCCTATTTGGTCAAGGAGATTGCGGGGGGAGAGGTTTGTAAAATTAACTTGGTTCAGGGCAAAACTTTTGAACAGAAAAAAATTACCCTCTACTTTAAAGACCTTAATAGGATAGTCGGTGAAGTATTAAACCCGGAAGAAGTGAAGCGGATAGTTGAAAGGCTTGGTTTTGCCGTTCATAAGAAAGAAGACCATCTCGTGATATCAGTGCCATCGAGGCGCAGGGACATCGAAGTGTGGGAAGATATAGCAGAAGAGGTTCTTAAAATTTATGGATACGACCGGGTCAAACCCAATGCGGAGAGCTGTGGCGAGTTTACCGGGAAGAAGCAAAAAATCCTTGATAGAGTGGTAAAGGCGAATCTTATTCTAAGCGGCTTTACAGAGGTTAAAAACATTGAATTTGTTTCCCCAGATGAGCTTATAGCTTTGGGAGAACGGGAAGAATTTTTTGTGAGGATTCAGAACCCAATCCACAGCGAACTTTCAGTTTTAAGAACTTCGCTTATACCTGGGCTTTTAAAAGTGGCCTCCCTGAATTTAAGAAGAGGTGTGGAGTATTTAAAAATCTTTGAGGTTGGTAAAGTTTTCTTCTGGCGAGGGAAGGATGAGCTCCCTGAGGAAGTGATGAAGGTTGGCCTTTGCGTAGCAGGTAAAATTCCAAAGACTTGGGATAGACCAGAGAGGGAAGTGGATATTTACGATCTCCTCGTTGGGTTTGAGTCTTTAAAGGGCGTTTTTTCAGAAAATCTTGTTTTAGAACAGAGAGATTTGAGGTTTCAGGGTCTTTCTTCTGGTGGCGTAGTTTTGAAGGGTGACGATGTAATTGGATACGTGGGTGAAGTCTCAGCAAGAGTGAAGAAGATGTTTGACATCAAGGTGCCCGTTTTTGTGATGCAGCTGGACCTTTCAAAACTGACTCCGAAGGAGCCCAAATACTCTGGCCTTCCTGCCTATCCTTCAACCAGTAGGGATATTTCAGTGGTCCTGAGAGTTAATGAATCTATAAAGGAAATCCTTGAAGTTGCAAAAGATATCTTCGGCGAATTGCTTGAAGAGTTCAGAGTCCTTGACATCTTTGAGGGAAACCCCATTCCAGTGGGTAAGAAGAGTGTAACTTTGCGATTTATTTTGCGCTCAAAGGATAGGACTTTGACGCAAGAGGAAGTGGACATAAAGTTCAATAATCTCACCTCTCTTTTGATAGAAAAAGGCTACGAAATCAGGGGGTTGAATGCCTGACCTTAGTGAAGAACTCACTAAAAAAATTAGTGAACTTCTTGAAAGGGTTAATCACCTTGAAAAGCTCTCATCGGAAAAAGACGAAGTGATAAAAGAAATAATTGCGAGGCTGGAAAAAATTGAAAACAGGTTGCATAATTTAAAAAGCAAAATAGAGGTGCTTAGGTAATGCCTGATTTGTTTAGCAACGTTCGTGGCAAGAGGCAAATTAGATTTAAAAATATGGAATTTGAAATTTTTTGTGATAAGGAAGATGAGGCCATTTTAGACGAGGTTGTTAATTTCGTTGAGAGCAGATTTAAGGAAGAGGAAGAAAGACTCTCAAGGATGAGGCTTGACATCGATTGGGCTACTGTGCTGGTGAATGTGATTTTTGATGTTGCATATCGGTACCTCATCCTTAAGAAAGATAGCGATAAGCTGATCGAAAGCGTAAAGTTTAACATCCACAGAATAGATGCGAAACTTGGAGGGCCTCAGAATGCATAATTATACTAAAGGAGGTGTAAATCTTTGCAGTTTGAGATTTTTGAAAATAAGAATAAGGATTTTTTGCCACTTTCCGTTAGGCTTGCGCCACAGACACTGGAGGAGTTTGTTGGACAGGAGCACCTGGTGGGGAATGGTAAACCCCTCAGGGTCCTCATTGAAAATGGAAGGCTAAAGAGTTCCATTTTTTTTGGACCTCCTGGATGTGGCAAGACAGCCTTAGCCAGGATAGTTGCCAATTTTGTCAAGACAAAATTTGAAGAAGTTAATGCAGCAAAAATAAAGCCTTCCGAAATCAAGAATCTTGTCGATCACCTTACTGGATACTATAAGGCAACTGGAAAGCCTGCAGTTTTATATTTAGATGAAATCCACAGACTAAACAGGCTTCACCAGGAGTTTTTCTTGCCTTTTACAGAGGATGGAAGTCTTATTTTAATTGCATCCACCACTCATAATCCTTACTTTGCAATTTCTTCTGCTCTCTTATCCAGATCAATGCTCTTTGAATTTAAGCCACTAAGTGAAGAGGAAATTTTGGAGATTTTAAAGCGTGCCAGTAGCTTAATTTTTGAGGAGTATAGAATTGAGACAGCCGAGAATGTTCTTTTGAGAATTTCGCAGATGGCCGATGGCGATGCTCGCAGAGCCCTTAACATTTTGGAAACTGCTTTACTCGTGGCAATAAATCAGAGATTATTCCAAATAGATATGGAGCTTATTCAGGAAATTATGCCTCACAGGGCTTACACCCTCACTGAGGATGAGCATTATGATATGATCTCCGCCCTTATCAAATCCATAAGGGGTTCAGACCCCGATGCGGCGGTATATTGGCTGGTTAGATTGTTAGAACAGGGGGAGGACCCTCTTTATATTATTAGAAGGTTATTTGTTCATGCCTGTGAAGATATCGGGCTTGAGGATCCAGAGGCAATAAGGGTTGTGAGCGCCTGTAAAGAGGGTTTTGAGATGGTGGGAAGACCAGAAGGGGATATTATTTTAACCTTTGCAGTTTTATATTTGGCGTTGGCTAAGAAATCTAACGCTGTTATAAGAACCCTTGCAAAGGCAAGGGAAATTGTAGAAGAAACAGGAAAATTGCCTGTCCCCCTCCATCTAATGGATTCCCACTATCAGGGAGCCAAAAGGCTTGGCAGAGGCATGGGATACGTATACCCATACGGTAAAAATCGAGGAGTGAAGCAGGATTACCTGCCAGATAAAATAAAAGGTATAAAGATCTTTCAGAGGGAGGAAGAACAATGATGGGAATAATTTTCGGAATTGTAGGAATTTTGGTCGGTTTTGGGTTTGGTTTTGCCTACTTTAAAGGGATTTATAAGAAGAAGTTGGAGGAAGCCCTTGGTACAGCTGAGGGTATAATTGAAAAGGCCCAGAAGGAAGCTGAAGAGATTAAGAGAGAGGCTGAAAACCAGGCAAAAGAATACTGGATGAAGGAAAGAAAGAAGTTTGAGAAAGAAGCCTTTGAGGCTAAAAAAGAACTGGAGAAAACTTCTAAAAGGTTGATCGAAAAGGAACAGGCTATCGACAAAAAAGCCGAACAATTAACAAGAAGAGAAATTGCACTTAAACAGCTGGAAAGTGAGCTCAAAGAGAGGGAAAAGGCTATTCAGGCGAAGGAAGAAAGACTGGACAAGCTCAATGAAGAGGCGGCGAGAAAGCTGGAGGAGATTGCAAGGCTTACAAGAGAGGAAGCAAAACAGGAACTTCTTAAAAGTTTGGAGCAACAGGTAAGATATGAAGCAGCCCAGTTAATGTACAAGATAAGAGAAGAGGCAAAGGAAAAAGCAGAAAAGGAAGCAAAGGAGTTAGTCCTTCACGCAATTCAGCGAGTTGCCACTGTGGTTACTCAGGAAAGTACGACAAGTATTGTCCCCATTCCTTCTGATGATTTGAAAGGTAGAATCATTGGTAGGGAAGGTAGAAATATAAAGACCTTTGAGTCAATTACAGGAGTTGAGGTAATAATCGACGATACGCCAGAGGCTGTTATCTTGTCTTCCTTTGACCCCATAAGGAGGGAGAAGGCAAGACTCACCCTCGAAAAGTTAATACAGGATGGAAGAATACACCCGGCAAGGATTGAGGAAATTTACGCTCAGGTGGAGGCAGAGTTTGAAGAGCATTTAAAAAAGATTGGTGAAGATGCCACATTAGAGCTTGGGCTTTCCGGATTCCACCCAGAACTATTAAAACAGATTGGAAAGATGAAATTCAGAACGAGCTATGGCCAGAATCTCTTGCAGCATTCTATGGAAGTTGCTTATATAGCAGGTATTATGGCCAGTGAATTAGGACTTTCGGTTCAATATGCACGAAGGGCCGGGCTTCTTCACGATATTGGAAAGACAGCCGACGAGAGCTTTGAAGGTCCTCATGCATTGATTGGTGCTCAAATTGCAAAGAGGCTTGGTGAGAACGACCTCGTAGTGAATGCCATAGCTTCCCATCACGGTGAAGAATCTCCTAAAAGCCCTATTGCAGTTATTGTACAGGCAGCTGACGCGATCTCCGGTTCAAGACCGGGTGCCAGAAGAGAGAGTATCGAAGCTTACTTGAAGAGGATTGAAAAGTTGGAACAGATTGCATTAAGTTTTCCAGGGGTTGAAAAGGCATATGCATTGCAGGCTGGAAGGGAAATAAGAATCATTGTGGAGGCCCAAAAGGTTTCCGATACAGAGGCCTTCGATATAGCAAGGCAGGTTGCACAAAGAATCGAGGGAGAGGTTGAATTTCCTGGGCAGATTAAAGTAGTGGTGATCAGGGAAACTCGGGCAGTGGAGTATGCGCGATGATTACAATTTTGTTTATCGGTGATATCGTTGGCAGTCAAGGGCGTGATGTTGTTAAGAACCTTCTTCCAAAACTCAAGGAAGAATTTAAGGTAGATTTTGTTATTGCGAACGGTGAAAATCTTGCAGGTGGAATTGGAATAACCGAAAAATCGGCTTTAGAAGTAAAGAGAGCGGGGGTTGATGTTCTCACTGGTGGTAATCATATCTGGGACAGAAGGGAGGGAATTCCCTTTGTTGAGTCTACGGATTGGGTTATAAGGCCACTAAACTACCCGCCGGGGACACCAGGACGAGGCTATGGACTTTTTGAGGTTAAAGGCTATAAATTGCTTGTTTTCAACCTCCTTGGTAGGGTATTTATGGAACCGTACGATTGCCCCTTTAGAGTGGCTGATGATTTTTTGAAACAACACAGAGAAAAAATAGTTATTCTTGATTTTCACGCTGAGGCAACCTCCGAAAAGGTGAGCCTTGCTCATTATCTGGATGGAAGAGTTTCTATAGTGGTTGGGACGCATACTCATGTTCAGACTTCAGATGCCAGGATACTACCCGGAGGAACAGGTTACATCACCGATGCTGGGATGACCGGAGGGCTTGGGGGTGTTATTGGTGTTAAAAAAGAGCTTTTTATACGCAGATTTTTAACCCAGATGCCCGTTGGTTTTGAGCCAGAAGAATCGGAACCGGGACTGGAGGGCGTTGTTGCAAAAATAGATGAAAACACAGGGAAATGTATTGAGATATCGGCTATAAGAAGATACCTTTGAGTTTATGGAATTTCGAATAATTCCGCCTCCAGACTTATCGAAAGAAATCGCTTTTTATGAAAAATGGCTCGAGATAGGGTATAACGGTGAGATGGAATATCTTAAGAGGGGGCTTGAAAGAAGAAGAAGAACCTTTCCAGAGTGGGTTAAATCCATTCTCGTTGTAAGGGCCTCTTATAATGATATCAATTGGGATGGAGTAGAGGTCGAAGGAAAGGTTATGATTTCTAAGTATGCAATTCGTATGGACTACCATAGGGTTTTGAAAACTCGCATAGCTGAGATTTTATCTGAGCTTGAATCAAAACATAAGGGCATTGCTTACAAGATATTTGTAGACAGTTCGCCGGTGCTTGAAAAACCAATTGCCAAAAATGCGGGGTTTGGTTTTATTGGATACAATACGTTACTTTTAGATCCTGAACGGGGCTCATATTTCAACCTCGGAGGTGCTTTCCTCAACGTCGATTTGTCTGATAGCATCGGTAATATTGATACCACTTTGTGCTTAGGTTGCAACTTGTGTGTTGAGTCCTGCCCCACAAAGGCCATAGTAGAACCGGGTGTGCTTGACGCCTCTAAGTGTATAAGTTACTTAACGGTTGAATATAAGGGAGTAATACCCAAGGATCTCGCTGTAAGAATGCAGAGTTGGGTTTTTGGCTGTGATGTATGTCAAGAGGTATGCCCATTGAATAAGAAGGCAAAACTTACGGAAGTTTACTCTCCATATAAAAAAGAATTAGTTGCCCCATCTGTTGAGTATCTTTTAAGTCTCGATGAGGAGGGCTTCAGAAGGTTATTTGATAATACCCCCGTGTTGAGAACGGGGTATGCGAGGTTTTTGCGAAATGTTATCGTTGCAGCATTCAATTTGGGCTATTACAACCTATTATATAATATGTATAAGAGTGGAAAGCTTCAAAAGGAGAGGTTGTGGATTTTACAGCTTAAAGAGCTTGGAGTCCTAAATGAACATCGAGAGTATTAAAAATAACTCGGAGCTCTTCAGATTTCTTTCCAATTTCTACGGGAGCAACTTTGAGGCCTTTTTGGATTGCGTTATAAAAAAACCCAAAAGCGCGATAAGGGTAAATACTCTAAAGACTAACAAAGATACCATTATAGAACGCCTCCTTAAGCAAGGGTTTAAGCTTAAAGAAGTTGCATTTTATGAATATGCTTTTATCGTTGAAGAGTCACCCATCGAACTTGGAAATACCGTTGAGCATTTCATGGGTTACTACTATGTTCAAAGCCTATCTTCCTTAATCCCTCCACTTGTCCTTGCACCGCAACCAGGTGAGGTGGTACTGGATATTGCCAGTGCGCCCGGTTCTAAAACAACTCAGATGGCCCAGATGATGGAAAATAGAGGTGTTATAGTTGCTAATGATGTAGATATAAAGCGGGTTAAAGCCCTTGCCAACAACATAGACAGAATGGGTGTTCTTAATACAATAATAACTATTGAACAGGGACACAAATTTGGTAAACTTTATCCAGAGACCTTTGACAAGATTCTCGTAGATGCCCCCTGTTCTGCCCTTGGCACCCTCGGTAAAAACCCCGAGGTAGTAAAATGGTGGAGTCGAGAGAAGATTGGTCGATTAATGGCGACACAAAAGAGTCTGATACTGAGTGGATTTGATGCCCTGAAACCTGGCGGGATTATGGTTTACTCAACCTGTACGGTGACTCCCGAAGAAAACGAGTATATTGTTAACTATTTACTACAAGAAAGGGAGGGTGTTGAAATTCTTGACTTTCACTTATCCGGAGTTAAATTAAGCTCGGGACTCACTGAATGGGAACTCTTAATTTTCAAAAAAGAACTTGTAAACTGCAAACGAATTGAACCTCATCTAAACCCTGGATTTGAGGGCTTTTTTATTGCCCTTATCAGGAAATCACCTTCTTGATAAGAAAGTTTCAACGGAGTCCATTACCGCAAAGATCATAGGCTGTAGCATTCTATCCAGTTCGTCCCTTACCACGTCCTCCCAGTGCCCGAACAGGAACATTTCACCCTTGTCTTTTATTTCGCTTTTTGCATTTATTTTATAAATTAGCTGACCTTTCTGGTACACATACATTGTAGCTTTTATCCAACCTTCTGTGTTGAATTTGTATTCAAGGCCGTTTGGCTGTTGTGGAATTTTGTGAATTTTAAAATTTACATAAAATTTATCGAGGGTACCTTTCAGAACTATATCGGCTTCCTCTTCGTTTCGAGCGAGAGGGAACAAATTGGAATTTTGAATTTCTTTTATAAAGGCTCTTCTCAAAAAGTCTCTCGGTTCTATTACAAAAACATTCTTGAGGTTGTGCTCGGTTCCGATTAATTCCATTTCACCGAATACTGAATCGCTGGTTTCCTTGAATTCTCCCACATATATTCGGAGGTTATAACTTCTGGGCCAGGTTAAACTTCGAGATTTGTAGTCATATGTGAGTTTTATTGCGCCACAGGAGGCAAATATTGTAAACAAAATTAGTATCAAATTTTTTAATGTTTTCATTTCTTACCCCCATTTTAGTATGTGGCTAAGTGCTTGAAATGTCAATAGGTTTTGAATGCTCTTGACAGTGGATGGCTTTCCTATTAAAATTTTACCAAAACAAACAAAGGAGGTATTAAGACCATGGCGACATTGATAGATTACTGGAATAAAGGTGGTACAGTGATGTGGGGTCTTCTCGTCCTCGCCATCATTGGGTTAGCATTCATAATAGAGAGGCTCATATCCCTCTTCATAAAGATAAAGGGCGATCCAAGATCTTACTTGGAGACGGTAATAAAGAAGATTGAGGCCCAGGGTATTGATGCAGCCCTTGCATACCTGAGAAACGAAAAGAACCCTATTGCTAAGATTCTTGAAGCTGGCCTCGAGAAGGTAGACAAGGGAAGGATAGTGGTAGAAGAGGCTATGACAGCGAAGGCAGCAACCGAATTTGGTTTCTTAGACAGGGGAATGATATACCTCCAGGCTGTTGCCACCCTTGCACCAATTCTTGGATTCCTTGGAACAGTGACTGGAATGATTAGAGCATTTAATGCAATAGCTGCAGCAGGTGAAGTAGAACCTACCATCGTAGCTGCAGGTATCTCGGAAGCTCTGATTACTACTGCTACGGGACTTTTCATTGCTGCACCTGTTGCACTCTTCTACGCACTTTTTGCAGATCGTATAAATAACTTCTCCAGAGCTATGGAAGAGACCTCAAATGCGTTTATTGATTATCTTGTAGAGTCGGGTGTGCTTGAAAGGTAACCTTAAGGAGGGGTAACTTGCCCGTTTTACCAAAGCCTAAAATAGCACAAGAGGCTGAGATTCCAACAGCCTCTATGGCAGATATTGCCTTCCTCCTTATCATCTTCTTTATGACCTCGACCGTATTTATGAGGGATAAGGGGCTAAAGCTCGTTTTGCCAGAAAAGACTGACCAAATTGTGAAGATTGGCGGTGAAAGGGTCATAAGGGTTTCCATTAATGATGTCGGCGAAATTTATCTTGAGGAGGAAAATATAACTTCTCTTTCTGATCTTAAGGAAAAACTTGCAAATAGAATTTTAGACTACAAAGCGAAGCACGAAGGGAAGGATCCATTGATCGTTATAAGAACTAATGTAGAAGCCCCTTACGAAAAAATGATTGAGGTCTTTGATGTTATCAAGCAGATCCCTGAGGCAAAGGCAGTATCTCTCACCAGCATTAAAACTGGAGGCTGAAAAATGCGTTTAAAACAAAAAGTAGCAACCCGAGTTAACATCCCCACTGCCTCCATGTCGGATATTGCCTTTCTCCTCTTGCTATTTTTCCTCGTTACCACTAAGTTTAGAAAAGAAATTGGGTTTAAGGTTTTATTGCCGGAGGCGAGGGCAACGGAGAGGATAGTAAAGACGGAAAATCTTGCCCGAATTTATATCAATGCTAAGGGTCAAATCTCGGTAGATGATTTCCTTGTGAATCCTGAAGGTGTTGCGTCCCGTTTCAAATTGAAGGTTCTTGAAAACCCTGGTGTTATTGCATACATTAAGGCCGATAAGAGGGTGAAGTATGACTATGTCGATCAGGTGCTTGAAGCTTTGCGCGATGCGAAGGCCTTGAGGGTGATTTTCGCGACGGAGTTCAAAAAAGGTTAGGGGGTGATTTAAAATGGCAGAGGAAATTAAGAAAAGATTTGCCAAATCTAAAGAGTTGATTGATGAATATCCCGATGATCTTGCACGCAGCGTCTTCCTTGCGGAGTTCATTCTTTTGGTTCTCTTCTTAAGTGTCAGGAAAATAAATGTCACTCCTTACCAGCCAAAGCAGGTTGAAAGTACTTACGTTGAGGCTGCTGGTTTGGAAGTAGCAAAAGAAATGGAAGCACCACCTCCACCTAAACCTCAAGTAACCGTCCAAGTCACTGAAACTGGAGAGGGTGGTGCGGAAGAGTCGAACGTAGAGATTGCTCCAACAACGGTTTTTAGTGAGCTTGAAGCACCACCTCCAGCAGCAGATACCACTGTTTACGATTATGCTGTTGTTGAAGTTAAGCCGCAATTAAAAAAGACGGTTACTCCTAAATATCCTGAACTGGCAAGGAAAGCAGGGATTGAAGGAATGGTCTATGTCCTTGCAATTGTAGGCCCCGATGGCAAGGTAAGAAGTGCGACGGTGGCGAAGAGTGATAATCCTATCTTCAATGATGCTGCTGTTGAGGCAGTTATGCAATTTGAATTTTCTCCTGCTATTCAGCAGGATAAACCGGTAGCCTGTAAAGTAATTGTCCCTGTTAGATTCACATTGAGGTGATGATTTCAATTAAGGAGACATAACCTAAAAGGAGGGTAGCCCTATGTCACTACGGAGGGCACTGTGTGTTGTGCTGGCAGGGGTAATAGCGATTGGTACCCTATATGCCGGCACAACGGGAAAGATAGCCGGTAGGGTCTTTGATAAAGAAACGGGAGAGCCCCTACCCGGCGCAAACGTAGTAATTGTGGGTACCAAAATAGGTACCTCTACCGACCTCGATGGATACTACTACTTAATAAACATACCACCGGGCGTCTATACCCTCAGAGCATCAATGATCGGTTACAACCCACAGGAAATATCTAACGTCGTAGTTAAGGCAGACTTAACTACAAATATTAATTTCTACCTCACATCCACCGCAATAAAGACCGAAGAAATTGTGGTCACAGCCCAGAGAGAACTGGTCGAGAGAACTGCAACGGAAACCCGTAGAGTGGTTAGCCAGCAGGATATTGCACAACTCCCTTACACAAACTTCCAGAACGCTATTCAGATGCAGGCCGGTGTGACTGGTGTCAATATCATAAGGGGTGGTAGAGATGACGAAGTTGCATACTATGTTGACGGTATGCTCATTAACTCACCTGTTTATGGGACCTTCTACGGATACATAAATACCTCCGCTATTCAAGAAATGTCGCTCATCACCGGTGGCTTTAATGCAGAATATGGTCAGGCACTTTCCGGTATTATTAACGTAGTTACAAGGGAGGGTGGAACCAAGACATCGGGTGATTTGACAATTAGAACCAATGAGGTTTTAATTCCTGAAAAACTCAGCAATAATGAGACCAGAACCACTTTGACCCTTGGTGGACCTGTACCTTTTACGAATAAAAAGATCAGGTACTTTGTATCTGGGGAAACGAGGTGGAGAGATGGCTTATACGGCTTCAACTATATACCGAAGGATGATGAATGGTATCCCATATTGAAAGCATACGAACAAGGGACCGATGAATTTCGTGCCTTTGTTGACACCGCTAAGGTTTGGTGGTACAACCCTGCAGCGGATTCAGCGGACCCTAACTATTCAGTGAAACCATACTGGAAAGACTACTACGAGATGGCGAAGTACTGGAAAGACTACTATACAAAGCATCCTTATGTGCTTCCTCATACTGCAAGGCAAGATTATTACTTACAGGGGAAAATTAGTTTTCTCCCCCTCGAGAATCTAAAGGTACTCCTTGCTGGTAATCTTGCAAAAGAGCAAAGCGAAACTTATGATTACGGAGGCGATCAGAGATTCAAATATCGTGAGTGGAGAAATAGGGTCAACCTTGACAGACGTTATCAAACCACTTTAACCATTAACCACATATTGAGGAACAACCTCTTCTACACTTTGAATGTGGGGTACTTCTACTCAAGGGCGAGAAGGGGTATCCTTCGTCCAGGTTACCAGCCCTACTGGTTCGAAAAGTACTTACCCAATGTTAAGAAAATCCTTTATTCGAGGAAGATTGATGAACTCTTCTCAGATTACAGATTTATTGGTTACATCCCTGATCCACCCACAGCCAAAGTAGTAATTCCGGGTTACTACATGTATAACTTTGGTCCTGGAAACCCGTGGGGTGTTGGAGACCAAGCCCATGTGAACTTTGTCCATACGGGCGATTATCGTGTTCTTCATAGAAGGATAGAGCAAACTTATAGCTTTAAGTGGGACCTTACCTGGCAGGCAAACAAATATCATGAGTTCAAAACTGGTGTCGAGTTAAGACGCCATGACATTAACTTTTATCATAATTCATTACCTTGGGACCAAAACCCATTCTTGGATGTTTATCAGACCAAGCCTTATCAGGCATCTGCTTATGTTCAGGACAAGATGGAGTTCGAAGGGCTTGTGGTCAACGCAGGTTTAAGGTTCGACTATATCAATCCAAAGAAAACTTACTACATAAGCATTTCTGGTCTTGGACCTAATGATGTTTATGTAATTACACCTTCGGATACAATTCCAAAAGAAGTTAAGCCAAAATGGCAATTGTCACCAAGATTGGGTATATCTCACCCCGTTACTGAACGTCAGGTGTTACATTTTGCCTATGGCTATTTCTTCCAGACTCCACCCCTTGAATACTTCTATTCCTCAACTCACATGAATATAGATGAGATAATGTCCCGTGGTAACCAGCTTGTTGGAAACCCTGATTTGAATGCCGAGAAACAAATTGCCTTTGAAGTTGGAGTTGCTAACCAGATCAATGACTTTTCTGCTGTCGATATTACAGCTTTCTATAGAGACATTTATAATTGGGTAGGTTCCCGTAAGGTAAAGGCCATACCTATGTCCTTCTACATCTACACCAATGCTGCTTATGGAAACTCAAAGGGTATTGAGTTGACTTATCAGCTCATGCAAAAGAATTTCAACTTTAGACTTGCATATACCTTGCAGTTTGCTGAAGGTACTGAATCTGACCCCTTTGAGGCCTATGAAAACCTCTACTATCAGACAATTGGTATAGATCCTATCACTGGAGAGCCTGCTGCATGCCCATCCAGTATAGTGCCTCTTGCTTATGATCGCAGACATACCATTAATGCAACCCTTAATTATTCAACACCTAAGGGCTTTGGCCCCTACGGTATCCTTGGAGATATTAACTTCACTATAGTCCACAGTTCTCAGAGTGGAACACCTTATACTCCAAGAGACCTTCGCGGCAATATCGTAGGTGACATCAACTCTGAAAGAACTCCATGGACTCACAACACTGACCTCACGGTATCAAAAGGATTTAATGTGTTTGGAAAGACCGTAGAACTAAGATTTGAAGGGTTCAATATCTTTAACATTAAGAATGTGGTAAGCGTTTATCCAACGACGGGTCTGCCCGATGATGATGGTTCAGCAAGAATAATTACAGTTTCACAATTTGGAAACACCAATATAAATCTTGGTCAAAGTGGTTACAATCCACTCCGGGATCTTAATGGTGATGGTGTTTTAACTCCTGAAGAAATGTATAAGTCTTATCTCCTCGCTCTCAAAGATTATCTTGCCACACCTTTCAACTACGGCGCACCTATCCAGCTCAGATTTGGCTTTGTTTTCAGGTTCTAAGGAGGTTTTAGGATGAAGTTATTTAAAAAACTAACAGTATCATTCTTGATATTGGCGGGTGTGCTTTACGCCCGCACCGCTACCACCCAGAGCGGAACAAAGGTATATAGCTACGGTATACTTGATGGCTCCGAGCTTTGTATGTACATAACTAATTATGGAACTTTTGCACACAATGTGGTTCAAGGTGGTTCAGGTGGATGGTGGCCGAGGGTTAGAAGGAACGAAACCTACATCTACGGCGCTGGGGTCTGGGTTGGCACTTTGAAAAGAAATACGAGCGATCCAGCTAAATGGGATACCGTGGTAACCTTCTTCTATAACCCAAACAGTGCACAATCCGAAGGTGTGCCTGCCTTAGTTCCGACATGGATCAAAAGGGATACGATCATCAATGAGCCTGATCCTACCGACTACGCTAAGGCTATTTCCGATCCTCAGGCGAGGGTTTACCTTTCCAGTTCTGACAATGCGGGGTATCCCTGGCCCATCAAAGAAGTAACTTCTTCTGGAGACACTGTAAACTATTTCCTTTCTACCCTTGATTCTTATACAAGATATACCGACCTCAATCCATCAAGACAGGAATCCGGGTCAAGACCTCTGGGCATATTGGTTGACCAATGGTCTTATCAATTTGATGTACCGGGTCTAAAGGACATCACCTTCCTCATCTTTAGAGTAAAGAATATTTCTGGCGATACCTTAAAGGATGTTTACATAGGCGCTATTTATGATGATGATATCGGTAATGAGTCCGGTTCCAATGCAAATGACCTCGTTGGCTTCGTTAGATCCTATGACTTCGGCTCTGGTCCTGTAATGCTCAACCTTGCTTATCAGTATCAGCTTGTACCTGAGCCAGGTTGGATAGGAGTTGATGGGCGCGGTCTTCCTGGCGTGATAGGCAGTGTATTTCTCAAGAGCCCATTAGCTACTAAACAGGTTGTTATTCTTGATACCATCGGTACCCATGTTGGTCCTGATACTATTCGCCCTGGTGAGCCTCTTGGTATGACTGCCTTTAAGATTTTCACCTTACAGATCGACCCGAGAGATGACAAGGAAAGATATGTGATTATGTCAGGCTATGACCCTGTATCGGCTGGTGGCAGATACAATCCATTTATGGACGATGTATACGGTCCAGGTGATAAGAGGTTTGGTCAAATTTCTGGACCCTTCGATATGGCACCGGGCTCAGAAGCAGAACTTGTTGTAGCGGCAGTTATTGCGAAGGATAGCACCAATATCAAATACGTTGCTAAGAAAGCCTGGGACGTATATTCCGCTAATTTTATTGCACCTCAGCCGCCTGCAAAGCCGAATCTCTATGCATGGGGTAAAGACAAAGAGGTAGTCCTTTACTGGGATAACACTGCCGAGGTATCGAGAGACAGATTCTATGACATTGAACACGGTTCTAACCCGCTGTATAGAGAATACGACTTTGAGGGTTATATTCTCAGGAGAAGCATGGATGGTGTGAAGTGGGATACCCTCGGAAGATGGGATTTGCCTAATGAATTTACAGTGGTATATACCGACAGTGTGAGAGACTTTACGGGCCGTACCATTTACACTGATTCGATCTTCCTCGGCACAAATACCGGTTTGGTTCACAGTTATGTCGACAGGGACACTATGCTTAGAAATGGTGTAAGATATATTTATGAAGTTCTCCCTTACGATATTAACTATTCATCTGGAACCTGGTTCTCTTTAACGGGTGCTCCTGGAAGAGTAATGGTTGTACCTCATAAGAATCCAGTGGAAGAGGTGGCGCCAGAGATAAAGGTTACAAAGAAGGGTATTGAAAATGTTTTCAAGTACGCAGGGGCTTTTGTAGCTACTAAGGATATGTCGGTATTAAAGCCCGGTAAGTACTATATCAGGTTTGAATATGCGGGAATGAGAAATAGAAAGCAAGACCTTGCATCCAATATGGTATGGCCTCTCTACAACGTTTATGTCTTTAATGAGAATGGCGACACAGTTATAATGGTACCAAAGGATAAAATCCTTGTCACCTATGATACAACTTCTCTACAGGCCAAGTACACCTTCATCTTCCCCAGTGACCTTACTTTTGGTGGAGCTGTTGTGAGTGAGCCTAAGTTTGAAATTTATACAGACCTTGCGAATAGTTACTTTATTGCAGATAGTGCTCTATTTGCTTCAACAACATGGAAACTTTCTACTAGTGGTTGGACCTGGGATACAACATTGAGGGCCTACAAGCAAGGTGCGAAGTCAAGGGGTGCTTTCTTTGCAGGTTCGGTGTATAAACTGAGATGGACCTACACCGATAACGGTGATTCGGTGACCCTAATTGTAATAGACACTCTTACAGGGGATACGATCCCCTTCGACCCTGTAGCGGGAAAAGACAGTATTGCAACTGGCTGGTCTTTTGTATGTGGTGCTGGTGCTCCTTCTGCCTTAAGGCTCAAAGCGGTTTCTAAGATTCCCGCAACTGCAACAGCAGGACTCACGAGATATGTAATGGGAATTAGATTGCCGGGTTCTGATCTTATGAGACTTGCTGATTACACTACTTCTGGTGGCATTCCTGCTGATGGGACAGAATGGATAATTTCAACCTATGTTACTCCGACGAAGGCTCAGGTTAGTAGAATTGCAACGAATAAAGACTACTATGAAGCTGAGCTTTCTGGCCTGCAAACCTTACCAGTGACACAGGATATGCTGGAGAAAGTCAAAGTTGTACCCAATCCGTACTATGTACTAACACCCCTTGATAGAAGCAAAGAATTCCGTACCGGCGGAGTGAGATTCACAAATCTCCCCAAGAATGCGACTATTAGGATATACAACCCTGCAGGCGACCTTATTAAGGTTATTGAGGTAACTCCTGAAAATGATGGAGAAGTTACATGGAACCTCCTTACCGAATATGGAATCAGACCTGCCAGCGGTATCTACCTCTACCACATTAAGACTCCGGATGGGAAAGAGAAAACGGGGAAGATTGCTGTGATATTCTAAGGAGGGGAAAATGAAGAAAATTCTATTTTCACTAATAATTGTTGGACTTGCATCGGCGGCCTTGCTTGAGAAGCCCACCTTTACGAAGGTGGGCTTCACCGGGGCCTCTTTCCTGAAGGTCAATACCAGCGCAAGGGTACAGGCTCTCGGTGGTGCCTTTATTGCCATTTCCGACGATATTAACGCCCTCTCTATAAACCCAGCCGGACTTAAGAATTTGAAGGAAACCGCTGTCCTTGCTAACTACACCGATTGGATTGGTGATTTCACATACAGCTACTTAGCCTATGCTATGCCCCTTCCTTATGGTGCCTTCGGAATCCAGGTAGGATTTATGAATTATGGTTCCTTTGAGGAAACCACACTGGATCAACCTGATGGGACGGGAAACAAGCTAAGTGCATCAGGGAGCTTTGTAGGCTTTTCCTACGCCAGGGCCCTTACTGACAAACTCGGGGTTGGAATTACACTAAAACTTGTTAGGGAAGCCATTGCCAGGGAGTCTGCTTCTGGCTTTGCCTTTGACCTTGGAACCCACTACAATACCGGATTCAAGAACCTAAGGATTGCTATGTCTATGCAGAACTATGGATCGGATCTCTCCTTCAAGGGACCAGATCTCGATATTGGCGCTATTCCGTCCGACTGGACACAATACTATAATTATGGTGGATCTACACTACCGACTACCTTTAAGACTGCTCCTTACAAATTGCCCCTCGTTTTCAGAATTGGCATTGCAACAGACCTTGTGGACCTACCAATGCACAAACTTTCCTGGGCTTTCGATGTTCAGCATCCCAATGACGGTGCCGAGAAGGTTATGACTGGATTTGAGTACACCTTTGATAGAATGCTCTCCTTGAGATTTGGCTATAGATTGGATCCTGACAGAACTTATGACGAGTGGAACGAAGGGAACTACACTTACGGGCTTTCTGGTGGCTTGGGTCTTAAGCTCGGTTTTGGACCTTCTCGTGCGGGAATCGACTATGCAGTGATGGATAACGGACTTCTCGGCCTCAATCACTTTGTAACTTTAACTTACTCCTTCTAAACTGTGAAGAAAGCTCTGATTAAAGGGGCAGGACCGAAGGTCCTGCCCCTATTTCTTTTTGTTTCCTTTTTATTTGCTTCTCCCTTCAAATGGACTCTGGGTCTTTATATGGCTGGAGACAACGACCTTGCCACTGCCCTTGATGAAGACCTTAGGGAAATCAAGAAGGCAAAAATTAGCAAAGATTTGAATGTTGTCATATTTGCAGATAGGGGTGGATTTTCGGAGTCCCCAGGCACATATATTTACGCCAAAAGGGATACATTCTTGATAACCCTCTTAAATTTAGGCAATCTCGATAGTGGCGATCCAGCAACTCTCTCCTTTTTCGTAAATTATCTGAAGATTAATTTTCCTTCAGAAAACTACGGGCTATTGATCTGGGGGCATGGGACGGGATGGAGTAAGAGTGACCCCCTGTTTTCCAAAAGTGTTGCCTATGATGCCGTAAGTTCAAGTTCCATAGAAGTCTTTAATGGAGAGCTTTCTGTTAGCTTGCCGGATTCCCTTTTCAATTTGATAGTTTTTGATGCCTGCCTAATGGGGAGTATTGAAGTATTATGGGAATTGCAGAATAAAACAAAGTATGTGATAGCCTCACCATCCCTTGTGCCCTCTTTTGGTTTGGATTATTCAAAATTATTAGAAACTTTTAGCACCGATGAAGATGTTGAGAATGTGCTAAAAAGAATTGTTGACGACTATCTCTCTTTTTACGATTCCTTGGGGTTTACTGTTTCACTCTGCGTTTACGATTTATCAAGGATCGATACCACAGAAGAAATTTTAAAAGGGGTGGTAGAGTCAAGTTATAGTAAAACAACGACAGAGCTCCTTAAGTATCGTTTCAATGCTTTGACCTACAACACTTACTCCAATGAGGTTTCAGATACCTTTGCTATTCTCGTGGACGTTGTTGATTTGCTTAACAAGGGATGGGGAATAAAGACTTTGCCCCTTATTTTTTACGCAAAGGGGAATTCCCACTTTAGAAATTCCAGCTTTTTGTCGGCCTATTTCCCTTTAAGTTACTCCGTTTTAAAGAGGGATTTTTTAAGGTACGAAAATTTGCGCTTCGAGAGAAGGGTAAAATTTTTGGATCTTCTTTTTAATACATTGAAAGATTCTATCGCTCGAGGTGACACCGTTTACGCCTATTTTAGTAAGGAAAAAAGTGGTATTGTTTTAACTCTGCAAAACCTTATAAAGGCGAGTCAATGGCAATGTGAATTGAAGATAGAAAAAGATGGGATCCTCAGGCAGAGGCTTTTCTCCACTTCTGGAAAATTTCTTTTGAGGTTGACACCAGGAAATTACAAATTCTATCTGGATGTGATTCCTGGAAATGGGACCTATCGTTATTCACTCTCTTTGTTACCGGATAGTTTAAGGGTAGATGAAAGGGATACACCTTATTACAACTCTATTGTGGATACGATTGATGGCGGACGGGACATCTTAGGAAGGAAAACTGAGAGAGAAAAGGGAATTCTTTTTAAAAATGCTAAGAAATACCTTGTTTACTAAGGATTGTTTTGTGTTTTTATAAGTCGTTCAAATTCAATGGATTACACAAAACTTGACAAAACTAAAGGGGAAAGTTATAATTTAAACACCTTTAAAAGGAGGTGCTAAATGCTCAATATAATACTGTCAGTGCTACTGGCAGGGATACCTGTCCTGCCAAGGCCCGCTGATGATTACAATGGGAACCCGGGCAAGATTGAACCCGGCCAACCCCCGTCAGTGATTATATGCGGCCAGCCTGCTGGTGGTGGATGGAGACCAGTAATTATGTCTGGTGAGGCCCACAACAACCTGCTCTGGTTCGGTCCCAATAACCTCGCTTTCCTCGGTTCAGATAGTTCTGGAACAAGCTGGGAAGGCGCTTCAGTGTGGTATACCACGGATAACGGTGCCACCTGGACCAAATATAATATAAACTCAACAGTCATTAGTAGAGTATACCCCGATGCCTATTACGATACAACAACAGGTACACCCTGGTATGCTTATCAGATACGTCCTGGAACAGCAGCATCAAAGATATACGTTGCCAGGGATGATGGACTTTCTATTGGTGCACCTGGACTCTTCATAGAATCCCAGGTTACCATTGGTGAGGGAACTTATGGCGAATGGATACCCACTGTTGTAGCCAAGGGTGACACCGTTGTTGTCTCCTATGTGAAATATGACCTTGGTTATGGCGCTTGCAAGACATCCTTTGATGGTGGCGCCACATGGGGGAATGAGGTGATAATTGACACCGTTGCAATCGATAACCCTAATCTACTTCTTGTTGGAAATACCCTTGTATTTTACGGCTTTGATGGTAACGCTATTGATACCATCATTTTCTGGAAATCTACCGACTGGGGTCAGACCTGGCAGGGACCTTACAAATATGCATCTTCCGCTATCCAATATGGCTTTGCATCCTGGTGGTACTCTTACGCTGGTGCAGTCTACCAGGGTAAGGCCCATGTACTTGCAGTTATGAGCGAAAGTGGGGTCGAAAACGGTATTCTCTACCACTATGTATTTGACCCTGCTACAAATTCTATAACGGAAGAATTTGTACATGGATATGTCTATCAGGATACCGCCGGTGTATATCACACTGGCATTCCTCAGGCAAGAACTCCGAGCGTGGGTGTGACCCAGGATGGTTCTAAACTTGTCGCCATGTTTATGGATTATGATACAACTGCCACATACAACGATCTGTACTTTAAGGTCTTTGATGGAAATACATGGTCACCGGAGGCCCCTGTCTTTGCAGTGCAGGATACCTTCGATGAGGGTAGAGGTGACTTCTGCCCGACGGTTTATGACGATGGCAATAACTTGAACCTCTTCTTTGTCTGCTCCAGCGGATCAGTTAACTATGTAAATATTTACTATGCTACTTCACAGGTTGTTATTCCATCGGTCAATGAAACAAGGCCCACCTTCGCGCTCAACGTAAGGCCAACCATCGTCACGGGGAATATGAATGTGGAATTTGCGCTTCCTAAGACCGCTACTGTGGACATTACCGTTTACAATGCTTCTGGTCAGAAGGTGAAGACCCTCTACAGTGGAAGCCTGAATGCAGGCAGCCACAGAATGAGCTTCAACTCTGACTTCGGTAAGGGGATCTACTTTGTCACGGTCACCGTGGATGGCAAGTCCACAGCTAGAAAGATAGTGGTGAAGTAAGATTACCGCAGGCTGACGGAAAACTCGGGGGACCCCGCAGGGGTCCCCCAATTTTTTTAGAGAAGAAATTTAATTCTTGAAAATTATTTTTGAAAGGCCGTCTTAAAATTTAAAGGCTAAAAAAAACATGTTCTGGACTAAAACCTATTTTCAGTAGGTTCCGAGGACTGATTGTAAACAAAAAAATTGATATTCGCATTAGTCATGGGCATTCCAACCGAGTTCTGGGGACTTAATAGGACACACAAAATATGCTTGGAATTTGAATCTCCTTGAAGGGAAGATATTTTCCTTTTTAACTAATTTTTGCGTCAAAAGGGTAAGGTATTGCCTTCCTTTTAATTACGGGTAGACTTTGTGATCCGCCTTTAAAAGTTTACTGGCAGAGGTAAACAAAATTTGTTGTAATAAAGAATCTTTGGTTTTCCAAAGGTAGAATGCTTAAAATTTTTCCCTCTAAAAGGGGAAGGTTTTGAGGGTTAAAATCTTCGCCAGTAAAGGTTGCAAAGAACTGCCCTTTTATTACATACAAGTTCCCTTCCTTTGAAAAAATTATCTGTTCAGGTTCCTGGAAAGGCAAAGGGTAAGCGATTGTTTCCTTTGCTGTTATTTTTAGAAGTTTATCAAAGGTGATGGCCCAGAGGGTATCATCCTTTGCTATAAAATCGATGATCCTTTCATTAGGATTTGGTTTTTCAGAGAGGGCAAACAGTGAGTCTTTCTGGTAGAGGAAAATTCTACCGTCGAATAAAATTGGAATTCCACTCTTTGTGATCGAGGCTTTCAGATTTTCATAGTTTGAAGGTAATTTGAGTGTCATTAAAGACTCGCCATCAATGGTCATTAGTTTTATTGAATTTCCTTCTTGAAACAAAATTTTGCCATCTTTAAATTCGAACACCTTAGAAGGATTAATGTCCAGTTTATTTTCAAAAACCATTCGTTCTTTCCAGAGTGTATAAATTCTCCCTTTGCTACTGATCAAAAAAAGAGTGGAATCCTTCGCATCCATCGCCAGAAAGTATTCCGCAGGTTCAAGATTGGTAGGGTAGTATATTTGGGATTTTAAGTTGATACTCAATTTTGTCAGCGAGTTCTGGGTTAAGAGGTAAAGGGTGTCCTTTTTAAATCCACAGGTGATTATCTCCTTTACTTTTGGGAGCCCTAAGATTACTGAATCTACGTAGATTCCTCTCAGCCTTGAATAGAGAAAAATTCCGCATCCGCGAGTACCGACAAAAATTAAGTTGGAGAGGGAATCAAAAAGTACTGTGGAAAATGGAACGAGATTGCCGTTGGGATTAAGAATCGGCGGTAAATTAATGGGTTTCTTCACCTCCTCACTGGCGAAGTTGTAATATCTTTCTTTTAGAGAATCGGGAATGGGAAAGCCCGAATAGTCAAGTAATATTTGCTTTCCAGAACCTTTAATCATAAGACTTCTTTGGCCTGCGCCAAGCTTTTCAGGGGTAAAATCCAGGGTAGTAAGGTAAAACTCTTCATGGGAGGGGATGTTGTAATAGCAAAGGTCTTTGTTGTTTTTGAGGTAAAAGATTCTTGTTCCATCGGGGGATAAAACCCCATATTTAGGGTTTACGGTGCTAAAAAAGGTGGAAACTGTTTTGCTATTTAGGTCGTAAACTCCAATGCCACTTGTGGATGTAATTACAAGGGAATTGAAGGTTTTAGATAAACTGATAACATTTGAAAGATCAGGAACGGCAAGGCATTGTGAAAATAAAATTGAAAAGAAAAATTTCAACTTCTTACCTTTTTAAAGGCACGATTTAAATTCTTGAGTACTTTTGTTGGGGTAACCGTTTCAAAGGTTTCCGTTTCCAGCAAAAGGTCAGCACTTAGCCCGTGGATGAAAACTCCAGCAAGTGCAGTTTTTAATGGATCTTTAATGCGGGGGTAAAGGCCGGCGATAATGCCCGTTAAAAGGTCACCCATTCCTCCAACAGCCATCCCAGGATTACCTGTAGGGTTGAAGAAAATTGAGTTTCCATCAGAGATAATCGTAGGTGCTCCCTTTAAAACTACCGTGGCATTTAACTTCGAAGAGAGTTCCTTTGCAAAGTTTACGCGGTTTTTATTAATTTCAGAGGCAGAAACTCCACTTAGTAAAAAGGATGCTTCACCGGGATGGGGAGTTATAATGTCCTTTGTGGTTAAGACGGCCTTTAATTCAGCTAATGCCCAAATTCCGTCTGCATCTATGATTTTTGGTATTGGAAGTTTTAGAGTTTCTTGAAGTAATTGGATTGTGGTCTTGTTTCTCCCAAGACCGGGTCCTAAGGCGATCACATCGTAATCCCCTTTCAAAATTTCCCTGAAATCTTCTAATTTGCTGTAGGATCTTACTATTACTTCACTACATTTTGTTTGCATTATAGGGCGAATTTCCTCGGGAACTGCGAGATATACAAGTCCAGCACCTGCATTTATAGCAGACTCGGCAGCGAAATAGGCAGCCCCGGTGTATTCTTTGGAACCGGCAACGACAAGAACCTTTCCACATTGACCCTTATGCTCATCTCCGCGGTAAGAAGGTAAAATATTTTTTATGTCCTCCAGTTGAATCCAAAATTTTTGAGAATCTACTAAATTCTCGGGAATACCAATATCTACAATTTTAATATCTCCGGAGTAGTATTTACCTGGATGGAGTAAAAGTCCCGTTTTTGGAAAGGCGAAGGTGATGGTGTAGTCTGCCCTGAAGGCGATGTTTTCTACTTCCCCTGTTTCTCCGTTAACTCCCGAAGGGATGTCACAGGCAATCTTAAGACCCTTTTTTGAATTTATTTTCTCAATGATCTCAAGGTGAGGACTTTGGAGTTTCCCTCTAAAACCCGTTCCGAAAAGGGCATCTATATAAAGGTCAAAGTCAAGGTTTTCTTCTAAAAATTGAGTGTAATCTTTAATTGAAACGCCTTCCTTTGTGGCTCTTTCCAGTTGATATTGGGCATCTCCTGAAATTTCTGCCTTATCGCTTGAGAGGAAAACTGTAAGTTCCCTTACTTTTTTGTGAAGATGAACTGCTGAAACCAATCCATCGCCGCCGTTATTTCCTTTACCGCAGAATACCGCGACTTTTATGTCTTTTAATCTTTCTCCGAAAAGGCTTTCAATGAAATCCGCCAAGCCTTTTCCTGCCTGCTCCATCAATTCAAGAGAGGGAATGCCCAGTTCTTCGATGGCCCTTTTATCTGCCTTCCTCGTCTCCTCTGGAGTAAGGACTTTTATTGCCATCCAATAACTCCTTTTAATTTCTCCTTCATCTTTGAAACATGACTTCCTTCCCAGTAATACCTGTGGCAGGAAGGGCAATAGTAGAATTCATTGTGGGTGTCAAAGACGAAGAAGGGAACTTTTCCTCTAACCAGCTCTTTGTCGATTTTAACAAGGGGGACATTACATTCCATACATAGGGAAAGGAAGTTTATTTTATCGACGAGGTTAAATTGGTTTAGCACCGTTTTTAGCTGGATCAATGGGTTGTCGTGGTCAGGGAAGAAGATGGTGAGCTTGCCTTTGTACTTTTTAAATTTTGTGTTTCGCGTAAGAACAATTCTATCAAAATTTTCGAATTCCTTTATATTTTCGAGGTTTAGGCCACTTTTTATATAGATTGTGTCAAATCCACACATCCGGAGAAGCCTTGCCAGCTTCCCCAACATCGAATCACAGAGGAAGTTCATTTTATTGTGATAGAATTATGACGGATTCTCTGAGGATTTCTGCACAGAGGATGGCACTGCTGTGTGTGGGGTCAAGGAGTGGATCCAGTTCCACAAGGTCCATCGCTAAAAGTTTTCCCTTGAGGAGTTTCAATGATTCTAAGAGTTCTTTAAACGTAATGCCCAGGGGCTCTGGATTTGAGACGGCGGGCATAATCGAGGGATCGAGGACGTCAATATCGAGGGTGAGGTAAAAAGGACCCTTTTCTTCTTCTAAAAGTTTCTTAAGCGGTTCTAAAACCTTAAAAGGTTCTCCTCTTTTTAAATCTTCTTCGGGAAAAAAGGAGCGATAGCCGAAGGTAATGACCCTATCTTCTCCCACGATCTCTTCTACCCTTTTGATAACGGTGGCGTGGGAGAGCTTATTACCCATGAAGGAATCTCTTCTGTCTAAGTGGGCGTCAAGGTGTATAACCGTGAATTCCATTCCTTTCTCATGTAGGTATTTGATAATGGGATAAGTAACAAAGTGATCGCCTCCAAGGGCGATGAAAGGTGGTTCCAGTTTTAGCCTGTTAAGTAAGCTTAAGGCTTTTCTGACAAACTCCTCGGGATTTTCTTTGGAATAAAAGTAAAAGTCACCAAGGTCCTCGAATTCTGGAACGGGCTCCTTTTGGTGAATGCTGTACCACTCTATGGAGTCATAAGCCCACCTAATGTGGGCAGGGGCCAGTTGAACACCGGGCTGGAAATTTTCCGGACCTTCGTAAGGTAATCCTAAAATTTTAACGGATCTCATTTAGGACCTCTTTTAAATATTGCGGAAGTGCGGTCATGCCCCTGTGGATTTCCTCGTTGTAGTATTTTAGGCCTTCAGGAGTCTGCCTTTGAATTTTGTTTATGTCAAAATTTTCTCCAAGCATAAGGAAAGACCAAAGACCTCCTGGGTAAGTGGGGATGTGGGCGAGATAAAGCAAGCTTTGACTGAAGACACCTTTTATCTCTTTGAGAAGGTTTTTAATGGTTTCCAGCTGGGACCAAGGAGACTCGGCTTGTGTCACCAGAATACCATTTTTGTTAAGGCTTCTTTTGCAATTTTCATAAAATTCTCTTCTATAAAGAACTTCGGCGGGACCTACAGGGTCTGAGGTATCGAGTAGCATCACATCGAATTTTTCCTCCGTTTCCCTTACAAAATTGACTCCATCTTCGTATTTAATCTCAAGGCGGGGATCCTCGAGGGCACAGGAAATGGTTGGGAAGTATTTCTTTGAAAGTTCAACTACATCTTTGTCTATCTCCACCATTACAACTTTTTCGACTTCTTTATACTTTAAGACTTCTCTTGCAGTGCCACCATCGCCACCGCCGATAATGAGAACCTTTTTAGGATCTGGATGGATCCGGAGGGCGGGATGGGTTATCATCTCGTGGTAGATGAATTCATCTCTTTCTGTTACCATCACCATACCATCGAGGGTCAGGACTTTACCGTAGGTTTCAACTTCAAAGATATCAATCCTCTGGAAAGGGGATCTCCCAGAGTAGAGATAATTTTTGACCTTGAAGGTTATCCCACTACTTGCATCGTGGAGCTCTTTAAACCATAGGTCCATAGAGCTTACCACAGAGCTACACCTGCGAAGACGCAGGCCTTTTGTTCGTTAACTTTTGTGGAAACTACCTTGTAAAGGATTTCCTTAATTTTGATTCCCCTCTTTTCCATGGCTTCGCGCGCCATATTGATTACGAATTCCCTGGCGTCGTTTTCGTCAAGGTCACCCGAATATTCCATGATTACGCCTATGCTGTTTGGATCTTCTGGTATGCCTATAGAAACTGCTGCAGTGATTCTTTGCCCCTTTTCGGCTGAGTAGATGTAGCCGTAAGCTATGGGGAGAATCGAGCCAGGTGGAAGGCCTACTTTGTCGGTTTGGATTGCCTTAGGAGGGAGTATACTGGATACCCTTACTAAGTTATAATGTCCGACTTGCGCAGACATAAGCGCCGCATCGAAGGCATTAAGGAAGGTTGAACCCTCCCCGACGCCACCAACTAAAGTGAAATGTTCAAGTTTGCCATACTGGGGCTTTTCCATTATCAATCTCCTTTCGGATATAATGGTTCGTCTGAGTTTCCATTAAAGGGAATAAAAAAGGCTCAAAGAATCTTAACTTTACCCTCTTAAATTTTTCTTCGTCGGGTTGAATTTTTGAGTAGTCTGTGTCTGATGCAATTATGAACCCCCAAACGCTCATAAAAGAAAAGATAAAATACCCGTAAGAGGTTATGAATTTAAAGGATTCCTTGAGATTGTCCACGACTTTGAGATAGTATTTAAGGTAATGAGGGTCGAGAGAGCCTCCTTGTACCACGAGGATACCATCTTCTTTTAAAATTTTTTTGCAAAGTTTGTAAAATTCTTTGGTGAAAGAATCCACAGATAGGTCATCCTGGAAGGGGTCTGTAAGGTCTGAAATGATAATATCAAACTTTTCGTTGCAATGTTCAACAAATTTGCGTGCGTCATCAAAAACCAGTTCGGCCCGTTTATCGTTGAAACTACCGTCTGACCATTCAGGTAAGTATCGTTTTGAGGTTTCAACCACCTGTTTGTCGATATCTACCATCACCGCCTTTTTTACAGGGTGCTTTAGAACTTCCCTTAGAGTCGCCCCCTCACCTCCACCAAAGATTAGTACCTTTTCAGGATTTCTGTGGAGGTAAAAGGCGGGGTGTACAAGAAGTTCATGATAGACGTATTCGTCAATTTGTGCTGATTGAAGCACACCATTTAAAAAAATCGATTTTCCGAAACCTTCTATTTCCGCGATCAAAATATGTTGAAACTCCGATTGCCCTTCATAAATTTTGTTCTTTAATGTGTATTGAACCTTTATCCCCGGGGCGAACTCCTCTAAGATCGTATTGTTGATAACTATCTTCATGCATAGTCCTTCTAAACTCAAGCTATGCTGAGAACCTGCTCAGGCTTTGTCTCCTGGGCGTTGAGTTCCTTAAAACTGCCTCTCTCAAATTCAACTCTTGAGATCCTTGTAGGTTTGAAGCCCTCTATCAGAACCTCGATGGCTTTTTCAGGGTCTACTTCATCAGAGCAGTAGAAGAAGTCTATAGCTGCAAAACCATGTTCAGGCCATGTATGAATGGAGATATGGGATTCTTCGATTATAATCACGCCGGACACTCCATAGGGTTTGAACTGATGGAAGAAGGTTCCAATGGAATGAGTGTTGGCCTTTTGAGCGGCTTCTAACATTACTCTTTCTACATACTCTCTTCTGGTGAGGGTATTGGGATCACAACCAAAGAACTCAAGTATGATATGCACACCCAGGGATTTTTTCAATTCTTCCTGCCTCCTTTTTTGTTAAATTCACCAATTATCAACGTATAAAATCCCCACAATTCTTTCACTTTCACTCTCCATAAACTCACCTCAGGTAGTGTTAAATTATAGGAACTCTATCTCGTATTGTCAACACTATATAATGCCAAGGGTTTTAGCGACTTTTTCGAGCTTGTTTAAAGCAAAGTCAAGGTCTTCCTTGGAGTGTAAAACGGAGGGGATTAGTAAAATTCTTGATTTTCCAAGGGGCACGAGGGGATAATTTAAAAGATTAGCAAGAATTTTGTTTTCCAGAAGGCCATTGTAAAACTCTAACGCTTTTTCTCTTTCTCCTACGAGAACTGGGATTAGGGGAGCGAAATCTCCTAAAACCCTAAAACCTTTTGTGGCCAATTCATATCTTAGGTAGTTCGCATTGTCGCTTAACTTTCTCAAAGGACTCTTCTGGGAATTCAGGAAGTTTATAAACCATAGGGTGATGCCGACTTGAAACTCCGTAGCCTCAGGATTAAAGGGTTGATCTTTAAGGTCAGATTCTAAGGCATCGATAAAAGTTTCAGGAGAAGCTATGTAGGAGAATGAAAGGGGAAGGATATGAGTGTATGAACCGACTATTATTGAGTTTTGTGGTATTGTGCTTATAAGACTTTTTAGTCCTTCACCCCCTTCACCTAAGAGGCCATCGGCCCAAGACTCGTATATTATGAGGAGAACATGATCGCTCTGTGAGATTTCCAGTAATTCGTTTACAGGTAATAGTTCTGATGATAGTGGGTAAACAGTCTGAACTAAAATGGCAAAATTTGAATCGGATTGTGCTTCTATGTGCTTTTTGATGGTGCTAAAGGAGTTGTGAGGAAAAATCTGAACTTGATTGTTAATGTTCCTGATTAATGGGATGTTAGTCATTTCAAATTGTTCGTCAACGAGTAGAACATAGCCTCTTTTTAGTAGATGGCTCGCAAGAAGATTAAAAAGAGTGGTTAAGTCTTTAAAAAGGAGCGCCTTTCTTTGTCCTTTAATTTCGTTGAGTTTGTTTGGGGGAATTCTGGTTGATTGGCTTTCGTAGGAAAAGAAGGGACAATTGTAAAGGTCTGCACTTTCTAAGTTTTGGAGAAAGGCTGTAACAAATTCCTTGTTCGATGTTAATCCAAGAATGTCACCACCTGAAAGATTGAGAAAAAGGCGTTTTCCCTTTGCAATCCAGGGACCTCTTCCGCCACAAATTGTTGGTTCGCCGTTCATTTTTAAAAGTTCACCATTATCAGGGAAGGCTCCTGCGATAAGATTTTGGTAATTTTTTCCAAATCATTAAGGTTAAAGATGTGAGTTAAGAACTCTTCAGGGTTAATTGAGTGGGTCTGTAATACTTTTATGGCGTAAGAAACTTTATCTTTGATAGGAAGAAGATTTCTCATTCTAATGTTCAGTTTTTTGGGTTTTGCAAATTCTAAAAGATTTTGAACATCTTCATTTCTGAGGGGTTCAGCGAGAAAGAGCATTGCTCCTGGTTTTAAGACTTGTAAAACTGCCTTCAGGAATGCCCAGTTGCCTGTAAAATCGAAGGCAAAGTTGGGTTTTACACCATTTCCTTCAAAGAATTGAAAAAGGCCAGATGGTTCTTCGATGTAGAGGCTTCGTAAATCCGGTTTTAAAAAGGTTCTGAGACGCGCTGAGGCTGAAAGAATTGCGGTTTCTATAAATCCTAAGGTATGTAAAAGGCTGTTAAAGATTACATCTTCTATACTTGAGGCTATTACGATTCCCGTTGCCCCCGGTTGAATTTCTTCCGGGATGTAGTCAAGAAGTTCTACGATTAATGGCAAAAAGGCCGCTTTTTCTCCTGGGATTTCCGGAGGAATTTTAAAAAGGAAACTCTCTTTTATTATAGCAAATTCAGCAAAGAAGCCATTAATATCTCTCCCCGGGATTGAGGGTTTCTCACAGAGGTGATATTCTGAAACTTCACAGGACTCACAGGATTCACAATAAAAAGTTGTTATACTGGAGACTACATCACCTGGGGCGTAATTTTTAACTTCGCTGCCTGTGGCTATTACCTCACCTATGAAAAACCGGCCGGGGATTATTTCGCTACCTGATATTGTTTCGCTAAGGTCCTTTCGTGTCAGAATCAAATGACTGACTTTTATAAGAACTTCTCGACCTTGAAGGGTTGGAGTGGGAAGTTCCCTTTCTAAGAGCTGGTGCTTCTCCTTGGAGAAGACTATGACCCTCATAGTTCGAGCTTTTCTATCACTTTGGATGCAAGTTCTAAAAAGGCTTCGGCGATTTTTGCGGTACTTTTATCTTCTTGTAAAACTATGGGTATCCCCTCATCCCCGCTGGTGCTGATTGCGGGGTATAATGGTATCTGACCGATTATTTCCACATTCATCGTTTCCCTGAGTTTTTTTGCTCCTCCTTGACCAAAAATGTAAGTAATGTTAGAGCAGTGAGGGCATATAAAGTAGCTCATATTTTCGACAACCCCTAAGACTTCTATGTTAGATTTCCGGAACATGTTGATTGCTTTTTTGACTTCAATGAGGGAAACATCTTGTGGAGTGGTGACAATTATTGCACCATCGAGATTCACCAGTTGAATTGCACTTAACTGGGCATCGCCGGTACCAGGTGGAAGGTCAACTACAAGGATATCGAGGGGGGCCCAGAGGGTATCGTAAAAGAATTGTTCGTAGGCTTTATGGATGAGTGGACCTCTCCAGAGAATGGGTGTTTCTTCTTCAACTAATTGCCCCATGGACATTATCTTGAGTCCAAATCTTTCCACTGGCAACATCTTATTCTCTTCAACTAATGGAGCCAATCCGTCAATGCCAAACATCCTGGAGATGGAAGGTCCGTAGATATCACCATCAAAGAGTCCGACTTTCAATCCTTTTTTCATAAGGGCAGCGGCAAGGTTGGCGGCAACGGTAGATTTTCCGACTCCACCCTTTCCACTCCCTACCGCTATGACTTTCTTAACACCCTCAATTTTTTTACTTTTTGCCTTTTCACGCCTTTCGAGGTTTGGTCTTACCACTTGCTTGAAAATTTTGTTGATCTTTACTTCTTGTAGGTCGAATTCCTTGATGGCTTCTCTTATCATTTTTTCGAACTCTTGCATTTCTGATTCCGATGCTATAAGGGTCAGGGATAAAGTGCCACCCGAAAGGGAAATGTCTTTGAGAATGCCGAGTTTAAAGAGGGTTTCTCCGGTGACAGGGTCTTTTAATTCGGCAAGTTTTGCATATATATCCTTAAAATTTGCCATTTTTCCTCCTTAAAGTGTTATAATGTCCTTTAGTTTTGGTTTTAAAATCTCATTAAATCCCAACTCTTTCAATTTTTCTGCCAGTGCATCCCTTTCTACTTCTTCCCCGTGAGTTATTACCACCTTCGTATTTTTGTCTACAGGGGAGACCCAGTCTAAAATTTCTTGCTGGTCTGCATGGGCGGAGAACCCATTGATTGTGTAAATTTTGGAGTTAACTTTTACAGTTTCACCGTAAATCTCGACTTCCTTTTCACCGTCAACTATCCTTCTTCCAAGGGTTCCTGCCGCTTGATAGCCTACGAAAATGACGGCGCACTCTTCTCGCCACAGATTGTGTTTCAGGTGGTGTTTTATTCTTCCTCCAGTGCACATTCCGGAGCCGGCGATTATGATTGCTCCGCTTTTTATATTATTTATCTCCATTGAAGCCTCTTTTGATCGGGTAAAAAAGAGATTGGGGAAACTGAATAAGTCCCTTTTCTGTTTCAGCAGTTCCCGTGCTTCGTCATCGAAGCATTCCTTATGGGCGCGGAAAATGTTGGTGGCGGAGATAGCCAGTGGGCTGTCTAAGAAAACCTTAACATCTTTGCTCAATAATCCTTCCTCTTTGAATTCTCTTATATAGTACAAAAGGTCCTGTGCTCTTTCAATGGCAAAGGATGGTATCACGACATTGCCCTTAGGCAGCGTTTCTTTTAGGGCGTTGAGGAATTCCTCTTTTGACTCTTCAATACTTTTATGAAGTCTTGAACCGTAGGTTGATTCAACCACGATAAGTTCTGCGTCCTTCATTTTTATAGATTCGGGATCCCGTATAATTGGCTTGTTCCTGTTACCGAGGTCACCTGAGAAGACGACCTTATGGCCATCGATAGTCATTTCGAGGAAGGCAGAACCGAGAATATGACCTGCATCTCGCCAGGTAATGGTTACACCCTCTAAAATTTCAATTTCCTTGTCGTAGCCACTTATAGGTTTGAAGTAAGACATGGTGGCGATGGCATCTTCGAGCGTATAAAGGGGTTCCGGTGTTTCAATACCTTTTCTGTCGTTTCTCTTTTTCTGGGTTTCAAATTCTTCAGACTGGAGTTTGGCTGCATCCATTAAAATGATTCGTGCAAGGTCCAATGTGGCCGGAGTTCCAAGGATCTTCCCTTCGAACCCCTCTTTAACCAGTTTGGGAAGTCTACCGATGTGATCTAAGTGAGCATGGGTTAAAATTACATAGTCAATCTCATAGGGATCAAAGGGAAAGGAGGAATGGTTCAAATCCTCCCACTCGCCTTGGAAAATCCCGCTGTCAACGAGGATTTTCCTCTTTTTATCCGTAGTGATAAGATACATTGAGCCTGTGACAGTTCCACAGGCCCCCAGGAAACTAATCTCCATTGAAAATCACCTTTTTAACGAGGTCCTCAATATCTTTTATATCTTTTCTAACTTTCTCGATATCAAGGGTTTTGTATTCCCCATTTTCATAGATAAATTTTCCGTTTACCATTGTAGTTTTGACATCCGAAGCTTTTGCGACGTAGACAAGGTGTGAGTAGGGATCGAAAACCGGGTTCATGTGGGGAGTGTTTAGTGATATTACCACAAGATCTGCCCATTTTCCCGGTTTTAGAGTTCCCAGTTTTTCGCCGAGGCCTATAGCAATTGCACCGTTTTCTGTTGCCATTTTGAAGACGTCTCTTGCTGAGAGGCTTTCAGGGTTCATGTATTTTATTTTTTGAAGGAATGAGGCCGTTCGCATCTCCTCTATAATGTCTAAGTTGTTGTTGGAACAGGCCCCATCGGTTCCGAGGGCTACATTTATCCCGTAATCCAAGAATTCCTGAACTGGTGCGATCCCTGAGGCGAGTTTAGCGTTACTTTCGGGGTTGTGGGATATGCTTACTTTGTTTTTCTTGATAATTTCGAATTCTTTTTCATCAACCCAAACCGAATGGGCGGCAATTACCCTTTCTGAAAGGAAGCCGATTCTATTCAAGTATTCAAAGGGATGAGCCCCGTATCGATTTAGGATTTCATTGAACTCCCACTGGGTTTCGGCCACATGAATGAGAATTGGCACACCGTATTTATCGGCGATTTCCTTTGATTTTAAAAGGTTTTCTTTACTCGTGGAGTAAGGTGCGTGGGGAGCGACAGCGGGATAGATATATTCATTTCCTAGAAAATCTTTTATGAAGGATTCGGTGAATTCCAATACTTTCTGGGGAGATTCAAAGGCGGGAGTTGGGCCGTCAATGAGACCCTCACCAAGAACTGCTCGGATACCTGCGTCAATGACAATTCTGGCTGTTTTATCCTGGAAGAAGTACATATCTACAAAGGTTGTGATTCCTGAAGCGACCATCTCGGCGATGGCAAGGGGAATAGTTTTTTCTATAAAATCTCTATTTACCAGCTTTAGTTCCGTTGGCCAGATGTATTTTTCCAACCAGGTTTTAAGAGGCAGGTCGTCGGCCATTCCTCGCATGCCAACCATAGCTGCGTGGGTATGTGTATTTATGAATCCAGGACAGATGATGGAATCTCCAAAGTCGTAAATTCTGTATTCGGGATCCTGTGGGATTTCCTGGACTTTCCCCGTCTTTTCGATGAGATTTCCACTGATGGCTACAAAGCCATCTTCTATAAAACTTTGCGAATCTAAAAGGATGTAGCGGCCTTTAATGATGATCTTTTTAGACATTGTAACCGAAGCTTCTTAATTTTTCCTTTCCCTCTTCTGTAATCATTTCAGGAGTCCAGGCGGGTTCCCAGGTAATTTCTACTTCCACGTTCCCAATTCCTGGAATTTCAGAAAGTTTTTCCTTTACCTCCTGTGGGAGTACGTTTGCCAGCGGGCACCCAGGCGCCGTGAGCGTCATTAGAATGTGGACGTCGTTGCCATTTATCTCGATGCCGTAAACAAGGCCTAAGTTGTAAATATCGATGGGGATTTCCGGATCATACACTTCCTTTAGTTTTTTGATTACCTCTTCTTTTAAGTCCATTTAATCCTCCTTAAGTTTTAAATTATATTGTGCAATTTTTGAATTTTGAAAAATGATGGGCCGACTTTAAAATTTCAAAGATGCCAGTTACATTAGACTATTACACATCCCTTCATAAAAAATTAAGTTCGAGGGAGAATCTTAAAAAGGTCTACATTTTTTGGGGAAAGGAAGAATACATGATGGATAAGGCTCTGGAATGGATTTGCAAGACCCTTACGCCTCCAAATGCCCCTTTAGTTCAAAGGATAATTGTAGATGGTTCTTCTAAGGACCTTGCCAGTGAGATCGCTTCAAACCTTCAGGGCGGATTGTTTCAGGTTGAAAAGGTTCTGGTAATAAAGTATGTTGATAAGCCTGAGAGAGTTCTCAAGTTTCTTGAGCTTTTTCTGAAGGCCGAGGGCCATTTCGTCATAATCCTTCGAGATTGGAAATCCCAGCCTCTGCCTAAGAAGGTTGAGGTCATACACTTCGATTCCCTTGACGATGAATCTTTCAAGGAATGGCTGAAAGATAAGTTTAAGAATTTAGTTGAAAGGAAAATTTCTGATCAAAGGCTTGAGTACTTGGCAAAAAGAATGCCAAGAGACCTAAGAACGGCCTTAAATGAGCTGGAGAAGCTGAAGCTACGAACCTATGGCCAAGTAGAGATTAAAAATGGAGACTTAGATGTGTTAAGCGATTATGAAGACTACATTGCATCGGAGGTATTGAGTAGTTTATTGAAATCAGACTCTGACGCTTTAAACAAGGCTTTGAAACTTTTAGATGATGTAGAAGAACCCACTTACATTACATCGGGGTTCATCAATTTTATTTTGAGAGGGTTGGAGAGCGAAGGGAAAAAAAGCAGGTTTTCTAAAGGCGATTATTTAAGGATGCTTCTTAAAATAACAAAGGTTGATGCACAACTGAAGAGTTTGCCAGTTGACAAAAGGCTGCTTTTACTTGAACTTTTTGAGAGTTTCAAAGTAAATGTGGGTTAATACCTTAATTTTTATCCTAACAGTCAGCGCCTTTGATTCTACATCTTCTGAAATGATGATGAATTATTACGAAAGTACCGGCGATTTTGAAAAGGCTCTGCAAGAAGCATCAGCCCTTTACCAGAATACAGAGGATTTATTCTACCTACGGAAAATGGTCCTCTATTCGATGCAACTGGGAAAATTATCGGAGGGCCTAAAATGGGGATTTGAGTACCTGCAAAAGGGGTTTGATCATGATGTCTTCTTTGCTATTGTTAGGAAGCTAAAAAATTCACAAGACTTATCAAAACTCAAGGAAATAGTTGGAAAATACTCAAATCAAAGCGATTCCCTTTGTTTTTACGAAGGATATCTTTATTATCTCAGTGGCGATTATGAAAGGGCCTTTCCTTGCTTTCAAAGGTCCAGTCCCTATTTTCAAAAGATGCCCGTTTTCGTCTCTTCCTATTTAGATCTGTTGTGGAAGCTGGGGAAGACTGATTTAGTTAAAATCTATCTCGATAGCCTTAAGACCGATTTACCTCAGCTACAGTTTTTGAAGGGGCTTTACTACAAGCTGCTCGGAGACGATGACGCTGCTCTGACCATTTTTGATGGTCTTTACCGTGAAGAATTCGATGATATTGGTTTTTTGAAAGTTTATTTGCAAAGTCTTGACGCCGCTGGCCTTTATGAAAGAGCTGATTCAGTCGCACTGGAACTTGTGAAGCGAATGTCTTTTTCCTGGGAGATCAGAAAACTTGTTGGGATTCACTACCTTACCAAGGGCGATTATTCAACTGCTTTAAGCGAATTTCTCGTGGCTTCGGGTCTTCAGGAGGGTGACCCTGAGGTTCACTATTACCTTTCAAGGACCTTGTACGCTCTGGGCGCTCCTCAGGATGCCCTTGAGGAGATCAAAAAGGCCATAAAATTAAATCCCTACTCTAAGGAATATGCCTATTACCAGATATTTCTTCTGCTTTCTGTGAGTAGGGTTGATGAGGCGTTAAAAAAGATATATTTAGCTGAAAGAAATTTGGGGGCAGAAGGCTACTTATACTACCTAAAGGCTGAAGCCTTTAGAATTAAAGATGATAAAAGAAATGCTTTTAAGAATTATCTGAAGGCTTTGGAGCTTGATAGCCTGAATTTAAAGAGGTATTTGGACCTTCTCGAGTATGCACATTTAGCGAAGATTGAAGTCGATTATAAAGGCTTTTTAGAGAAGTCTCTTGCAGTGGCGAAGAATAGAGCTGATTCCCTAAATGTTGCTTATCTGGCGATGGAAGTGGAGGAATATGGATTTGCCACAGACATCATGGAGAAAATGTTGAAGACAGGCTACGATGATCCTGTGCTTTACAATAACCTCGCCTATGCCCTTTGCGAACTTGGTAAGGATTTAGAGAGGGCCTTAAGATTAGTTGAACACGCCCTTCAAATTCAGCCCGATGATTATCATTTTATCGATACTAAAGCCTGGATTTTGTTCAAGATGGGTAAAATCGATGAATCCTTAGATGTAATTGAGAGGGCTGTCCAGAAGGGTGGTGCTGAAGATACCGAGGTTAAGATCCACTACAAGCTAATAAAAGAAGCCAAAGGTTTGAAGGATGAGTAAGGTGGTGATTATTACGGGAAAGGCTGGAACGGGAAAGTCCACAGTGGCAAATATACTGCGGAACTACGGATATAACGTGATAGATGTAGATTCTCTTGCTCATAGTCTTTTACAGGAAGTTAAGGAAGAAATTTTAAAGGAATTCGGAGCTGAGGTACTTGATGGGGAAGGCGAGGTTAACAGAAAGAAACTGGGCGAAATTGTCTTCAAAGACCCTCAGAAGATTACTAAACTGGAGCAAATTTTACATCCCATTCTCAAAGAGCGCATTAAGGAGATAGTAAAGAAAAGAGAAGGCGATATTTTTATTGATGTCGCCATTCCCAAGAAGCTTTCTCTTTATCCTTTCGCAGATTTTACCATTGTCGTAACTGCACCTCCAGAAGTGGTGGTAGAAAGGCTCAAAAAGAAGGGCTGGTCAGAGGAGAAAATCAAGGCGATCACTAACTGGCAAACGGAGGAGATCCCGGAGGGAAAATATTATCTTGTTCCTAATATTGGCACTCTTGAGGATTTAGAAAGGAAGGTATTTTCGATTTTGAAAATGGAGGGACTTTGGAATGAGAAAGATTAGAGGATTTTTGAAATTGATGAGACCTTTAAATCTTTTAATTGTTATTTATGCCTCCTTTGTCGCCTTTTTGATTTCTGGCCTCTGTGGACATCCAGCCCCCTTTTTTAAGTTTTTGATACCCATTCTTCTATTAGCGGGCTTTTCCAATGCTTTGAACGATATTATGGACGCCAGATTGGACGAGAAGGCCCATCCAGAAAGGCCAATTCCTTCGAAGCTTTTGAGTGTGAAGGAAGCTACTGTTTTTACTGTAATTCTTGGCCTTCTCACTTTTTTGAGCTCTTTTCTTTATGGAAATGAAATTTTAACGACTCGAATTGTTTTTCTCCTCGGTCTGGTTCTGGTAATTCTCTACGATATTTATCTAAAGAAAGTTGCCTTTGTTGGGAATTTGATCGTAAGTTTCGTCACTTCTTTTCCTTTCCTAATTCTGGCTTTGGAGATCAGAAATTTTCACCTTTTGTGGTATCCCATACTTTGCGCCATTCTTTACAATCTTGCTCGGGAGGCCATAAAGGACATGGAAGACCTGGGAGCCGATAGGGAATTTGGGTACAAGACGCTACCGGCTTTTTTGGGGGAGAAGGGAATCAAAATTTACGTAAGTTTTTTGCTTTTTCTACTTTTGATTTTTACGGTAATTGCCTACTTGAGAGTCTTTCATAGACCTATCTTCCTTATCTTTATGTGCTTTTTATGGCTTTACCTTGGAATTATAACGTGGAAAGAGAAATCCTTTTCCAAATTGAGTGAAGATTTCAAATACTGTATGATACTTATACTTTCAGGTTTTCTGCTGGGAGGTGCTTTATGAAAATTGGTTTTATTTCAGACACTCACGATCACAAAGAGGCTATCCAGTCTGCCTTCTCCTACTTTGAAAAAGAGGGTATAAGAAACGTCATTCACCTTGGTGACCTGATTTCTCCTTTCAACTTTAGATTTATAAGGGAAGTTTACACTGGGAACCTCTATTATGTTTTCGGAAACAATGATGGTGAAAGGCTTTTTCTCATCGAGCAGGCGAAGGAGTTCCAGGTGGCAACTTTTAAGTTGCCCCAAGTAATCGATATAAACGGTATCAAGATTATCATTATGCATGAGCCCTTTGTAGTAAAGGAACTTGCTGAGACCCAAAAGTTCAAGATTGTCGCCTATGGTCACACCCACAAGCTCCATATTGAGAAGGTAGGTGAAACTCACATTATTAATCCCGGAGAAGCTTGTGGATATTTGACAGGTAAGAAAACTTTTGTAGTCTTTGATGCTGAAAGGGATATATGCGAAGTAAGGGAGTTTTAGTATGAATGGTGTGGATGTGATTGTCCTTGTTATACTTCTGTTCTTTGCATTAAGGGGCCTTTTGGTTGGCCTTATAAAAGAGGTGCTTTCCATTGTTGGGCTAATTCTTGCTGTTTTTATCTCCCTTAAATTCAACGACCTCATGAGCTTTTATCTCAAAGGCATTCAAGACCCTCTTATTTTGAAGGTGGCAAGCATCCTTATCCTCTTTATTCTTGTGATATTTCTAACTCAGCTGGTCATTTTTCTTATAAGAAAGGCATTAAAGCCTACCTTCATAAGTGTAGTCGACAGGCTTCTTGGATTTTTACTCGGGGTTTTCGAAGGATTTGTCGTAGCGGGGACTCTCCTTTACTTTGCCGGTAGATTCGAATTTGCGAATGCTTATATAGAGAAGAGTGCCTATTCAGCGAAGATATCGAAGATTTATGAGAGTGTCGTAATCAGGAATTTCAAAGACGTAAAGGAATTTTTTGAAAATCTTAAAGACTGAGAATGAAAATGAATGGAATTGAGGTTTTGTGGTATGAAGGGGAGAAGAAGTGCGAAAGGCCACAAGCTCTGGTGATTGGCGGTAAGAAGTTGATGATCCAGAAATGGTTTCCCGTCGGAGTAGTGAGGGATTTTATAGGCAATGAAAGGGAGGTACATAAGGTCATCCTTGAGGATGGGAGCGCTTTTAAAATCGAATATTTCAGGAGTCAGGATCAATGTTACGTGGAGAAATTGAAGAACTGGTAAAAAAGGCTGAAGGAGAACTAAATAAGGCCTATGCGCCCTACTCAGGTTATTCGGTTGCTGCCGCTTTACTCTGTAAAGATGGCAGCCTATATACAGGCGTAAATGTGGAAAATGCCTCTTACGGCTTGACCATATGCGCTGAGCGGGTCGCTATCTTTAAGGCTGTTTCAGAAGGTAAAAGGGAATTTGTAGCTATTGCAATAGTTTCTAACGACCCCGAAAGACCTCCCTATCCTTGTGGCGCCTGTAGGCAGGTAATGGCTGAGTTTTCGAAAGACATGATTGTTGCTGTTAAAACTAAAAAGGGGATAGTTACCCACAGACTTGATGAACTTTTGCCCTATTCGTTTAATTTTGAGAAGTAGGCCAGTTGGCCACAGGCCCCTTTAATATCTTTACCCTTTGATTTTCTTAAAGTTACTACACGTTTAAGATTTTTCCTCAAAATTTTTAGAAATTCTTCCACCTCTTCGTCGGTGGGAGCACGAAACTCTGAATAAGGATGCGGGTTATAAGGGATAAGATTTAACTTTGAAGGTATGGAATTAACGTAATCGGTTAAGGCTTCGATATCTTCCCTCGTGTTGTTCACTTCGGGAATGAGAATGTATTCGAAGGTAATCCAGCGCTTTTTTGCTTCATAAAACTCAAGTAAAGCTTCTCTCAATTCATTGAGGGGGTATTTCTTTGCAATTGGCATCAATTTTTCACGTTTTTCTTGAATTGCAGAATTAAGAGAGACTGCCAGTTTAAACTGCTCTGGCTCACTTGCCAGCTTTCTTATTCCTGGTATGATTCCTGCCGTTGAAATGGTAATTTTTCGAGCGCCGATGGAAAAAGTATTTGAATCATTCAAGATTCGAGCACTTTCTAATACTTCCTCATAATTTAGGAGAGGTTCACCCATACCCATGAATACTACATTAGTTATCCTTGTCTTTACGTAATCCCGGACGATTCTTACCTGCTCAAGGATTTCGTAGAATTTTAGATTTCTCGTATACCCGAGTTTACCCGTTGCGCAAAAGGCACATTTTAAAGGGCATCCAACTTGTGATGATACACAAACGGTATTTCTGTCAGCATCAGGAATGAAGACGGATTCAACCTTATCACCGTTTTCCAGCTGTATTAGAAATTTTATGGAGCCATCTTGGGAAGTAAGTATGGATATGGGTTCTGCCCTTTTTATGTAGTAGTTTTGGGAAAGGAAAATTCTAAAATCCTTTGGAAGATCAGAAAATTCTTCGATGTTGTCTTTGCTTTTGCCCCAAATCCATTTAAAGATTTGCCTTATTCTATATGGCTTTTCATTTATTGAGTTAAGAAGAGATTCTAATTCACGATGTTTCAGGGAAAGAAGGTTTTGCATTTACTTTGCTTTTATTCTAAATTTTGAGTGGTTTTAGGACCCAAACCTCCATTGAAGTGGGTAGGGAATCTACTAAAACGGTGGATTCCATCTCCTTTACGGGACATTTGGCTAAGCTGAGAAAGGCATCGACTTCTGCTAATGGGAGATCACAGGCATCGGTTTTAAACCTCATTGGTATGACGACAAGAGGATCCAGTTGATTTACGACTTCCCACGCATCTCTTACAGGTATTGTATCATAACCTCCTACAGGTATCATGAGAATAT
This sequence comes from candidate division WOR-3 bacterium, assembly GCA_039803545.1. Classification (NCBI taxonomy): domain Bacteria; kingdom Pseudomonadati; phylum Caldifarciminota; species Caldifarciminota bacterium. The sequence continues at coordinate 173,937 of JBDRYS010000002.1, read as the reverse complement.
CAACTGGTCTACCGATTTCTCTAAGCTGCTCCTTAGTTAAGACATGTCCCAGTGCACCCAAGTGTGTTATCCTGACACCTGCTATCTCAATGTTGAACACCATGTTGGTTCCCCTCACATTGCCTTCGGCGTTATCGTGATAGGTCTGTATACCCTTAAACTTGAGAAACGGATAATCGCTAAAGGTTTTTTCACCGGCTACTTCCACAAGTCTTGGTTCTCCTGGGATCTCTTTCCATGCACCCTGGTCCATGTGCATATGACTCACTGTAACAAAGTTAGCCTCAACATCGATAGGTTTATACTTGATTGAACCGTTTAGCGCCATGTATTTGTAAGGATCGGTTATAATTTTAACGTTGCCGGCAGTTATCAAGAATGCGGCATGTCCCATGTATGTAATCTCAAAAGGCATTTGAAGCTTGAAGGGGCGAGCAACCTTTTCTTCTTTCTCTTTTGCAACCTCTTCAACAATTTCAATGGGTACTGATGTTTCTTCAGCTACCTCGGCTTGTGTTTCAGGTGTTTCTTCTTGGGCTTTTTCAATCGCTGTTTCTGTCTCTTTCTCCATTACAGCTTCTTTTACACCTTCATCCTCAGGGAAAAGAGTCGCCTCTGGAATTACGATTTCTTCCTTCTGTGAAGTGGCTTGTTCTTCTGATGATCCCGGTGCTTCAGAGAGAATCTTGATGCGCATTTCAAGAACATCAAGGGATGCCTTTAGGTTTTCTATTTCCTGCATGTACTTTTTCATCTCGAAGCCCACATATTCTGCTATTCTCTCGGAGAGGGGGGATTCAAGGAGTAGGTCCTTTGCTTTAGTGCTGATTATTTCTGAAATTTTCTCCTGTAGTTGAGAGGTGATGTAATCGCTCTGATTTTTTACAATGTCTTCAATGATTTTCGTTAGGCCATCCTCGGCTTCGTAAAAGGTTTTAAGATTTTTCTCGAAATTCTTCCTAATGTCTTTCTGGTTTTTATCTACTACCTCTTTACCGAGGGCTTTTAGTTCGTCCTCAAATATATGGGTTTCTTCTTCTATAAACCTTTTGATCTTCTCTTCCAAAAGAGCTTTTACCTTTTCCGGTTCAAATACCGATTTTACCTGCGAGTCGATTTCCGATTCTACTTCCTTTATCCTATTTTCGACGGTCTGTTTGATTTTTTCAGTCATTCCTTGAATTTCTTTACGGAGATTTTCCTCCTCTGCTTTAAGCGCTTCTTCGAGCTCAAGTTTCTTATTCTCGAGAGTTTCTTTTAGCACATTTTGGATAGCTTCGCTGAGCTTTTCTGATGTTAAGTTTTCTTCTGCAAGTTTAGTAGCCAGCTCCTGAGCCTTGTTCTTTGTGGCACTCAGGAGTTCCTCGATCTCTAACAGTGTTTTCTGGATGAGGCCGTTTATAGCCTCATCCAGATCTCTACGCACCTTTTCAATGGTTTCACTCCAGTTATTTTCCATCAGTTTGTTCTCCTCTTCTCAAAAAACTCTTTAATTATGTCTTCTAAATCAGGCTTGCCTATTTCCTGGAGTTCATATTTTACCCTCACATAGGGTTTGTTAATTTTCAAAATTTTACCAAGGTTTATCGGTGTCGCAACGATTACAAGATCTGCGGGCACTGCATTAATTGTTTCTTCCAGTTCCTTTAGCTGTTTAGGAGAGTAACCCATAGCGGGCAGAATGACTTCTAACTGGGTATACTTTTCGTAGGTTTCTTTTATCGAACCCACTGCATATGGTCTTGGATCTACAATTTCGGCGGCTCCATATTTCTCTGCAGCAACGTATCCAGCACCGTAGGACATTTCACCATGGGTCAAAGTTGGACCATCTTCAATTACCAAAACCTTCTTACCTTTTATAGCCTCGTAGTTTTCTACGAAAATAGGGGAAGCGGCTTCTATTATCACTGCCCTTGGATTTGCTGATCTTGAATTTTCACGTACAATCTGAATATCTTCCGGATAAGCAGTGTCTATTTTGTTAATTACGATAACATCTGCCAATCTGAGATTTGTTTCTCCAGGATGATATGTTACTTCATGGCCCGGTCTGTGTGGGTCGACAACTACAATATGTAAATCAGGTTTGAAGAATGGGAAGTCGTTGTTCCCTCCATCCCAGAGAACAACGTCAGCCTCTTGCTCTGCCTGTCTTAAAATCTTTTCGTAATCAACACCTGCATATACGACATTACCGCGATCGATATGAGGTTCGTACTCTTCTCTCTCCTCTATAGTGCAGTTGTGTTTGTCTAAATCTTCGAAACTGCCAAATCTCTGGACCACTTGTTTTGTCAGGTCTCCGTAGGGCATCGGGTGCCTTATTACAACGGTCTTTTTGCCCAACTTTTTGAGTATTTCTGCAACCCTGCGGGTGGTTTGGCTCTTCCCTGAGCCTGTTCGGACAGCACAAACAGAAATCACGGGTTTCGTCGATGTTAACATTGTGTGCGAAGGACCAAGGAGCATGAAACTGGCGCCAGCGGCCATTGCCCTTGACGCCCTATTCATAACATATTCGTGCGAAACATCAGAATATGCAAAAACCACAAAGTCAACTTTAAATTTCTTAATCAAATCTTCAAGCTCATCCTCCGAGTATATCGGTATTCCATTGGGGTAAAGCTTTCCGGCCAATTCAGGAGGATACTTCCTCCCTTCAATGTCAGGAATCTGTGTCGCCGTGAAGGCAACTACTTCGTATTCCTCGTTGTCTCTGAAAAAAACATTAAAGTTATGGAAATCTCTACCTGCAGCGCCCATTATGATGACCTTTTTTCTCATTTTGACCTCCTTTAAATTTTTTTCAGGACTTCTCTAAATATCTCGAGGGCTGTATCTATTTCTTCCTTCGTAACTATAAGGGCGGGACACCACCTAACAGTGTTAGGCCCTGCGCCTAAGAGAAGAAGCCCTTTGTAAAAACATTCATCAACTATTTTGTTTCTCAATTTGGCATCTGGTGTCTTTGAGGTTTTATCTTTTACGATTTCAACCCCGATCATGAGACCGAGCCCCCGGACGTCGCCGATGAATTCGAATTCGTCTTTCAGTTTGAGTAGCTCTGATTTTAAGTATTCGCCGACCCTTCTGGCGTTCTCTATAAGCCCATTTTCAAGAAGCTCAATGGTTTTCAGAGCTGCGACGCAGGATACAGGGTTACCTCCAAAGGTGCTGGCATGGGTTCCGGATTCCCAATCCATCAGGGATTTCCTTGCAATGGTTGCTCCTAAGGGGAATCCAGAGGCAATACCTTTTGCTACTGTAACGATGTCTGGTATTACATCGAAGTGTTCAATGGCGAACATCCTACCGGTTCTTCCCATACCAGCCTGTACTTCATCATCGATGAGAAGAATATCGTATTTGTCAGCAAGGGCTTTGAGTTTTTTAAAGAAGTCCGAAGGTGGAACTACATAGCCGCCTTCTCCTTGAATTGGTTCGAAAACAAAGGCAGCCACCTCTTCTGGTGGTGCAATAGTTGTAAAAACAAAGTTTTCTATGTAATCTATTATGGTATCAGATAATTTTTCCTCTGGGACCCCGAAGATGGGACGGTATGGGTTGGGATAAGGTACGTGGACAACCTGAGGAAGAAGGGGACTAAAGTACCTTCTGTGGATTGCTTTTGAGGCAGAGATGCTCATGGAACCGAAAGTTCTTCCATGGAAGGCGCCAAGAAAGGCTATAAAAATAGGCCTTCTTGTTTTATACCTTGCAAGTTTTAGTGCAGCTTCATTAGCCTCAGTTCCCGAGTTGGAGAAGAACACCCTTTTATTTTTAGATCCTGGGGCGATTTCTGCAAGTTTTTCCGCCAGTTCAATCTGGTAAGGGTAGTAAAAGTCTGTCCCTGACATATGTATAAGTTTACCAACCTGTTCCTGTACCGCTTTAACAATTTCTGGATGGCAATGGCCCGTTGTAAGTACTGCAATCCCCGCTGCCATGTCTAAAAATCTGTTTCCGTCAACGTCATATACCCACACTCCCTCTCCTCGTTCTATTACAGCGGGATAAGTGCGTGTATAGGATGGAGAAATGTACTCTTCGTCTCTTTTGAGTAGTTCTTTGGCTTTTGGACCCGGTAATGGGGTTTTAATTTCCGGTTTTAAAGGCATTTTACCTCCTTTTTGGTTTAAGTGATTATAATTCAGAGGGTTTGAATAGTCAAAGGATTGTCTTTATCATTAAAGCGAAGGAGGCAATATGAAGGATGAATTGAGGAAGAAAAATTTTTCACTCCCAAGCTACGCAGTTTTCTTGATTTATTTTTTGTTGGCCTTTTTGATGTATGCAGCCTTTTTATCCCCTTCAAAAACCCTTATGGGAACGGACTGGTTAAATGGGGGATACGCCAACTGGGTTTTCATGAGAGATTACATAAGAGAACATAAAACAATAGCGTTGTGGAATCCCTATATTTTTAGTGGAATGCCAACTCTGGGTGCCTTTTTCCCAGAAATCTTAACCCTTAGATTTTTGAGCACTTTTGTCCTTCCTATTCATGTTTCGCATGTGCTTGGTTTTGTGTTTTTACTTACTATCGCGGCTTTTTCAACCTTCTGGTTTATCAGAGATTACCTTGGTGATGACCTCGTCGCTTTCTTGGCAGGAATTTTGTATGGGTTTTCAGGTGTTTTAGTTTCTACTACTTACGCAGGACACCTTGGGCGTTTAACCAGCATGGCCCTGTTTCCCCTTTATCTTTTCCTTCTGAAAAGGGGAATCGATAGAGGGAAGTTAGTGTACTTTCTTTTGATGGGATTTGTTGTCGGATATTCCTTCCTCAATGGGCACCTTCAAATGACTTACTTTGGTATTCTCTTCCTTGTTGCCTTTTTCCTCTTTTACAATTTTAATGTTGGCAACAATTTGAGAAGCAAAAAGTTTTATATTTATGTATTTTATTCCATTCTCGGTGGTATTGTGGCTGCATTGATTTATAGTTTCTACTTCTTTCCAGTTATGGAGAACCTGCCTTATACAGCGAGGGGTGCAGAGAGAGGTTATGAATATGCAGTGAGCTGGTCAATGCCTCCTGAGGAGATTTTGAATTTGATAACTCCCAAGTTTTCGGGGATTCTCGATGAGTATTGGGGGCGAAGCTACTTTAAACTCCATACCGAATACATGGGGATACTTACGCTATTTGTTGCCCTTGTGGCCATCTTCGGGAAATTTAGGAAGGATAGGCTTGTGCGTTTTCTTACAATCTACGGAATATTTGTACTCTTTTATGTTTGGGGCGGTTATACCCCTGTTTTTAGAGTTTTTTATTACGTCATACCCTTAGTGAAAAAATTCCGTGCTCCTAACCTCATGTTTTTCATCTTTAATTTTATCGGAGTTTTCTTAGCTTCTATTTCCGTTAAGGCCTTACTATCAGAGGATAAAGAAGGCCAGAGGATGAGGAAGGTTTCTGTTTACGTACTTGGGGGGCTCTTTTTGGTTTTCCTTGTGTTTCTTATCTTCAAAAATGGTTTTGTGAGTCTTTTTGCAAAGATGCTTGAAAGGGCAAAGGATGCGGGCGACGTTAAGACAAAGACTTTTCTCCTGGATGAGACTTTGTCGAAGTTTCCTGCTTTCTTTATCTTGTCCTTACTTTTCGCCGGTGTGGGCCTTGGTGCGCTCTTCGCTGCCCATTCAAAAAGAGTCCAAATCCCATCTTTACTGTTCATCATTTCTGCAATTGCCTATTTCGACCTTTTCTTAGTTGACAAGAACTTCATTGTGGATGCCGGAAGAACTCTTGAAGAGATGTATGGTGAGGATGAAGTTATAAGCCTTCTAAAACAGGATCAGGATATCTACAGGGTATTCCCCCTGATGTACCAGCGGGCTATGGACGGGACCCTTATGATTCAACGTATTCACTCCATCGGGGGTTACACCAGTTCTCCGCCCAAGCGGTACCAGGAGTTCATTGGAGCTGGTCAGAGTGTAATGTTTAATCCCCAGAATCTTCTTTTGTACCCAAATATGCTGAATTTTTTGGATGTTAGGTATGTTATAGCCTATGACTTTTCAAAGCTCGACACCACGAGGTATGATGAGAACACAAGAAGTGCCATCAGGAATTGGATTAACTATCTTAGCCACTTTTCCCTTTATAAGAGTACTGGCCAGCTTGCCCTTTATAGAAACGATAACAACTTCGGGAGGGTCTATTTCTCTGAAAACTACAAAGTTTTGAAAAGTGATTCTATACTTTCCTTAATAAAGACCTGGCCTTCTGATTCTTTCAAAAAGTACGTTTTATTGGAAAAAGAGCCGGAAGTTGAGGCAGAGAGCTCTTCATACAATGGTGCGATAAATCTCAGGATGGTCTCTCACCAGGGAAATAGCTTCGAAATTTCTGCACAGCTTCCGCACCCGGGTTTTGTTGTGATTTCTGAGAATTACCATCCTGCCTGGAAGTTTTATGTTGATGGCAAGAAGGTCCAATCTTATATCGCAAACTACGCCTTTATGGCTATCTACTGCCCGGCGGGTGAACACAAGATAGTGGCAAAATTCGAATCAAATTACCATAGGTTGGGATTTATTCTATGCTCCCTCGGTTTTGCTATTTCTCTAATTGCGCTGATTATCGCTATTAAGAAACCATAATGAGAGTCAAAAAGATTTTTTGGAGTATCCTCCAGATAGTACTTGTTGTTGCCCTTTTTTATTATGTCGTATCACCCCTTGTAAGAAATGCGAAGGCCTTTAAAGAGACTTTTTTAACCTTAAACCCCTGGTTTTTGTCGGGAGGCGTAATCTTTCTTTCCCTTATTATTTTTTGCTACCCCTTCGTCTGGAGGTATATTTTAAAGGGATTCGGAATAGAGATTCCGCCCAAATTGGCTATAATCTCGTGGATATACTCCAATGTAGGAAAGTATGTGCCGGGAAAAATCTGGCAATTTGTTGGAAGGGTTGCCCTTACAAGGGATGTAGCGCCCGAGATTACCTTAGCAACGGTTTTTCTTGAGGTCATTATATCAAGCTCATCAGCGGTAATGGTTTTCTTCGCACGGTTCTTCCTCAAGGGGGGCATTCCCCAGCTATGGGCAATTTATGCACTATTGCTTTTTGCTGTCCTTATTGTCTTACAGCATCCGCGTTTTGTTAAGTTTTTTCTTAAGCTTTTTGCAAAGGTAAGGAAGCAAGATTACGATTTTACGAAAATCAACATACCTTTTAAGAGGAACCTCTTGGTGTTTGTTTGGTATTTCCTTCTTTGGATAGCAACAGGTGTTAGTTTCTGGATAATGGTTCAGGGTTCGAACATAAAGGTTTCGCTCCTTGACTCTATTACAACCTATCCTATTTCCTGGATTCTCGGTTATTTAATGCTCATTGCACCTGCGGGTTTTGGAGTAAGGGAATCAATATTGATGACCCTTTTAAGGGGTTCCTATCCAGCAGAAGTGGCTTCAGCTTTTTCGTTACTTACCAGAATGGCGTTAATCTTTTCCGATTTTTTGCTCTTTTTCATAACTTTAATAACCCTGGGGAACCCCTTGATCGCTAAGAAAGGTGGGAATAGTAATTAACACTTCCTGTGCCTTTTCCGTTTTTTGAATAGTTATGAAGGTTATGGTATAATTCTCATATGGAAGTCTCACTTCTTGTTCCAGCGAAGGATGAAAAGGATAATATAGCCCCGCTGGTAAAGTATTTCTTAGAGTTTACCCAAAAACACAATCTAAACTGGGAAATGATTATTGTTGATGACGGCTCGGTTGACGGTACCTACGAAGAGCTTAAGAGGGTAGCTTCTGGATATCCTAATATTAAATTCTACAGGCACCGTAGGAACCTTGGCGTTACCCATGCATTGAAGACGGCCTTAAGGCATGCTAAGTATGAGGTAGTTGCTTTTTTCCCTGCGGACCTTCAGTTTACTTTAGAAGATGTTTTGAAGATGAGTGAGAGGATAGAGAAGGAAGGAATTGATCTCGTCGCTGGTTGGAAGATGGGGAAATATGAAAAGCAATTTGTGTCAAGGATATACAATTTTCTTGTGAGGGTCCTCTTTGGCATTAAAATTCACGATATGAACAGCATAAAAGTTATGAGAAGGGAAATACTGGAGCTACTGCCCCTTCGCAAAGATTGGCACCGATATATAATTCCCTGGGCAAAGGAATATGGCTTTAAGATCGTTGAGGAAAGAGTTATTCTGAGACCACGGATATACGGCGTGAGTAAGTATAGAGGATTTGGAAGAATACTTGTGGGTTTCTTTGACCTTCTTTCGGTGAAGTTTCTTATAACTTTCAGGCGAAAGCCCATGTTTTTCTTTGGGGGATTAGGGCTTGTAAGCACAGTTCTGGGCATTCTGACTGGAATTATAGCATTGTATCTTAGGATTTTCAGACATTTTGGATATAGACCCCTGGTTTACCTTGTAATGTTTTTGCTCCTCTCAGGTTTGATCCTCTTTTTAATGGGCTTTCTTGGGGAGTTGATCTCGGGGCTTTACGACACCATCGAAGGCGAGTCTCTTTTGAAATACGAAGAGGATGAAGGGAACTCTTAAAAGGCTTTTCCAACTTTTATACTCTCATTTCGGACCTCAACACTGGTGGCCTGGTGAATCCGAACTGGAAATAATAATTGGTGCAGTGTTAACGCAGAATACTGCCTGGAAAAACGTAGAGAAGGCAATTGATAATTTAAAGAGCGCAGGGAAGATGGACCTCAATTCTCTTCACTCAGCAAGTGAAGATGAGATTGCTCAGCTTATAAGGCCCAGCGGGTTCTTTAGGTTGAAGTCTAAGAGACTAAAGAATTTGATTAATTACCTTTATGAAAATGGAGGCATAGAAGCCCTTAAGAAAAGGCAATTGAAAAGCCTTCGAGAAGAGTTATTGAAAATTCCTGGAATAGGCCCTGAGACGGCGGATTCCATTATCCTTTATGCCCTTGAGAAGCCTGTTTTTGTTGTCGATGCGTATACCCGCAGGATATTAAAAAGAATTGGTTTGATTGAACAGGAACGAATTCCTTATGATGAAGTTCAGCGGTTGTTCATGGAAAACCTTCCGCTCGATGTCAATATGTACAACGAGTATCATGCTCTGTTTGTTAAATTAGGAAAGACTTACTGCACCAAGAGAAATCCAAATTGTGGAAGCTGTCCTGTACTTGAAATTTGTAACTATGGGAAGGAGAGACTTCGTGCGTATTAGACTGGGGATCGATAGGATGGAAGAGGAATGGCCTAAGGAGTTAAAGGGCGCTAAGGTTGCCCTTCTTGTGCATCAAGCCTCGGTAAATAGCAATTTGAGATACACGTGGGATGTCTTTTCCCATTTTGATAAGGTCAAAGTCAAGGCACTTCTCGCTCCTCAACATGGCCTTTTCGGTGAAACCCAGGATAATATGATTGAGTGGGAAGATTTTAGAGACCCTTCAACGGGACTCCCTGTCTACAGCTTATACGGTAAGAGTAGAAAACCTTTGCCCTATATGTTAGAAGGTATTGATGGCATTGTGGTAGACCTACAGGATGTGGGATCGCGTTACTATACCTATATTTGGACGCTATACCTTGTTATGGAAAGCGCATTGGAGAATGGTAAGTTTGTGGTTGTCTTAGATAGACCTAATCCCATCGGTGGTCTTGAAGTAGAAGGTCCTGTTTTAGAAGAGACGTATTCTTCCTTTGTCGGGCTCAAACCATTGCCTGTGAGACATGGAATGACCATAGGAGAAATCGCTTTGCTCTTTAAGGGGGAATATTTAAGAGATATTAATCTTTCCGTCCTTAAAATGGAGAACTGGAGTAGGAACTATTTTTGGGAGGACACAGGGCTTGAATGGGTAAACCCATCTCCCAATATGCCTTCAGAAAAAACCGCCTTACTCTATCCGGGTATGTGTCTCCTTGAGGCCACCAACATAAGCGAGGGAAGGGGTACTACAAGGCCCTTTGAAATTTTAGGGGCCCCTTTTATTAATCCCTATGAACTCGTTGATGCCCTTGAAAATTACAGCCTTGAAGGAGTTTATTTTAGGCCTCTCTATTTTATCCCAACTTTTAACAAGTTTGCGGGTGAAAGGTGCGGAGGTCTCCAAATTCATATCAGGGATAAGAAGGCTTTAAAGCCCTTTAAAATAGGCGTTGTTATAATAAAAGTCATCAAAGAACTTTATCCAGATCATTTCCGGTGGCGCGAACCTCCATACGAATATGAATTTAAAAAATTGCCTATCGATATTCTTGCAGGCTCAAATCACCTTCGTGAAGCCTTAGATAGAGGAGATTCCATTGAGGAAATAGAAACCTGGTGGAAATTGGAAGGGGAGGTTTTTGACAAAGAGGTTAGATCAAAGTACCTTATTTATGAGTAATCTTGATGCTGTTATTCTCTCGGCAGGTTTCGGTGAAAGGTTGAGACCCATAACCAATGTAACGCCCAGGGTACTTTTACCTGTTCTCGGAAAACCTATCCTTATAAGAGTCTATGAAAGGCTTCAGAGTTTAAATCCTGTAAAGATTTTTATTAATACCCATTATTTGGCCGAAGTTGTAGAAAGGGCTGCAAGAAATTTGAGGGGGGTAGAGATTGTAAAGGAGCCCAAGATCCTTGGAACAGGAGGAGCCATTGTCAATGTGGCAAGAAGAGCCAAAAGTGACATCATTCTTGCTCACAATGGAGATGTGCTTTCCGATATTGACCTCTCATCAGTCGTTAACTTTCATTTAAAAAGTGGGGCGGATATAACTTTAGTAGTCTCTGAGAAGGTTTGCAGGAAGAATTTGGTCGTTGAAGGTGGGTATCTTAAAGATATTGGGGAAGGAAGGGTAGGTTTTACTGGAATCGCCGTTTATAGGAAAAGATTACTTGAGAATTTCGAAGTGAGACCTTTTGATGCAAAAGAAATCTGGCTTAAAGCGCTTAGAGAGGGTTATAAGGTAGTGGTTTTTGAGCCTAAGGAAGGATTCTGGTATGACATCGGTACATCCGTAAGCTATGCAAAGGCTATTTTTGAGCTTCTAAGTAAAAGGGGTGAAAGGGTTTATATCAGGGAAGCGAAGAGCTCCTTACCTCCTCTGTACTTTGACGGATTTCTCGTGATTGAAGGAGAGCCAGAAGTTGAAAGAGGCACCCTTCTCAGAAATGTTATAATTTTGGATAATGTGCAATTAAAACAGGGTGAATATAAGAATTGTATTCTCTCACCTGCTGGGATTATCTCTTTTGATGAAATATCGGCGATGGGCGGCGAGTCAAACAAATACCTTGTAGGTCTTGGTGGTTCTGACCGGAAATTCTGGAGAGTTTACGAGGGAAACAAAAGCTTTGTGATTTGCGACTATGGAGAAAACAAAAAAGAATTTGAGAAGCACCTAAAGGCCACAGAATTTCTGGTGAAATGCGGCCTTCCCGTTCCAAAAATTGTTGATGTTGATGAAGCAAAAAATCATATCTATATGGAAGACTTAGGTGATACAACCCTCTATTCTTTTTTCAAGTACCCAGGCAACAGAGATTACCTTAAGTATTATAGTGATGCCGTGAAAATTATAGCGAGGCTCCACGCCCTCGGGCCTCTTCAGGAAGGTGCTGATTACTTTGAAGAGTTTGTCTTTGATTATGAATATTTTCGATGGGAGCAGATGCATTTCATTAACAATTTTGTGAAAAGGTTTTCCAATTTGGAAGTTTCTGAAGAGGTAGAAAAAGAACTTGACAAACTTGCTAATATTTGCAGTAAATTTGAAAAAGTCATACTCCATCGAGATTATCAGAGTCAGAATATCATGGTTAAACCTAATGGTTCCCTTGCCATTGTTGATTTTACAGGCTTGAGATGGGGTCCAAAAAGCTATGATCTTGCTTCTCTAATTTTCGACCCTTATATGCCTTTTATGAAAGGTTATCGTGATGAACTTTTAAAGGTTTACATTGATGAATTTAATTCCCTTTCGAAAAATGTCGTTTCACGCTCCGATCTTGAGTTTGAGATTAAATTCACTAAGCTTCAGAGACACATGCAAGCACTGGGCGCCTATGGTTACCTTTCGAGGGTTAAAGGAAAAAAATATTTTGAAAAGTACATTATGGATGGTCTGAGGCTGTTGATTGAAGACTTAGAAGACTCACCTGTAGATTTGCTTGGCTTAAAAGCCCTTGTTAATGAGATATTTAAACAACTTCTTGACAATAAGAGCACTGATGAGTATAATTATCTATTATGATATTCAAGGGAAGTAGTGGAGTGGATGTAAAGAAGTTAAAGCTTCAGGCGCAAAAATTGATAGGGCAGGGTAAATATGATGAAGCTCTCTTAGTTCTTCAAGAACTTGCTAAAGTGACCTCAGACCCCGAAGTTTTCAATTCTATCGGTGACCTTTATATCCGGAAGCAAAATCATGAAAAAGCTCTTGAATATCTGGAAAAAGCTTATAAGATGTATAAGGAACAAGATTTCCGAGAAATTGCAATATCTGTCGCAAAGAAAATTCTGAGACTTGACAAGGAAAGGCATGACGTCTATTTAGACCTCATTCAAATGGAGCTGGAGAGCGGCAATGTTGACAGGGCTTTGGATTGGGCCCTTGAATATGTTAAACTTCCTAAGATAGACCCGGTACATCTTGGGAAATTGTTTAATCTTATTAATGAATTTGCCAGTGTAATTCAGGAGCACACGGAGCAAGCTTCAAAATTCGAACGACTATTTACGAGGGTTCAAGAACTTGCGGAATCTCTTGCTATGCTGAGTCTTGAAAGCGGCATTGAGTTTGCGCAACCACAAGAGTTTTATGAACGAGGAGACATCGGTGGATTAGGAGGATTTTTTAGCGAGCCAACAGATCAAGGGGCTGCAGTTTCAGAGAAACCAAAGAAGGAAGAAGAAAAAAAGGAAGAGGTGGAAAAAATAGAATTTATCGAAAAAGAAGAAGTGGAAGAAGAGCCCAAAACTTTTATAACATCCTCTGCTTTTGCTGATTTTTTAGGGGTTCCGCCTTCGGAGTCCCAAAAAGCGCCTTCTGAAGGATTAAAGTCTTCGGAAAAATTTGTATTTAAAGAGGAGGAAGAGATCCCAGTGGACCAAATTTCTGAAAAGACTGTTGTCCTTGAAGAGCCACCTATTACCGGGGAAAAAGCTACTGTTGTGGAGTTGCCGGAGGAAAGTGAGAAAATAAGTAGTAAACCATCTGAAAAAATTGATAGAAAAATCACTGAGCCGCCTGTAGAGGAATACAAGACGGTCGTTGAAGAAGCACCTGAGGAGGTTGAGGAGATCCAGAAAGAGTGGGAATCCACTTTGAAGAAAGTAACCGAGAAAAAAAGTGAAAAATTCTTCAAAGAAAAAGTAGAGGTAGAAAAAGAGAAAGCTGCATCAGAACCTTTTGCTTATACTGCTCCTAAGGTTGAGAAAAAGAGAACGGAAGAGGAAAGGGTTGAAGAACTGAAAAGGCCTTTAAAAGAAGAAGAGGTAGAAGCTTCAAAAAAGAAATATGAGGAGATGGTCTCACTGACTGAGAAGAGGTCTTCTAAGTTAGAGGATACGACAGGTTTGAAAGGGGTTCCAACCTCGGAAAGGTCGTTGACAGAGAAAGGAGTAGAAAAAAGACCTACCGAGAAGCCTGCAACGAAGGTAAAGGAAGAATTTGGAGTTGGGGAAAAGGTTGAGAGTACAGTAGAAAAAGAGAAGTATGAGAGTTTGTTAAGAATTTTGAGAGAGATAAAAGAAGATATTCTATCCTTAGAGGAATGGCCTTATCCATCGGACCCTCCGTTTGAAGTGGCTAAGGAATATTATGAGATGAAACTATATCAACCTGCAATCGAAGAATTTCAGAAGTTACTGAGCGATCCAAGGTACAGGCTGCAGTCTATGATTTACTTAGGTAAAATATTCTATGAAAGGGGTGACCTTGAGTTCGCAGAGGTAATCTTGAGAAAGGCTATCGAGGAGGCGGGAACCGTAGATAAGGATTACATTGAGGCATACTATTATCTTGCATTAACGCTTGAGAACATGAAAAGGTACCACGAGGCAAAAGAACTTTACACCAATGTTTATGTGTTTGATTCCAGGTTCAAAGATGTGGAAGATAAAATTAAATTGTTTAGGAGTATGGGCATATGATGAAGAAAGATGCGAAGGTAGATGAGAAAACAGGTGTCAAAGTAACATTTGTCGAGCTTCTGGAAAAAAGTGGTGTTATCACAAGAGAGGCTATCAAAAACGCTCTCGCTGAACAGTGGGAAAGAGGTGGGACTCTTGAAGAGATACTGGTAGAAAAGGGATTCCTAAATGAAGAACAACTGGTAAAATTCATTCTTGATAATTTCCCAATGCTTCATTATGTGAATCTTAAAAATATCGATATCGACCCTGAGGCGGTAGAGCACATTCCGGCAAGAATTGCGAGGAAGTATCTTGTGATACCTATACGAAAAAAGGGTAAGTCTCTGGCTGTGGCAATGGCAAATCCCATTAACAGGGAGATGCTCGCTGAGTTGAAAAACGTTACAGATTTGAAAATCAGACCGTTCATTTCGAAGGTAAGCGAGATTAAGGAAGCCATTGAGAAATATTATGCGGAAACGGAGTCTGCAGAAAAGATTAGTGAACCCTTTACGGGTAGTACAGTTAGGGGCGAAATAGGCGTACTTATAGCAAAAGATAAGACCTTTGATAGTTTTGTGGTAGATGAAACCAACAAGCACGCTTTCCTTTTGTGCAAAGATATTGCTGAGACCAGAGGCGTCGGAGCAAAGAAAGTATTCCTATTTGGGCCAGAGGGCAGTGGAAAATCTCATTTGCTTCAGGCAATAGCAAATTATATACTCGAGAACGAAGCCTTAAGGAGATTCATTTATATCGACGCATACAAGTTCTACTCGACTCTAAAAGAACTTAAGACGGAAAGGGATATCGATAGATATTTAGAAATTCTGCGTGATGTAGACATTCTTCTTTTTGATGACCTTGATTTCCTTGTGGGCAAGGATTTTGCTCAGGATGCGTTACTTACTGTTCTATCTGATCTCGTCTCAAGGGACAAACAGGCGGTTGTGAGTTGCTCTTTGCCCTTAAAGAATATGCCTACTTTAAATCGTAAACTCAGGCAACTATTAACCGAATTTATGACTATAGGTATTGAAGAGCCTTCGATAGATTTGAAAAGAAAGGTTGCAAGGATGTTCGTTGGGGAAGAGGGACTTCCTTCCAGTGTAATTGACCAAATTGCCAGCAAGCCCGGTTTAAATCTCAAAAAGATTGAAACCATAGTTAATGAACTTTTGACCTACAAGAGATTGGGTGAAAGAATTGATGAAAATCTTTTAAACAAAGTGGTTAGTGCCTTTATCGAAGTAGGTAAATAAAAGGGGGTTAATGATGGCCTTATTAGGAAAAATCGGGAAAGGTAAGGTAAAGGGCCCAATTGTCGTTCTTGACATTGGGTCCCGCTATGTTAAGGCTGCACTGTTCGATAGGGTAAAAAAGGATATAGTGCTGAAGGCCTATGCTCTTGAAAAGGTGCCTCCAGATGTGATTTTGGGTAAGGACATAATAGACAGACAGGTTCTGATTGATAAAATCAGGGATGCCTATGCGAAACTTGGAACCGATTCTACTAATGTGGTCGTAAGTATAGCCGGTGGCGAAGTCAAATCAAAGGCGATGGTTATACCTTACTATAAGAAGAAAGAGAAACTTGCAGAAGCTGTGGATTGGAAAATCAAGGAAGAGTTGCATGTCGACCCGACGGAGATTGTAAGGGATTATGAGATCCTTGGGGTGAGTCAAATTGCAGAGTCTGTGGATATCTTGGTTGGAACTGCAAAATTGAGTTTCATATACGATATCCTCGATATCGTTAGGGCTGCTGGCCTTGAACCTACACTGGTAACAACAGACCTTATTTCACTCTTTAGGGTAATTGAAGCCCTTGATCTTAAGAATCTTTCTGGAGACAATCTCTTCCTGCACGTAGGATATGAAGTGACCCTATTAATTCATATCAAGGATGGTCAGATTCAGCAAATGGTTGAAATACCGACGGGCATTAAATCCTACGTTGATAACCTTTCCAGGTTCTTTGATCTCAGGGTAGAAGAAGCAGAGGAGACCGCATTGAATGGCCCTACTGCCGCCATTGAAAAATCTGCCTTTGATGATACAATGGATTCTCTCCACGATAGATTCCTTTCTCCGGAAAAATATGTACCAGCGCTTGCAGAAGGCTCAAAGAAATTTAACATTTACGTTTCGGGCGGTGGAAGCAAGCTCTATGGACTTGCAAATTTCATAAAAACTAAGTACGGTGTTGACATTAAATACCTTGATATAACAGGACTCTTTGCTATTGAAGAAGGCGTTAAAGGTTTGAAGGACAATGCACCGTTATTAACCATTGTCATAGGAAATGCTTTACACTTCTATAAAAAAGACCACAAGGTAAACCTTCTTCCAACGGAAGCGGGTATGGAGGCTGTACCAGTGGTTGAGGAGGTTTCTTTACTACCTCACTTAGTGGGTGCCCTCTTTGTGTGGCTCCTTCTTGTAATAGGAATTCTTGCATTGTCGGTTGGCACAACAAGAAGAATCTCGGGCCTCAAGAAACAAATTACACAACTCCAGGCCGAAGAAGTTGAACTTCAAAGAAAGGCTGATGAGATCAAAGGTTTTAAACAGCAGATCGAAGATGCCAGGAGGAAGCTTGACTTGATTGCTCAATTGCAGCAGGGTAGAACAAAATATGTACAGCTTCTGGATGAGATTAACAGAGTTATCCCCTCAGGGTGCTGGCTTGAGGCCTTAGGAAGAAATGGAGACTATCTAAACATAACAGGTGGAGCTCTTTCAAACATTCGTATTTCTCAATTTATGAGTAATTTAAGAAATTCGCCGATTGTAGATTCGGTGAACCTCCTGTCCATTGAAGTTGCAGGTGGTCAGGAGGAAAAATATGCCAGTTTTCAATTAAGTGTTAAATTGAAGTAAAAGGAGGTTTTACAAATGAGGTATTTGTATCTTGGCATTGCTTTGGTTGCAGCGTTTCTCTTCTCATCTTGCAGTAGTATCTCTGATAACACTGTAACCGTTACCGGGAAGGTGGGCTATGAGGTTGCTCTAATTGACACAGTCCACAATGAAACTACTTTTGTCTTTGTACCTGCACAGGGCGCAAAATTGTATTTAATGGGTGATCCAGGGGCAGAGTATCCCTATTCGGGGAGTATGCTTGAGACTATAAGTGACACCTCAGGCAACTATACTTTTGTTGTAGAACCAGTGACACAATATGAGGGATTGATTCCCTGCTCCAATATTGGCATAAAGATCCAGGCTTTCTACCATGATAGCTTGATTGGTCCTGCCTATGGTGAGCTTACCGGCTTTAGTATTACACCAGGAAAGGATGCAACTTTGCCTACGATATACCTTAAACGGCAAACTCAATAGAGGGTCCTATGGAGAGACTAAAATCACCGGCAGCGATCTGGCTAATAGCGGTCATAGTATATGTTCTCACCTTCATCTTTCTCTGGAATTCGGTCTATGCATCGAAGGCCAGAGAATTGAGGAAGGTTGAGAGCGCTTACAAAGAAGAGTACTCAAGGGTTCAGAATCTAAGGGAATATGTTAAGGATTACGATAGGATTATAAGGGAGAAAGATTCTTTACTTGCACTTTGGGAAGAAACCCAGAAGTATCTGCCTCAGGAAGCGAGAATGGAGGAATGGCTTTCCCAGATTACGGGAATGGCAATTACATCTGGGATCAAGATTATAAGTTTTAAGCCTCAAAGCCCGACTGTTAAGGAACTCTACATAGAGTACCCCATATCCCTTGAGGTTACAGGGGGCTTTCACGAACTTGGAACCTTTATTAGTTTTATTGCAAACTCTGAGAGAATAATGACAGTAGATAACCTGCAGGTAGAGAGAATGACAGGTTCTGAAAGGGAAAGTGGACAGACAGTACGAGCAAAGCTTCAAATCATCTGCTATGTGTATAATCCTCAGGCCTCAGTAACCACAGGAGGTACGCGATGAGAAAACTAATTTTATTTGCAATTACCTTATTTTTAACGGGTGGTGCCTTTGCTCAGAATTTGTTAAAGGCTTACGCTATTAAAGATGTACCTGAAGGAGTTGCAATAGAGTTAGAATTTTCTGAGGGCGTGCCAGAGTTCAGACATTTTACCCTCGCTAATCCCCCAAGGATTGTGGTTGATCTCCAGAATGTTGCTTACGGTCTTGGTGAAAAGATTCTCGTGGTAGGAAAAAACGGAATCCAAAGGATGAGGGGTGCCCAATACCGGAAGGACCCTGTACCCATTGCAAGAATAGTTCTTGATGTGGATAGTTTTAGGACTTACACTGTTTCACAGGCGGAAGGAAAACTTGTAATCCTTGTTGGCGGGCTTTCTGAAGTACCTTATAAAAGTGAAGCTCCAGAACAGTCTACGAATGTAGAACAAGCTAAAACAGCTGAACAACCTAAGAAGCCTTCATACAAAGTGGAGTTTGGTGAAAAGTATTTTTACTCTTCCCGTGGGAAAAAGGACCCCTTCCAGCCAGAATCTTTACCAGGTGGGGAAGAACTTCTAAATGTGAGTGAAGCAAAACTTCTCGGCATAATTAAGACTGACGAGGGGAATATTGCCCTTCTTCAGGACAGGAGAGGGGTGGGTTATGTTTTAAAAGAGGGGGATAGGGTAAGGAACGGTCGGGTCGTTAGAATTGAATCCGACCGGGTAATTTTTGCAACCGTTGATTTTGGCTTTACAAGAAGAATTGAACTAAAATTAGAGGAAGAACAGAAATAAAAAGGAGGTTTTATAAATGAAATTGTTTAAAAAGCTTGGCCTTTTGCTCCTTGCCTCTGCATTAGTCTCTGCTCAAGAAGCCACGATAACGATGAGCGTCGAACAGGCCGATATAAGGACTGTCCTTAGAGCCTTTGCTGAGGTAGGTAAGGTTAACATAATTACGACACCCTCTGTGACCCAGAAGGTGAGTTTCAATATCAAGGATGTTCCATGGAGATTGGCCCTTAAGTCACTCCTTGATGCCTATGGACTTGCGATGATTGAAAGTGAAGGTATGATAACTATTATGACCCAGCAAGAGTTCTCACAGCTTAAGACAGCGGCGGACCTTGATTTAAAGGTGTTGAAGGTGAGGTATGCTGATGCGCGCAAAGTGGCGGAAGTTTTGAAATCCCAGCTATCTCCAAGGGGTGATATAAAGATCGATGAGTCTTCTAATGCTTTAATAGTGACAGATTTAAGAGTAAATCTCTACAAAGTTGAGGATCTTTTAAGTCAGATTGATAAACCCTATCCTCAGGTTTTGATTACTGGAAGAATTGTAGAAGTAGATTATAATGAATCCCGCAAGCTCGGTACCGAACTTAGGGCTATGAGATTCGGAAATCCCGCTTTTGAAGGTGCGACCTATGATTTACCCCAGCATAGTGAACCGATGGCCGAAAATCCAACCTACCTGACAGTTCACTACTTGGGGTCCAAAGCCCTTCAAGTTGAGGCAGCTATCGATGCTCTTGAGGGGCAGAGCAAGGCGAACACCATCTCAGAGCCGAAGATAATGGTCCTTGACAATGAAAAGGCTTCTATATACTCAAAGATCAGGGTGCCGGTGACTTCAAGAGATATGGCAGGCAATACGATAGTTCAGTTTGAAGAGACTGGTATTCAGCTCGAGGTTACCCCTCACATTATTCCCGATGGTAAGGTCGTTATGAATATCAAAACGGAAACAGGTGATTTAACGGGTTATTCCGCTACTGGACAACCCATCACTTCCAAGAGAGGGGCGGAGACAAAGATAACGGTTTCCGATGGTGAAACGGTGATGATAGGTGGTGTAATTATTGAAAAAGACAAAAGGGCAAAGCAGGGAATGCCTCTTATTTTGAGAATCCCCGTTATAAGATACCTCTTTGGAAGGGATCAGGTAGAAAAGGGAAAGTCAGAGATTTTGATTTTCCTGACGCCGAACATTGTTAAGGAGTAGTTATGATAAATCGGCCTCTCAAGAAGGGCATGACCCTTATTGAAGTCTTGCTGGTAATCTTCATCATTGGCATACTGTTTGCCATACCCTTCTGGGGAGGTACAAAGTGGATTCAGAGAAACAGGCTCAGAAACGAAGCTGTGAAATTAAGGGCCCTTCTTGAGAACGAAAGAACTACGGCTATGGCCACTAATGCAAGACGGGCCGTTGTATTCACTGGTAGAAATGTTCAAATTAGGAGGGAAGCTCTATCACATCCACTTCCTAATATAGATTCCATTGTTGCTGATTATGCCAATTATATTAGCCCGAAGGTCAACTTAGGAGGCTTGCAGGGAGCAAGTGCGCTCCATGGTGGAGCCATCGATTCCGATGGAGTGATGTTTGGCGTAGGTAACGGGGCCCAAAACGACACCGTTAAATTTACTCCCTTTGGGTTATGCGAAACTCCTGGTGAAATATACTTAAATGACGGCAGAAATTTAATGTGTGTGGAGGTGAACTCTTTCGGACAGGTAAAGACTTACTCCTGGAGAGGGCAGTGGATCGAAGAAAAATAGGGTATTGACAATTTTTTAATTTTGCGGTATAATTTGCATTGGAGGCATAGGTAAATGAAGAATAAAAGAAAAGGGTTTTCACTCATAGAGTTGGTTGTGGCTCTATCGATATTGACTATTGGGCTTTTGGGTGTCATACCTCTTGCCATTGCCACGATAAAATTAAACAATGTCCAAAATCAAATGCTTAATGCCAAGTATTTAGCGGAGCGCTATTCTGAAAGGTTTAAGAGTTTGTCCTTTGATGCCCCTGACCTTGCAAATGATGAAGACAACAACGACCTTGCGGATACTTTAAATCCGGACCATAGGGAAGTTCAGACCTTAGATAATATCCAGTATACTATTATGTGGAATGTAGCTAACAATGCTGACGGAACAAAGACTATAAGGATTATAGTCCGATGGTACGATGCAAGGAGCCGTAGGCAAAAAAGTTATTTTGTGGAAACAGTGAGGAGCTCTTATGAGCTTTAATGTAAAGAGAAAGGGTATTACTTTAATTGAACTCTTGGTTTCCCTTGGTATTTTAAGCCTTCTTCTTGCAGCCGTTTTTGTGGTGTATCGCTCTCAGATAAGAACGGCCACAACTCAAAGAAACATCTCTATACTCCAGACAGATGTTCAGCAGGCGTTTAACATTATGAAATTTGATGTACTAATGGCTGGGTATGGAGTTCCTGCTACACAGGTTCCCATAACAGGTACTAACAGTTCAAGCGGCCCTGATGCTCTAAACCTTATCAGTACCGGTTTTATTGTAGGTGGCACGACGAGATGGAGTTATACAATGGATATTTTCAGCGCTAATCAGATTATCGTAAGGCGCTGGGGGGATGAAAGGGTCGATTTGCAGATCGGGGATGCTATAATCATTATGGATGATAAGAAAAAGTTGATTGTCACCCAGCCTTTAATCGTGACTGGGACGGAGCAATTGACCTATAACAACCAGCCTGCCTATCGCATTACTTTAAATGGTAACGTCCAAACAGCAGCGGGTAATTTTGTTTACGTGGTACCTGGCGGGCAGTTTCAAAGGGTGCAATATACCTTGAGAAATGACACCTTACTACGGGGTGGGGTGCCTTTCCTCACAGGTGTTGAGGACTTTCAGGTTTCCTACTGGGTAGATGGAAACAAAAACGGGATAGAAGATGCGGGTGAAAGGGTACATAATCCCCAGGGGATAAGTGAATTTAACCAATTACTAAGGTCAGTCAGATTAAATCTCGTTCTTCTCGGAACTCTGGATAGGGAATATACCTTCCCTCAGAATCGCATTACTGTCGAAGACCATACCTATAACATCACTGGTGACCAGCTCCACAGGAGGAGAAGGTTTTATACCATCGATGTAAAAGTGAGGAATGTAAGATGAAAAGAGGAATTGCTTTGGTAACGGTAATATTGGTAGTGGCTTTCCTTGTAGTTATTGGTGGGATCACTGCCTATCTTGTTCAGAGGGGTTTGAGAATTACGGGAATTACGCGCAGAGCCCTTACGACCTTCGAAGCGGCTGAGGGTGGAGTAGAACTGGGGGTGAATGAGATCTGGAGGGCTGAAAACGAGGGCAGGCCCATTAACCAGAATCTTCGAACAAGCATAGGTGGAAGGGAAGTTACCGTAAATCCTCAAAGGCTTTTTGTAGTTACAGAAAAGGGTGGCTCTCTCGAATTTGCTGCAGCATACGAGGGCGTTGGAAGGGGAGTGGGCGGAGGTGGTGCCGCCATTTTCTACAATATACTATCCCAAGCCACTGGCGGTCCAGATGACCGGATTGAACTTGAAGTTGTTTATAGAAGGGTAATTGGTGTTATTGCTCAATAAGTGGAAAGAGAGGTGAGATTATGTTAAATAAAAAGTTTTTGCTATTGATAATGTTGTTTACGGCAGGTAGCCTTCTGGCACAGATGGAAGGGGAACCATGTAATGTCCCCCCCTTCCTTGCCCAGAAGGTTACCCCTAATATATTGATTATCATGGATAATTCAGGTTCGATGGGTGATCCTGCATATTGGGAAGATTATAACCCCAATAGGAGGTATTATGGGTATTTTGACCCCGACAAAGTGTACGAGTATGATGGAAACGCTTGGGTTCCTGTAAATAACTCGGCGGACTACTACACTTATTGGCCTGGGAATGTTCTCAACTGGGCCGTGATGTCAAGGATGAGCGTTCTTAAAAAAGTGCTCGTTGGCGGAAAGGCAGAAGCAAGAAGTCCAAGAGGGTTTGCCCATACTCTTTTATGTGAGTCGAGATATTCGTGGACTAGGTACGCGACGCTCAACGGTAGGACGTACGCATTTTATGTTGTAGGGGGATCTCCCAGTAGTTTAGAGATCTATTGGTTAAAGGTGTGGTATTGGGATCGAATTCTCTCCGCACAAAACAGGGTAGAAATTGACTCTACTTTTTCTCGTGGGGTGATTCAGAAACTTGGTGACAAAGATATGGATGGCAGGTGGGACGATGATGCTCCGAGATTCTGGTTAATTAATTTCAATGCCAAAGGAAACGGTAGAGAATTGAACAGTCTGGGAAGGATTGTTTACACTAGATCGGATAACGACGGTGGATTTGTATCCAGTTATTATCAGGATAATTCATCTATGAGTGGCTTCGTTAATGCAGTTCAAAATACTGATCCTGAAACATGGACTCCCTTAGCAGAGTGTTTGCTTGAAACGGTTGCATATTTTCAGCAAAATCCGCAACCTTATTTTTATAACAACGATTATAAGACTGGAACCCAATGGGACCCTATGGGTGACCCGCGCTATTGGTGCAGAAAGAGTTTCGTTCTCCTTTTGACCGATGGTGAGGCCACGAGGGATAAAGACCCAGTTCTTCAACAAGTTATTGGAGATTATGACCGTGATGGACTTGAACCGAACTTTACCGATTCGCAAATAGATCCATATAGTGGTCATTATCTTGACGATGCTGCGTTGTACATGCACGTGAATGATTTGCGGCCTAATATTCCAGGAACTCAGAATCTAACCCTTTACAGCGTTTTTGTCTTTGGGAGAGGCCACTCACTTCTCGCTGAAGCCAGCAAAGATGGTGGTTTCATAGATTACAACGGAAATAATAGGCCTGACCTTCAAAAAGAGTGGGATGCGAACAATGATGGCGTTCCGGACACCTACTATGAGGCTGAAAATGGTGAAGATATTGAAAGGGCTATAGAAGCTGCCATTCTGGATATTATGAGGAGAGTTAGTTCCGCTACCGCAGCGAGTGTTATTTCGCAGACCCAGAGGGGCGAAGGAACAATGTATCAGGCTTTCTTCCAACCATCTTACTTCACTTCTGGTGGGGAATTAACCTGGATCGGTGAAGTTGGTGCCTATTTTGTTGATAAAAATGGTAACTTGAGGGAAGATACGGATCAGGATGGAAAGCTTGATAGCACTGATTATATAATTAAATTTAAAGTGGAAGGAAATGAGACGAAAGCTGAAAGGTATGCGGTTTCCAACGATATGTCTTATAGAGTTGATGAGGTGGACATCTGGGATGTAAACTTCCTGTGGAGAGCTGGAAAGGGGTTACTGGATAAGCAAGCCGGTTATAGAAACATAAAGGCCATAATACCTTCAGGTTCTGGATATAGTCTCGTTGATTTTACAACTTCCCAGAGATCCAAGTTTCAGTCTTATTTGGGTGTGAGCGGAACTGTTAATTTTATAGACTCCTTGATAAACTACGTAAGGGGAGTTGATTACCAGAATCCTTATTGGAGGTATAGAACCTTTGAACCGGGTAAGGTCTGGAAGCTCGGCGACATCGTTTACTCAACTCCAACCTATGTGGGTAAACCTACGGAGCGATATGATTTAATTTATGATGACCTCTCCTACCGCGAGTTTTACAGTCAAAAGAAGGATAGGAGGAACATACTCCTTGTTGGTGCCAATGACGGCATGCTCCACGCCTTCAATGCAGGAATTTTTGACACACTAAACAGAAAAGTTGATGGCCTTGGAAAGCCACTGGGAGATGAGTTGTGGGCTGTTATACCAATGAATCTTCTTCCTCACCTTAAATGGTTGAGAGATCCACAATACTGCCATGTTTACTATGTGGATTTAAAACCCAAGGTCACCGATGTAAGGATTTTCAGCAATGACCAAGACCATCCAGAGGGTTGGGGTACAGTGGCCATTGTTGGTATGAGATTTGGTGGAACACCAATCACTATTTCAAGTGGTACTTTTACCTCTTCGTACTTTGCCCTTGATATCTCAAATCCAGATAACCCTGCTGTTTTGTGGGAATTTACAGATCCAGACCTCGGGTACACTATTTCTTACCCTTCGGTGCTAAAGGTGGTTGAAGGTGAAGAGGAGAAGTGGTTTGTAGTTTTTGGCTCAGGCACCAATACTACCCCAACAGGTCATACATCGACAAAACATGCCTATTTTTATGTTCTCGATCTTAAGAGTGGTCAAATGCTGAGAAAGATAGAGATACCTTATCCTAATAACCAGACTTTAGGTGCTTTTTGTGGAAATCCTATTTCAGTAGACGTTAAATTAGATTACAGCGTTGATGTCGTTTACCTTCCTGTTACATACATTGAAAAATCGGGCAATACAACCATTGACAAGGGAGCCTTGTATAGGATTGTGATCAATAACAGTATAGATCCTCTTGATTGGCAGCTTTCTATGGCTTTCCAGCTCGATGCACCACTCACTTCAGGCGCGGCAGCTTCCATGGACGAATATGGCAATCTCTGGGTATTCTTTGGATCTGGTAAGTACTTTACGGATGCCGATGAAACTGACACGAGAACGAATTATTTTGTTGGTTTTAAAGACAATTACTGGAATGGAGGCTGGAATTCACAAACTTCACCCAGTTATACATTATCGAATTTGTTGGATGCAACAAACATTAAGGTAAAGATTGACACTTCAGGTGCTGCCACCGTTGAAAATATTCCAGGAATGGGTAATCTCTCCTTCCAGGCATTTGTGGATTCTGTTAACTTAAAATATAAGGGCTGGTACGTGAAACTCTTAAATGGTGAGAAGTCACTTAATTTCCCTCTCGTTCTTGGTGGTGCTGTGCTTTTCACCACTTACAGGGTTAATCCTGATCCCTGTGGATTTGGTGGTGAGGGATGGCTTTATGTGCTATTCTACAAGACGGGAACTGCTTCTTCCAATGCGCCTCTCGGACTTAACACACAGAGATATGCTGTTACAAAGGTGCAAATGGAGGGTATGCCTGCATCTCCTGCCGTTCAGATTGGGTCAAGGGAAGAGGCAACAGCCTTTGTACAGACATCTACAGGCGAAGTGAGACAGATTCAAACGGAACTTCCCTTCAGTCCTAAGAGTGGTGCAAGGATATGGAGACCAGCAAACTTTTAAGGAGGTGAGAGTATGTTAAACTTAATTTTATCCCTTTTTGTAATATCCCAATCGGGGGGTATTCAGGTTACCCAGGGGGTTATTGTCCCGAAGGTGCTTCAAAAAGCAGAACTTACGGATGAAGAGATGAAAGCGTTAGAAAATACAATTGGCGGCATCTTTATGGGTGTCTCTGAAGATTCAAATTATATTTTCGTGTCCGAAAAGCCGATTAAGATTGATAAAAGGGTTTTCAATTTTAGAAACCTCCCCCAAGAGGGCGAAGATGTTTTCATTCGCTTAGAGGCAAGGGGTAAAGAAAAGGTGGGAATTTTTGCAGGGAAGACCCTCGACGAGGCTGTTTACTACCAGAAGGGGTTATTTAAATGAGCGGATTTTTGATACTACTTATTGTTGTTGCCCTCCTCCTGGTAATATTCATCTCCATTTATAATGGCCTTGTGAGAATGAGGTTTGCGGTAAGGAATGCCTTTGCAGATATTGATGTTCAATTGAAAAAGAGACACGATCTTATTCCCAACTTAGTTGAAACGGTAAAAGGCTATGCAGCACATGAGAGAACGACCCTTGAGAATGTGGTCAAGGCGAGACAAATGGCTCTCGATTCGAAGACTCCGGAAGATAAGATGAAATCGGAAAATATGCTTACTCAGGCGCTCCGACAACTCTTTGCAGTGGTGGAAAATTACCCCAATCTTAAAGCTAACGAGAATTTCATGATGCTTCAAAGGGAACTCGCAAACATTGAAGAAGCCATTCAAAATGCCCGCAGGTATTACAATGCAGTGGTGAGGGACTATAATACGAGGATAAGGGTTTTCCCTTCCAATATTGTTGCCAGTATGTTTGGATTTAAGGAGGAACCCTTCTTCGAGATCGGGTTGCCTGAAGAGAGGGAGGTACCGAAGGTACAGTTCTAAGGAAGGAGAGTGGAGACATTCTCGGCGCCCCCACCGAAGGTGGGGGCGCCGTTTTGTTTGAAGTTTAATTTTTCCTTGCTTATTATCGTGAGAATAACAGCCTCGCTTAAAATTTTTAGGAAAAGGGTTTTCTATCTTCAAGGGCTGCAAAATTTTTTAATATTTGATGAATAGGTCCAATTAACTGGCCATTTGCATTCGCCCTGTAGCAGTTTCTGTAATATTCGCCGAGAAGGTGCCGTAACACTTGCTGTTATTCTTGTGACCAACCTAAATTCATTGTCACCATAACGCATGAAGTAGTTTTTTCAATTAACTTTTGAAATAGCAAGGTTCCCGAGGAAGTGTGCAAAGGTAGTAAGCCGTTTAGTCAATGCCAATTCACGCAATCTTTGAAAGCATGATAGACATAAAAGAGTTCTGGCGTCCTTTAGCTCCTTGCCTATTTACTTGCCGCGCGTATGCCCTCGGTTTATTGATTATGTTACAATGCGACTTGTTGTGAAAAAATTTGTAAAAAGCCCTTATGAAACCTCAGAATCATAAAACTTTGTAAATTATTGTGAACAGGCAAATACCCGAGTAAACCTAACTTTCTCAAAAGTCTACATTTTACAAGGATTGCGACATTTTTAATGGGGCGGAAGTATCTAATAATGGCGGATTCTGTGTTTTGCTTGCGAGCCGTTACACGAAGTCTTTGGGTTCCCTGAGAAAGGCAAAGCATTGTTATAGAACTTACAATTGAACGGAGGATTGAAAAAGATTTAATGTTGTGAGATTTTTGAAATAGCATGAAAGCCATTAATACGAACGACCGTAAGCAACAAAGAGCACTTGAGCAGTCTTCTTTCAGGAGAAGGTTTCTCAAAAGGAACATAGGTGCCGAAATGCAAATTCCTGACAAAAATTGAATAAGCTTTTTCACTTCTCTTTTTTCAGCTACTTAATAGATTTTGGACCTATTTAGGTTAGCGCTTAATTCTAGTTTATAATCTTGAAAGGGGAGTCTATTTGCGCTTTACAGATTGGCCCTTTGTATGCCTTACTTTATAAAAGGGATAAATACGGTATCCCCTTCCTTAACCCCATTCCTTTCAAACCAGCCTCTATTGACTTCTATTACGTATTGAACCCTCGACTTTGAGAACACGGGGGTTTCGTCGAGGGGCTTAAGTTCATAGATTTCTCTTATTACAAAGGTACTATCAATATAGGCTAAGGAGAGGGGTAGGGTGGTGTTTTTCATCCAGAAGGAACGCACATCGGGGTAATGGAAGATAAAGAGCATTCCACAGGAGTCGGGTAGAGAATCCCTCCCCATTAAGCCCTTTTCCCATTCCTCGGGATTGGTTGCGAGTTCAACGTATAAAGGTTTGCCTTTAATGTAAATAAGCTTATAGCTTTGAATTTCCTTTGATTTTCTGGTACAGAAGCTCAGTAAAATTAAAAACGCAAAACTAAATTTTCTCACGAATTCTGGCTTCTTTACCCTTCTTCTCCCTGAGGTAGTAGAGCCTTGCCCTTCTAACCTTTCCTCTCCTTAAAACTTCGATCTTCTCAATTATAGGAGAGTGGACGGGAAAGATCTTTTCAATACCAACTCCCTGGGTAACCTTTCTCACTGTGAAGGTTTCGCCGAGCCCACTACCCCTTCTACGAATAACAACACCTTCGAAGGGCTGAGTTCTGACTCTTTCAACGAGTTGCTTCGTTTTGGGATCCTCTTTGAGTTCCTTAATTTTCACATAGACCCTAACGGTATCACCAGGCCCAAAATCGGGAATATCGGTTCTGTAAAACTCTTTTTCAATTTCCCTAATTATGTCCTCCATTTCAGCTCCTCCTCGATTTCCTTAATTAACTTTATATCTTCCTTTGTGAGCTTCGCTTTGTAAAGAAGCTCAGGACGTCTAAGTATAGTTCTCTTTAAAGCCTCTTTTCTTGCCCAGCTTAAAACCTTCTCATGGTCTCCTGATGTCAAAACATCAGGGACCTTCTCACCCTCAAACTCTTGAGGGCGGGTGTAATAAGGTGCATCAAGTATACTGGATATTATAGAATCAGTCAAACAAGAGTCCTTATTTCCCAGTGTCCCTTCCTTTAGCCTCGAAATGGCATCCAGTAATATTAGAGCAGGTATCTCTCCACCGGATAGCACATAATCGCCGATGGAAATTTCAAGATCCACGAATTTTGAAATCCTTTCATCAACGCCTTTGTACCTACCGCAAATAATAGTTAGCGCATCTTCTTTTTCCAGTTCCTCAACCATTTTTTGATTAAGAAGTTTCCCCTGAGGTGTTGGAAGGATCACTTTCCCCCTGTATTCAATTCTCATAAGGATGCTATATATGGGTTCAATTTTGAGGACCATTCCGCTGAAGCCACCGAAGGGGTAATCATCCACCTCCTTAGGTGAAGGCGCATAATCCCTCGGGTTATAAAGGTTGACTTCAATTTGATTGGTTTCGATAGCTTTTCTGACAGGGCCTACTCTAAGGTAGGGCGTAAAAATCTCTGGGAAGAGAGTAATTATGTGGATCTTCATTGATTTAATTCTTTAAGGTCGTCCAGGTCTTTTACCTCGATTTCCTTTTTTTCGAGGTCAATCTTTTCTATGAACCTCTTCACGAAAGGTATGAGGATTTCAACACCTTCTTTTGTTATTACAACGAGGCTCCCGATTTTACCCTGTGCTAAATAATCAGTTACTAAACCTACTTCCTGGCTCAAATGGAAAATTTTGCATCCTATTAAATCCTTTACGTAAAATTCGTCCACATCTGTACCCGGTAATTCTTCTTCAGGTACTAATAGGTTCAAGCCGGCAAGTTTTTCGGCTACCTCACGGGAGTCAATCCCTTTAAATTTTATTATAATTGTGTTTCCGGCACCGCTTCGAACCCTTTCAACCTGTAAAACTTTTTTTCCGCCCTTTGGGCTGATCACAATAAATTTCTGGAATTTTACAAAGTCTTCATAAAAAACTTCGGGGTGAACCCGAAGTTCACCCCGAAGTCCAAAGGCTTTTTCTATCTTTCCTACTGTAACGAGATCTTTATTCAAGGATCTCTATGTGTGCCCTCTTACCCTTCCTCATTGCGGCAGCCTGGATGATCTGCCTTATGGCTTTTGCTGTTCTACCTTCACGGCCGATTACCTTTCCGAGATCACCAGCACCTACTCTGAGTTCGAAGATCACGGTCTTTTCGCCGGGTATCTCTTTCACAGATACCTGTTCAGGTGAGTCCACTAATTCTTTTACTATGTACTCGAGCAATTCTTTGAGCTCCGCCATCTTTATACCTCCTTATTGTGCTTGCTGCTGATTTATTTTTTTGTAAAATTTGTAGAGTTTAGCGACCCTGGGGGTCATCTGCGCCCCCTGTGAAAGCCACTTTTCAAGGAGTTCGGTATTTAACTCAGTAACGTCTTTAACGGGATTGTAATGACCGAGAACCTCTATAACTTTTCCATTCCTTGCAACACGGGCATCTTGAACAACAATTCTGTAAAGTGGTAATCCACTTCTTCCGACTCGCTGTAATCTGATTTTGACCACTGCAGCCTCCTCTCTTTCGTTGTGCTTAATTATAAGTTAAGGTAAAAGTTTTTTCAAGTAGTCAATTTTTTCCTTTCGATTTTTTGATTCAAAAATATAAGCCCCCGAAACTATTACATCGACATAAGGTGCAACAAGTTTTGCCGTTTCCTCGTTAATTCCGCCATCAACCTCGATTGTAAAATTGTACTTTTTCGAATCTTTTATCTCTTTAAGTTTTTCAAGTTTTGGGAGCACCTGTGGCATAAATTTCTGACCATAAAAACCAGGGTTTACCGACATTACTAAAACAACATCCAAGAGTTCAAAGTAGGGGAGAAGGGTTCTTAGAGGGGTC
The DNA here is from genome assembly GCA_039803545.1 of candidate division WOR-3 bacterium. Lineage (NCBI taxonomy): Bacteria > Pseudomonadati > Caldifarciminota > Caldifarciminota bacterium. Next base: position 143,156 of record JBDRYS010000002.1, on the reverse strand, counting down.
TCTGGATTTAAAGAGAGACCAGCTTTGATTCCTAAGCTTTTGATCTTTTTCAAGGCCTTAAGAACATCGGTTTTAGCTTCCACATGGAAAATGACAATATCTGAGCCCGCTTTGGCGAATGCTTCTATGTATTTTAAAGGGTCGATGATCATCAAGTGACTCTCTAAGGGGAGTTCAGTGAGTTTGTTAATTGTTTCAACCATAAAGGGTCCAAAGGTAATGTTGGGCACGAAGACACCGTCCATTATGTCGAGGTGCAGGAGGTCGGCGTTCTCGACGCTCTTTATTTCTTCCTTTAAGTTTGAAAAGTCGCAAGCAAGAATAGATGGTGAAACCTTCATTTTGGTCTCCTTGCTTTCAGGCTTTCAATAAATTCCTTAATCTCCGGAATTTTCTCGATGTATTCGAAGTTTTTCTTTTCTCCAAAAAAGTTCTGCAGGTTTTTGTAGCCCGTTTTTTCATAAATAAAGGCCTGAATTAAGAGGTCTACCTTATCCATTGATCGGACAAAAATAGCCTCGGGAGTTTTCCCTTCTTCAAATTCTTCGAAAAGGCTTAAAACCTCCTCTCTCAGCCCCTCTGGCAGCTTTTCGGTCATCTCTTTGAAGGCCTTTTTTTCAGCCTCTACGACACATTCCCCCAAGAACTGCCGTGATTCTAAGTGGAGGTCCCCTATCAGGGCCTCCCCAAGCTCATGCACAATTGCCATTTTTAGAATTTTTTCCATATTTAGGTTCAACTGGTGATACTTGTTGAGGTAGTAGCCAAAAATATAGGCTAATAGCGAGACTCCAAAGATGTGCTCCGCAACGGTTTCAGGTTCTTTAATTCCATAATACCAGAACCCTGAGCGCGGCGTTCTCTTAAGCCTATAGGCATTTTCAAAAAAGTCGAGAAAATCGGACATAATTTAAGTTTAAAGAAAAATTGCAGTTGCTTCAAAGACTTAAGATAAATTTAAGGAGGATTCGAACTCTCTAAGAAATCTTTCTGCTGTGAATTGTTTTGCTGTTGTGATACAATTTCTCGATAGTTCGCTGACTTTTTCTGGGTTTTGTGAAAGGGCTTTAAAAACTTCATAGAGTTTATCTTCCGTTTCCACGAAAAAGCCGTTTTTTCCATGAGCTATATAATCCAACGGGCCTGTTTTTGTGAAGGATATAGGAATACACCCCCTTGCCATGGCCTCTAAGGGCGGGAGGCCGAAACCTTCGAATTTTGATGTAAGTATGAAGAAGGTGGAGTGATCATAAACTTTGATAAGCTCCTCGGTTTTTAAGTTCCCAAGGTAATGGACGTTTGGTTTTTCAACTTCAGGGTCTTGCCCAGCGACGAAAAACTCAAATTCCGTAAATTTGGGGTTCAGGAGAATTCTCCGGGCGAGCTCCGGCCCCTTTCTCTTATCCCAGCGGAAGGTGAGCGCAATGTGACTCAGGTTTTTTGAGCATTGGGAAGGCATCGAGAGAAAGGCTTCATCAACAGGTGGGTTGAGAATCTTACCCCTACGGACGGTTTTATTCTTTACCCAGGTGGATGCGCAGAGGATTAGGTTGGCGGGTAACAGATAGGTGATGGAAGCAATTAGGGAGAAAGGGAAAGGGTAAAAGAGTTGCTCAGCATCCTGGATATAATAAACCAGCTTTGATTTTTTGAGAGACTTGTGCAGAAGGGCTGGAAAATAGGTAGGAAAGAAACTTACGACGACGAAATCTGCTGGCGGTGCTTTGGTAAAAAGATGGAGAAGGGTACGGAGAACACTTATGGGGTTTCGTCGGCGGGGTGGCGTGAAAATTTTTTTGACCTCTGGATTGAGTTCGTAAAATTCCTCATAGGTATCTTCTGGGACTACTAAGTATACCTCATGCCCCCTCTCAGCAAGACCATTCATCAAAAGAGAGAGAGCCCTCACTCCACCGTGTTTTTTAAAAGAAAGCAGGGGGAAAAGGAATCTCATTTAGCTTTTTCTTCGTACTGCCTAATCTTCTCGATCCTCCGCTGGTGTCGTCCCCCTTCAAATTCTGTCTCTAAGAAAGATACTACGGCATTTAGCGCCTCTTCTTCTTTTATAAATCCTCCCGGCAAACAGATGACATTTGCATTATTGTGTTTCCTCGACATAATGGCGAAACGTTCATTGGTAACATGGGCAGCCCTTATTCCCTTTACCTTGTTTGCCGCTATGGACATCCCGATGCCGGTATAACAAATGAGTATTCCGAAATCAAACTCGCCCTTAGCTACACTCTCAGCGAGGGGGATCGCAACATCTGGGTAATCACAGGACTCTTCGCTAAAGGTTCCAAAATCCTTTACCGTATGGGAGATGGAAAGTTTTTCCTTTAAAAATTCCTTTAGTTTGTAACCCCTATGGTCAGAACCAATGGCTATCTTCATCTCACTTTACCCAGGTGAAATAATGTTCATAGTTTTCGTCGGCTTCTTCTATTATTCTGAAGAACTCTTGCTGAATTTTCTTGGTGATAGGCCCAATCTTCCCTGAACCGATGACGATTTTGTCAACGGACCTAATAGGTGTAACCTCGGCAGCGGTTCCGGTGAAGAAGAGTTCATCGGCAATGTAGAGCATTTCTCTTGGGATGAAGCATTCTTTCACTTCAAAACCGAGTTTTCTTGCAATCTCAATTACCGTAAGGCGTGTGATTCCAGGCAATATGGAAGACTCCAGGTTTGGAGTGTATATGACACCATCTTTTACTACAAAGATATTTTCACCTGAGCCTTCGGAAATGGTTCCGTAAGAATTTAGGGCGATGCCCTCAGAGAATCCATATACAACCGCTTCCATCTTTATTAATTGAGCATTGGCGTAGTTAGCAGTGGTCTTAGCCATTGCAGGGAAGGTATTAGGGGCCATACGATTCCAGCTGGAGATCATGACATCTACGCCCTGTTCTAACGCCTCTGGTCCCAAATATTTTCCCCATTTCCAGGCAGCGATGGAAACTTCAACGGGGCATTCCATAGGGTTGACGCCAAGATTGTAGTAACCTCTGTAAAGTAAAGGGCGGATATAGCATTCGTCAAGTTCGTTGATCTTTATTAACTCTACCGTTGCATCCATGAGTTCTTCGAGGGTGAAAGGTGATTCCATCCTGTAGATCTTGGCAGAATCAAGGAGGCGTTTCATATGTTCTCTCAATCTGAAAACGGCAGTTCCTCTTTTAGTCTTGTAGGCTCTTATTCCTTCAAAAACTGCGGAACCGTAGTGTAGAGCATGGGTTAAAACATGGACCTTCGCCTCATTCCAGGGGACCATCTTACCAGACATCCATATGTATTTTGCCTCGTTAATTTTTGCCATGGCACCCTCCTAAAATTCAATTTTTGCCATTCTAAAACTGTTACAGTTGAAGGCTACGGCTACTGGCAACTGGGCAATGTGGGTGGGATAGGTTTCAATTCTTACATCAAGGGCGTAGAATTTCCCACCCAGCCCACCAGGTCCGAACCCCAATTTATTTATTTCTTCTAACAATTCGAGCTCTAAATTCGCATAAAACGGATCCTTATTGCGCTTTCCAAATTCTCTCAATAAGGCCTTTTTAGCGAGAAGGCTTACAAAGTCAAAATTACCCCCAATACCAACCCCAATGACCACTGGAGGACATGGGTTTGGTCCCGCTTTAATGATTGATGAGAGTACAAATTTTTTCACCCCTTCGACGCCCTCATGGGGTGCAAGCATTGCCGATTGGCACATCTGCTCACTGCCACCGCCTTTGGGCATTACATAGATGGTTAATCGATCGCCTGAAACCAGTTCTAAGTGGATTATGGCAGGTGTGTTATCGCCAGTATTCTTTCTTTTCAGGGGATCTTCCACAACAGAGGCCCTGAGGTAGTTCTCCTTGTAAACATCCCTTACCGCCTCGTTTAAAACATCGTACAGATAGTCACCTTCGAGTTTCACCTCTTGCCCTAATTCAATGTAAAAGTTTACCATTCCCGTATCCTGGCAAAGGGGAATTCGTTCCCTTTTTGCGACCCTCATGTTTTCTATGAGATCTTTTAGAACACCTTTACCGGTGGGAGAAGGCTCTTCTTCGTAGGCCTTTTCTAAGAGTTTGCTAAACTCCGGTTCCAGTTCAAAATTAGCCCTGGTCAAGGCCTCTTTGATTTTTTCCTTGATTTCCTTTGTGTTAATGATCCTCATGGAAGAGGTTTTTAATAAAACCGCTTTTTTCAAGATTCTCAAGCAAAGTCCTGGTTCTCGAAATAATAGAGGTAGCGTTTTCCAGCTCTTCTTCGTAAGTTTTTGGTTTTCTTGCAATTCCCTCCTTTACTGCTGATGATGCGGCAGCGGCGGCAATCCTTGGAAATAGGTCCCATTCATCCATTCTTGGGACAATGTATTCTTCATTTATCCCTTTTTCTTCTGCGTATTTAGCGATTTCCTTAGCCACCTCGATGCACATGGAGTCGGTTATGGTTCTTGCAGCCACATCGAGAACACCTCTAAACATACCAGGAAATACGAGGGAATTGTTAACCTGATTAGGAAAGTCTGACCTTCCTGTTGCCACTATTCTTGCCCCCGCTTCCCTTGCCTCCCAGGGCCAGATTTCGGGTGTGGGGTTAGCACAGGCGAAAACGATGGCATCCTTTGCCATTTTCTTTATATCATCCTTTGAAACCACTCCAGGTCCAGGTGTAGAAAAACCTATGAAAACATCGGCACCTTCAAACCCTTTATGGTAATCTCCGTTCTTGTTTTCACTGTTTGTCTTAAGAATAAGCTCGGTGTAAACCCCAAATTTCTCCTCTAAGTCTGGGCGATCTTTGTTAATAATCCCTTTTCTATCAGCCATCAATACCTTTCCGGGGTCAATGCCAGCCCTTATTAACAGTTTTAGAGTCGCAATGCCTGCAGAACCCGCACCAAGAATGAAGATCTTTAGGTCAGTAAAATTCTTCCCCACAATTTTTGATGCATTGTAAAGGGCCGAGAGGGTTATGGTTGCTGTTCCCTGTTGGTCGTCGTGCCATACAGGTATTTCCATTTCTTTTCTGAGAGTTTCAAGAATATAAAAACACTTGGGCTTTTCAATGTCTTCGAGGTTTATCCCACCAAAGGAAGGTTCAAGCTTTTTCACAATTTCTACAATTTTATTAGGGTCTTTTTCTCTAAGGCAAAGGGGGAAAGCATCAACACCTCCGAGATATTTGAAGAGTAAAGCCTTTCCTTCCATAACAGGTAGCGCTGCTTCAGGTCCTATATCTCCAAGCCCGAGAACTCGGGTGCCGTCGGAAACTACCGCCACCGTGTTCCATCGGGATGTGTATTCGAAGGAGTTGTCGATATTCTCCACGATCTTTTTACAGGCTGAAGAGACGCCAGGCGTGTACCAAACGGCAAAGTAATCTAAGTTGGAAACCGGTACTTTGGGGATGATTTCAATTTTGCCCCTGTAAAGGGGATGAAGTTTTTCCGCCTTTCTTAAAGGCTCTGACGCCTTTTGACGCAATATGTTATCATCTTGCATTGTGAATTATTATACCTTAAAAGGTTCGTTTTTATAAAAAGCCAACATTGCTGCCAAAAACTGTTTTTCCGGAAGGATTCCCAGTTCCTTTAAATCCCAATAAATGTATTCGATAGGGATGCCAACTACGTTGTAATAGGAGCCGCGAATTTCCAATATGTAGAGTCCTGCTATATCCTGGATTCCATAGGCACCCGCCTTATCGAGAGGGTTGCCGTATTTGAGAAGAAGTTCGATTTCAAAGCCGCTAAGTTGGGCAAATTTCACTTCGGTTTTTATAATGTTCTTTCTGGTTTCTGTTTCACCCTTAATGTAATAACCTGTATAGACCTCATGCCATTTTCCTGAAAGCTTTTGTAAAAATTCTCTTGCCTCGTCAATGTTTTTAGGCTTTCCAAGGATTTTTCCCTCTAAGACAACGATAGTATCACAGGCAAGGATTATACCATTCACATTGATGCTTTTAGCCTTTTCTTCAGCAGCTTTGAGACAATCATCGATTTTCTCAATTTTTTCATCAATTTCTGGTTTAATTACGTCGAATTCATACCCAAATTTTCTAAGGACTGCGATCCTCCTCGGCGACCCTGAGGCAAGTATAAGTTTTTTATTCACTTTTTCTTTCCCCTTTTTTCTATTGTCGATGTGTCTATTATATCGGAAACTTTGAAGAAATGCCACAAAATGACCGGGCCATAAATCCTTAGAGAGCCTTTCCTTGGACCCCTATCGCCAGAAATTTGTAAACCTTGAGGTGATCGAAAAATTTTCCATTTGAAATGAGTTTGAATCTTTTGCTGCTTGAAAATATTTAGAAAATCACTCAAATAGCATATTTCTCTCAGCCTCTGATGTCTAAGGTGAAACTATTTGCTTTTTAGCTTGGTTTAAAAAAAAGAGTTAATGGTTAATGCATGCTATTTTTGAGTTTCTGCTTCTTCTTTTACAATAATCCTGTGCGCTTGTGGTCTATTCATCCCTCTTATCTTGACCCGCAAGGTCTTGTGGCCCTTTGGAGAGAAGCCCTCCTGGCTAAGAGCGTTCTGGAGGGAAAGACGAAAGGTTATAAAAATCATCCGCAGCTTATTAGGTTTAAAAATTATAAGGAACCACTGATAGCAATAAATTCTTATCTTCACTACATCCTGATAGAAGCAAAAAGACGGGGATATAATTTTTGCGAGGAGAAGGTCAAGAAGGTGTATTTCTTACAGGGCGTAATTCCTGTCACAAAGGGGCAATTAGAGTTTGAGTTTAAACATTTGTGCAATAAACTTAAGGGTAGAGATGAGGATTGGTTTGATAAAAACTGCAGGGTGCTGGAAATTAAGCAAATTGAGCCCCATCCTTTGTTTTATGTAGTTGATGGTGAAATTGAAGAATGGGAAAAGGTGAAAGTGCCGGATTTTTAATCTCTATAATATTCTTCCAGTCCGCTGATCTTTAAAAAATTATCTATGGTGAGTGGCACAACCCTGTAAAGAATTCGAACAACAGCCTTTGCCAACTGCCTCATTTCCCACTGGGCCTTTGGAGAGAGTCTCTGTTCGAGAAAGTTCATAAGGCTTCTCATATTGATAGTCCAGTAAAGGGAGGTTCTTAGCCCTGCGGGAAGCACCGTTCTTGCTGCCTCTTTTCTTAAGCCTGCTTCAACCAGTTTTTGATACAATTCAATGGAATTTTTGATGTGGCTTATGACCTCTTTTAGGAGCTTTTCTTTGTTTTCAATGTGTGATTCTCTGAGTTCAAAAAATTCCGGTGGTATGTGCACAATTCTGTTTATACCTTCAGGGGTATATTCAATGATGGTGCCCTTATCGGGGCTGGTATACCTGAAGGAACGTTTAAGAGGACTCGCGATTCTATGCCTTAAGAGTTGCTCCCCTATATACATTGGTATGCCCTCAATTTTGAAACGGAAAACCTGTTGCTCAAAGGGGGAAAAGTGTTTCATTTCAAGGAGTTTGATGAGGAGTTTTCTGTTTGCCTCTTCGTCACCTTCGGATAGGTAGGATATTCGGGCAACCCTTGCGGGCGTGAGGTCGTCCCCCAGCATCTCCTCGAGAAGTACATATCCTCCACCGAGGATCTCCTCTTTTATCGGCGGATCAAAGACTGGCATAGGTGAATTTTAAGAAAAATTATGTGAATTTAAAAACCTTCAGTCTCTGCTTACCGACGTGGCAAAGTATACAGAATAGTTTAAGCTTTGATAGACTTCGTTATTTGGTTTTGTCTCGGGTGACTATCTACTCTTCAAATTCTTCTTTCAGAATAACCTCGGGGTCTTCTTTAACTTTCTCTAAATTATTGGTCAGGGCGTCAAACATGTCATCAAAATCGATGGCTTCTCTCTTCCTTTTGTAAGGATTTGCATAGGATAGGATCTGCTGATAGACGAAGGGATGCCATTTTTCCATTTCTTTTAGTTTTTGAGCGATTTCTGTTATAAGAGTGTTAACCTCCCTAACCCTTTTCGCCCTTCTTTCCCTTTCTTCTATGGCCTCTGCCAGTGGAATATCCAAAAAGTAATCACACTTCTTGAGGATTGTTTCGAACATACTGCCGCGAAGCTTCTCCTCTTCTTCGTAAGCAATGCCCAAGGTTACATAGTAGGCCTGCTCTAAGGAATCCGTTAAAACAGGCTCGCTCTCAGGCATCTGAGGATTAGTCCTTAGATATTGCCTGTAAATGTTTAAGGCTACATAGGATTTTTCACGGATGTTTAACTCTTTTTCTATGTTGAAGTTCATCATAAGGTATGCGAGCTTTTCAGGCACTACGATGACAGGAAGTTCCTTGAGGTCCAGTTTCTGGGCGGCTAAAAACCTATGCTGTCCGTCGAGAATAACGTATTTTCCGTTTTTTTCTACAACGACGAGGGGAACTATAAAGCCAACCCTTTCTATGGAATAGATGAGATGAGTCACATGATAGTTACTGGGTTTTCTCTGGTGCTCCACAATTTCCAGAGACTCAATCGGCACAATCCTAAATTCCAATTCTTGCTGATGTCTTGGATCCTTAAATTTGAACCCTTCCATAGTATTGCCTTTTATTATTTGTATAGTAGAAAAACCTTGAATTGTCAACCAAGAGGCATTTAAGTTCATGAAGTCGTTGCAATAGAGCTGTAGTTTGGAGCTTACGCTTAAAGCTTTTTTACAAGTCCAAAGATGTCGAATAAATCCCCGCTTTATCGAACTAAATTTGATTGGGCAATCTTGTATTGTAGTTCTGGTGCCCATTTGAGGCTCTCCTTCTTGTTGTATACCCTTTCAAGACACCTTTGCAATTTGATTGTTGGCTTTGTGAATTTTTTATTTTTATGTTACCCCTCAAACTCACGAGCTTCCTTTTTACTTCTTCACATATGTCTTCTGCTCATAACACCCGTTTAACGGCGTCTCAATCCTATGCCTCTTTACCTTCCTCCGTTTGTTCTTTGTTTTTCCCCGCCTTCATTTGCCACGACCAAACTGTTTTTCTTCTGACTTGTCGAACAAAAATGCAGTATAGTTGCCGTCTTATTATCTTTTTTGATGAAACAATCCCATTTCGAGTAGATTAATTTTGAGGAACGCCGAAATCTTGACTGCAAGGGAAATTCGTTTTATACTTTAAAAGGATCTTAAACTTAATCCTGCTTTCCCAGGTTTAAGTTTAAGGGAAACTTAAAAGGAGGTTGCATTATGTATAAAAGTGCTCTGGTGATGCTCCTTGCCTGGACTTTGATCTGGGCACAAGATCCTAAAAGTAAAGTACCCTCTTATGGGGCCCAAGAAGGTGAAATAAAGGGGAACCCCACTAAATCAATATCCATACCCAGACTCCTCTCTTACCAGGGCAGGCTTACTGACTCTACAGGAAATCCGGTCCCTGACGGGAACTACCAGTTAACTTTCAGACTTTACACCGAAGAAACAGGAGGCTCACCTATTTGGACAGAAACCCAGACGGTGCAAGTTAAGAATGGGCTTTTTTCGGTTTTGCTTGGCTCTTTAACACCTATTCCTGCTCTGCCTGAGGATGGGAGCTTATATCTTTCTCTTCAAGTAGGAGATTCGTTGGAACTCTCACCAAGACTTCGGATAGTATCTGCAGCCTATAGCTTTTTTTCCGAACGTTCCGCAAATGCTGACCTTTTACAAGGTAGAGATGCAACAAATTTCGCTCCTGCTTTTCTTATAAGCTACTCGTGGGCGTATGAGGCAAGTATAACACAAGATACCCTTTTCAAGATGGAGACTACAGGGTGGTATATTGTGGACGATGGTGATATGGATCAAGACCATACTTTATTAATAGGTACAACCGACCTTACTGCAGAATATACACTCTCGTATGGGGATACGGTTATACACGGAGAGGCACAGTATGGTTCGCCAGCCGTTATAACCTTCCCTCATTACCAAGCTTTTCAACTCACCCTGGCAAGGCACCAGTATATTGCCCATCTAATTTTAAACGAAAACGACGCGTATATTGGGTGTGTTTACATCAAGAGCCATCCGTAAAAAGAATATCGGCATTGCGAAAAATATAAAGGAGAGGTTTTATGAAAAAGGCCACAATTTTAAGTTTTTCCCTGCTTATCATCTCACTCCTTCACGGCCAGCAATTTCGTTGTGATTGGGGGGTCGTTGGTGTAGGAGGAACCACGATGGCAAATAGTGGTTACTGGTGTGGCTCCACCGTTGGTCAAACTGTGGTGGGTATTGCTTCCAGTGCAAGCAATTTAATCTATGCTGGCTTCTGGTATCCTGAAATTCTTGTAGGTGTGAATGAAAATAATCATTTTATTGACACAAATTCAATGGAGAATGGAGCGAAGATTTATCCTGTTAGTTTAAGTTATAGTAAGGTATGGATAAGGTATTTACTGGGGGGCGAAGAGCACGTTTATCTGGTAGTATACGATGTAAGTGGGAGGGTTATAAGGACCTTAGTTAATTCTTATGAAAAGTCCGGAATGCACTCCATTAACTGGGATGAAACTGATGATCATGGGGAGGAAGTGGAAAGGGGTGTATATTTTTTGAAGTTCAGTGCCGGAAGGTATAGCAAGACTGTGAAAGTACTTTTGATGAAGTAAAAAATTAGAGGGGTGGGGGTAAGAGTGGGTGGAGAATAGAATTTTTGTTTAATAAAGCATAAATTTTTGTATAATAAGTCTTTTGAAAATGTAGTTTTTTGATATCCAACTCCATAGCTCTTCTCAATATTATCAAATTTTTTCGAAATATGGTGTTTTAAGATTTAGTGGATTTGAATTTCCATATTTGCCCCTTTATCATTTAGCGTAGCTGGCCCCCGTAGCTCAGGAGGATAGAGCGGCGGTTTCCTAAACCGCAGGCCAGAGGTTCGAATCCTCTCGGGGGCATATGCTACTTGACTGTTCAGGTATAATTAATTATAATTTTGCAACTTCAATAGGCCTGTAGCTCAACTTGGCAGAGCGCTGGACTCCAAATCCAGTGGTTGGGGGTTCAAATCCCTCCAGGCCTGTATAAGGGGGAGTTATGAGAGTGAAAATTGCTTTAGTTTGCTCCGAGTGCAAAAGGAAAAATTATTATTCGACCAAAAACAAGGACAAAAAAGAAAAGGTTGAACTTAAAAAGTTTTGCAAATTCTGTGGAAAGCACACCGTTCATAGGGAGTCGAAGGTATGAAGAAGATTGTTGAGTTTTTGAAAGAGTCCTATCAAGAGTTTATGAAAATAACCTGGCCGACGAAAGAGAGCCTTTGGGGTGGTACGCTCGGTGTTATATTGATTTCGCTCTTTTTTATTTTGTTCATGTTTGTTGTTGATTTTATCATTTCAAAGCTAATACAGCTCATTTTGGGGTAGAATATGACAGAGAAAAATTCAGAACTTACCGAGAGAAAGTGGTTGATCTTCCAAACTTTCTCAGGTAAAGAGAAGAAGGCTTTTATTGCCGCACAAAAGGTCATAAAAGAACACGGGCTTGAGGATGTGGTTGAACCTCTCCTGCCCACCGAATTTATTTCCAAGGTAGTAACTAAGGGTCGCGGTGACAAAAAGGAAAAGGTGAGGGTAAATATCGAAAAGCCCATTTACAGGGGTTATCTTTTCGTTGGAGTGAAGGGAGATAAGGAACTGATCGATAAGGTTGCTAATCTTCTGGCTGAAACACGCTTGATGAGAGCTCTTACAAAAAGAGACGAGAAAACTGGGGAACCTATTTATGCATTTCTGAAGGAAGAAGAGGTTGAAGAGTTGAAGAAGAAGATAGAAATCGAACAACAGAAGAAGGAACAGAAGGTACCCTATCTTGAGGGCGAAAGGGTTAAGGTCCTTATAGGAGACTATGAGGGTATGATTGGTACAGTGGAGGAAGTATATCCACAGAAGAGAAAATTGAAGGTTTTAATTCACTTGTTGAACAGGACTACCCCTATTTATATAGATTTTGATGGGGTAGAAAAAGCTGGATAAAGGAGGACAAAGATGCCCCCGAAAAAGAAAGAGGTTGTTGCTCAGGTTAGGTTACAGTTACCTGCAGGCCAGGCAACTCCAGCCCCGCCAGTAGGACCGGCTTTGGGACAACACGGTGTTAATTTGATGCAATTTGTTAAAGAGTTTAATGACAGAACCAGAAATCTCCAGGGACTTGTTGTACCAGTTATAGTTACTGTCTACAAAGATAGGTCCTTTACCTTTGAGGTTAAGACCCCATTGGCTTCCGAATTGCTTAAAAAGGCGGCAGGAATTGTAAAAGGTTCTGGTGAGCCCAATAAGGTTAAGGTCGGAAAGGTCAAAAAGTCGGATATTCGGAAGATTGCAGAATTAAAAATGAAGGATTTGAATGCAAACGATATTGAAGCTGCTATGAGAATAATTGAAGGTACTGCTCGTAGTATGGGTATTGAGGTGGTGGAGGGTTAAAATGGCTAAGCATGGGAAAAGATATTTGGCTTTGCTGGAAAAGGTTGAGAAGGGGAAGGAGTACCCTTTAGACGAGGCTATAAAGAAAGTAAAGGAATTGGCAAGCGCAAAGTTTGATGAGACTGTCGAGCTTGCAGTTTTGCTTGGTGTTGACCCCAGAAAGGCAGATCAGATGGTAAGGGGGTCTGCAGTACTTCCAAGAGGCCTGGGAAAGAGTGTTAGAGTTGCGGTAATTACGAGGGGCGAAGAGGAGAAGGAGGCTCTTGAAGCAGGTGCGGATTATGTGGGTTATCAAGATTTAATGGAAAAGATTAAGAATGGTTGGCTTGAATTTGATGCGTTAGTTGCCACCCCCGAAGTTATGCCGGAACTTGCAAAACTTGGAAAAATCTTAGGTCCCAGAGGTCTGATGCCTTCTCCTAAGACGGGAACGGTGACAAAGGAAGTTGGACGCGTTGTCAGAGAACTAAAAATGGGTAGGGTTGAGTTTAAAGTGGATAAAACCGGCAATGTTCATGTTCCAGTAGGTAAAGTTTCTTTCCCAGAAGAGGCCCTTAAAGAGAATATCCTTGCTTTCTTCCAGGAACTTATCAACGCAAAGCCAAAGACTATGAAAGGCACTTATATCAAGCAAGCCTATCTGACGACAACAATGGGTCCAAGTATTAAATTGGATCTAAATAGTATTTATTCACAACTGGAGAGGGCATAACATGGTGAAAGTTAGACCGGAAAAAATTGAAAGAGTTAAAGAGTTGAAGGAAAAACTGGATAAGGCGAAGGCTTTTTATCTTTGTAATTATGCAGGATTGACTGTTGCCGAGATTACAGAACTCAGAAAGAGGCTTAGAGAAAAAGGTGCAACCCTGAAAGTCGTTAAAAATACTGCGCTGTATTTTGCACTTAAAGAAAAGAATTTGGATGAGATTGAGAAATTTATCCCCGGGCCAACAGCGGTATTGTTTGCAATGGAAGATGAGGTAGAACCTCTGAAGGTTGCTTTCGATTATTCTAAGGAAATATCAAAGCTTTCTTTCAAAGGTGGATGGTTAGACGGTAGGGTTTTTGGTCCGGATGAGCTGAAAGTTGTTGCTACATTGCCTTCTAAGAAAGAACTTCAAGCACAAGTTGTTGGTGCGCTAAATGCACCAATATTTAAACTTGTTTATTCTTTGAACTGGCCTTTACAGGCCTTAGTTTTTGCACTTGAGCAAATTAGAAAACAAAAAGAGGAGGTTAAGTAAAATGGCTGAAAAGAAAAGTGTTGCTGAAATAGTCGAAATGATCGAGTCTTTATCCGTACTGGAACTCTCACAGCTTGTGAAGGAACTGGAGAATAAGTTCGGTGTTTCCGCTGCTATGCCCGTTATGGCCGGACCCGTTGCTGCTGGTGGTGCAGCACCTGCAGCTGTTGTAGAAGAGAAGACTGAGTTTGACGTAATTCTTGTGGATGCCGGCCAGGACAGGATCAATGTTCTCAAGGAAGTAAGAGCATTGACCGGACTCGGTTTGAAAGAGGCAAAGGATTTTGTGGATAACCTGCCTAAGCCTTTAAAGGAAGGAGTCTCAAAGGAAGAAGCTGAAAAGATTAAACAGCAGTTCGAAAAATTAGGCGCTAAGGTAGAGATTAAGTAACACACTCCTACGAGTATACCTTGTGTACAATCTCTCTATGAGGTGTAAAATGGGGCTTTATGCCCCATTTAGCTATTTGGAAAAAATTATAGGAGGTGAATTTTGTCTATTATGGACAAAATTATAAGGATAGGATACAAGCCAGAAAAATACCCGATGCCGGATCTTCTTTTCATTCAGCTGGACTCCTTCAGAAGGTTGCTGTCTGAAGGGGTTCCAAAAGAAGAACGGCCATTGGGCAGTTTGGAATATATATTCAGAGAATTCTTCCCTGTGACAGATAAAAACGGTATTTATAAACTTGAGTACATCGATTATTCTGTCGGAACTCCACGCCTTACACCAGAAGAGTGTAAGGAGAAAAATTTGACCTATTCTGTTCCACTAAGAGCGGTCTTCAGGTTGTCAAAGAAAAATCCTGAAACTAAGGAATTTGAAGAAAGTGTTACCCAAGAAGTCTATATGGGTGAGATCCCATATATGACATGCCGTGGTACCTTTGTTATAAACGGAGTGGAAAGAGTACTCGTTAGCCAGATTCATAGATCACCCGGTGTTTACTTCGAAGGTCCTGAAATTGAAGGTGAGTCTCTTCCTTGCAGAGCGTTATTGGTACCTTACAGAGGTCCATGGGTTGAATTTGTTATTGACGGTAACAAGAATCTTACCGTAACCGTTTCCAAAAGAAGAAAGATCCCCTTCACGAGGTTTTTTAGGGCGCTTACCGGATTACCCTTTGTTGAGATCTTTAAGATGTTCCTTGAGGTTCAAAAACTTGATGTGGATGAGATAAAGGAGTTTGAAAGGTATATTCTTGCAAAAGATATTGTAGATACAAATACTGGTGAGGTTCTTTTTGAAGCCCTTGAACTATTGAATTCAACCATCCTGAAGGAGTTGAAGGAAAGAAATATTAAAAGGGTCGAGGTATTTGATGTTGAAACGCCGGAAGGTAGTGTCCTTTACACAACTTATAGACAAGACAGATTAAAGAAAGAAGCTGATGCCATTGGAAACATTTATAGGACTTTGAAGTTTAGCCAGCCACCGAGCGATTTAGAAGAGGCAAGAACTTTCATTAAAAACTTTTTCTTGAGCGAAGCCTATTTCTACCTTGGGGAAGTTGGAAGGTACAAGTTTAACTTAAGACTCTACGGGAATCAGAAGAAGACTGAACATGTTCTTACTATTGAAGATATTGTTGAGGTTGTGAAAAAGCTTGTGGGATTGTACAAAGGCGAAGAGGAGCCGGATGATATTGATGACCTCGCTAATAGAAGGATCCGCAGTGTCGGTGAGCTTCTTTATGAACAAATCAGAGATGCTTTCAGTAAGAAATTGGTAAAGAATATTGCCGAAAAAATTCTTTCAATTTCTGATGAGTCGAGGATTGTACCTAAGGTTCTCATTGATCCTAAGGTAATTACTAACTCTTTGATTAACTTCTTCATGCGTGATACCTTGTCCCAATTCCTTGACCAGACCAATCCACTTTCTGAGCTTACCCATAAGAGACGTATTTCTGCTTTCGGTAGAGGCGGGTTAACCAAGGAGACCGCTGGGTTTGAGGTGAGAGACGTTCACCCATCTCATTATGGTAGATTGTGTCCCATCGAAACGCCGGAAGGTCAAAACGTTGGATTAATTAATTCACTTACTACCTATGCTAAGGTTGATGAATATGGTTTTATTAAGACCCCTCTGAGGGTTGTAGAAAACGGGAGAGTTACTGATAAAATCGTGGAGCTCAGTAGGAACGAGGAAAGGGATGCCTATGTAGCATCTGCAGATGTAGAGTATGACCCTGAGACTGGCCTTATAAAAGATAAAAAGGTTTGGGTACGTTATAAGGACGATTATATCGAGGTGGATAGAGAAAAAGTAAATTACATAGATGTCTCACCACGTCAGGTGATTTCACCTTCCGCTTCGCTTATTCCCTTCCTTGAGCATAATGATGCTCTCAGGGCGTTGATGGGGTGTAACATGCAGAGGCAAGCGGTTCCTTTGATTGATCCTGAACCTCCAATAGTGGGAACGGGAATGGAGGCTAAGGTTGCGAGAGATTCTGGAACTCTCCTCACTGCAAGAAACAGTGGCACGGTTGTTTTTGTTGATTCCAAGAGAATTCTTGTGAGGGTTTCAAAAAGGGGAAAGAAACTCTCCAAGTTTGAGGATGAAATTGAAGAGTACAAACTGATAAAATTTAGAAGGTCCAACCAGAATACACTGATCAACATGAAGCCCATTGTTAAGGTGGGTGACAAGGTCAAGGCTGGTGATATTATTGCGGATGCTGCTGCCACCAAGAATGGAGAGTTGGCACTTGGAAAAAATCTGCTGGTGGCTTTCGTACCTTGGTATGGTTATAACTATGAAGACGCTATTGTTGTCTCTGAGAATATTCTCAAAGAAGATGCTTTGACGTCCATCCACATCCTTGAATTCGAAGTGGAAGTGAGGGAAACTTCCCTTGGTCCCGAAGAGGTGACTAATCAGATCCCGGGAGTGATGGAAGAAGATTTAAAGAATCTTGATAATTTCGGAATCATCCGTGTTGGAGTTGAGGTTAAGCCAAGGGATATTTTAGTGGGTAAAGTTACGCCTAAGGGTGAGGAAGAAGAACTATCACCGGAAAAGAAGTTGCTTCTTGCCATTGTGGGATATGACCAGCCCGTTAAAGATACTTCGAAGAGAGTACCCCCAGGGGTTTCAGGTTATGTAGTTGATGTTGTGATACTTACTAAAACAAAGAATGATCCACTTTCACTAAAGGTTATTATGGAGCGCAAAGAAAAGGCATACCGGCGAGCAGAGGAAGAGAAGAGGTTACTTAAGACAAGATTGAGAGACTTTATTGTTGAGATGCTGATCGATGAAGTTCTTAACGATGATTTGAAGGCAAAAGACGGAACCGTTATTTTGCCTAAGGGGACGCTTGTGACAAGGGAGCTCTTGGAAGACCTCATGGTTAACAAGCGCGTTGACTTGACAAGGCTGAATTATGATCTCCCGGTTATTTCTGAAGAAAAGCTGGTTCGAATTAAGAACCTTATCCAGGACTATGATAAGAGAGAAAAAGAAATTGAAGAGAAATTGAACCAGACGATTCAGGAGATCGAAAGGGGTGATGAGCTACCTCCAGGAGTAAATCAGCTAATCAAAATTTACATTGCCCAAAAGAGAAGACTTCAGGTTGGAGATAAGATTACCGGAAGACATGGAAACAAGGGTGTTGTTGCAAAGATTGCACCTGTTGAAGATATGCCGTTCTTGGAGGATGGCACACCAGTAGACGTGGTTCTGAGCCCCCTCGGTGTTCCTTCTCGTATGAATGTGGGTCAAATTTTGGAAACTATCCTGGGTTGGGCTGGTAAAAAGAAAGGCGTTTATTACGCTTGCCCTGCTTTCGAGGGTATGACCGTGGAAGAAATACAAAAAGAAATGGAAGAGGCGGGTTTAACGTATCCAGGTAAAGTTAGATTGAGAGATGGAAGGACAGGCGAATACTTCCACTACCCCGTGACAGTGGGGTACATGTACATGATAAAGCTAATTCATATGGTTGAGGATAAGATTCATGCGAGGGCAATTGGTCCTTACTCTTCAATTACTCAACAGCCAGTCGGTGGAAAGTCTCACTTCGGTGGCCAGAGGTTTGGTGAGATGGAGGTATGGGCTCTCGAAGCACATGGTGCAGCTTACACGTTGCAGGAAATGCTAACTATCAAATCGGATGATATCGAAGGGCGAAACAAGCTTTACAAAGAATTACAATTGGGTAAGAGGCCTAAAGAACCTGGACTCCCAGCATCTTTTAAGGTGCTTGTTAACCATTTGAGGGGTCTTTGCCTTGATGTGGAGTTAAAAACTGGAGAAGAAAAAGAAAAGCAGTTTTTGAAAGTAAACCTTAAGACGGAGTAGACTATGGAAAAATTATTACCTAAAAATTTGTTGTCAATAAGGATAAAAATTGCTTCACCTGAGACCATCAGAAGTTGGTCTCATGGTGAAGTAACAAATTCAGAAACCATAAACTACAGGACACAAAAACCCGAACCTGGCGGACTTTTCTGTGAAAGGATTTTTGGGCCCATTAAAGACTACGAGTGTAGTTGCGGCAAGTTTAAGGGCAGAAAATATAAAGGTGTAAAGTGCGACAGATGTGGAGTTGAAGTCACAGAGAAGAGAGTTAGACGAGAGAGGATGGGGCATATAGAGCTGGCAGTCCCCGTTGCCCACATATGGTTTTACAAAGCAACTCCTTCACCTATTGGTATTCTTTTGGATCTTGGTGTTAAGGACCTTGAAAGGGTAATTTACTATGACGCTTACATCGTGACGAAGGTTTCAGAAGATTTGATGAAGGGAGGAGAATCGGCTGATGCCAAATTGAGGGTGGGTCAAGTTTTGTCCATCTCAGAATATCAAGAATACAAGAAGCTCTATGGCAACCAGTTTGAAGCGGAGATGGGGGCTCCGGGTATAAAGAAGATCCTCGCCAATATGAATCTTGAAGATCTTAGGAATGAGTTAAGGGTTAAAATCAAGAAAGAGCAGTCTCCCATCAAGAGAGCCAAGTTTCTTAAAAAATATAAGATTGTTCAAGCTCTTTTGAATTCTAAGACTCGACCCGAATGGATGATTTTAGAGGTTATCCCCGTAATTCCGCCAGACCTCAGGCCCATCGTATTCCTCGAGAATGGCCAAATCGCTACCACTGAAATAAATCAGCTTTATAGACGAGTTATAATGAGAAATAATAGATTGAAACAGTTGATGGAACAGGGAGCTCCTCAGATCATAATAAATAATGAGAAGCGTAACTTACAGGAAGCGGTTGAAGCATTACTGGATAACTCGAAGAGAAGAAAACCCGTTTTGTCTAAGAGTGGCAGGAAACTGAAGTCTATTTCGGATGTCCTCAGAGGTAAGAAGGGCGTTTTGAGGAGAAATCTTCTCGGTAAGAGAGTAGATTATTCAGGGCGTTCCGTAATTGTCGTAGCTCCCGAACTCAAGATGAACCAGGTCGCTTTACCGAAGGAAATGGCTCTTGAGCTATTCAGGCCGATGGTGGAGCATAAACTTAATGAATCCGGTCTTGCGAGTAGCATCAGAGAGGCTGAGGCAAAGCTCAGGCAAAGGGATCCGGCAATTTGGGAGATGCTCGAAAAAATAGTCAAAGATCACCCAGTACTCCTTAATAGAGCTCCAACACTTCATAGACCTTCAATTCAGGCTTTTGAGCCAGTTCTCTGGGAGAACAAGGCTATTGGGCTCCATCCACTTGTTTGCCCTGCTTATAACGCTGACTTTGATGGCGACACAATGGCTGTTTATGTGCCGATTTCTTATGAAGCACAGCTGGAAAGTTACGGGATTCTTCTTTCAATCTACAATATTTTATCTCCTGCTCATGGAGGCCCTCTGGCAGCACCAACGCGTGACATCGTTCTTGGATTAAACTATTTAACAAAGATTTTACCAGGAGATAAGGGCGAAGGTAAGCTCTTCTCTTCTCCCGAAGAGGCGCTTATCGCATACGAGAATGGCTATGTAGGGCTTCGTGCAAAGATAAGGGTAAAGCTTGGAAATGAGATTATTGAAACTTCAGTGGGACGCATTATATTCAATGACGCCCTGCCAGAGGAACTGAGGTTTATCAATGAAGAAATGAGGAAAGGTCAGCTTTCCAACCTTGTTGCCATGGCTCATAGAAAGTTTGGCCCGGCGAGAACAGCGGAGCTTCTAGATGCATTGAAGGAACTTGGTTTTAAATATTCAACGGTGGCAGGCATCACCTTTGGAATGGACGACATGGTGGTTCCGGAGAAGAAGAAGGAAATCATCCTGAAGGCTCGGGAAGAGGTAGAAAAGGTTATAAGAGCTTACGAGAAGAAAACGATCTCCGAAAAAGAGAGACAGCTCCTGGTTCAGTCTATATGGACCCGTGCCACTGAAGAAGTCAAGAAAGAAATGCTCAAGGTTATGGAAAAGGATAAAGATGGATTTAACCCCATTTACATGATGCTTAAGTCGGGTGCGAGAGGAAACGAAGATCAGGTCAAGCAGCTGGCTGGAATGCGTGGTCTCATGGCAAAACTTGGAAAAGTGAAGACTCAAATTAACCAGCTTCTGGAGGTGCCGATTATCTCCAATAACAAGGAAGGTTTTAAAGTTCTTGAGTATTTCATTTCCACCCACGGTTCGAGAAAGGGACTTGTGGATACAGCTATGAAGACTTCACTTTCCGGTTATTACACGCGGAGATTGGTAAATGTTGCTCACCACATTGTGGTAACGGAAGAAGACTGTGGAACTCTAACAGGGAGAAAGGTGTCAGCATTGACTGATGAAAAGAATCAGCCTCTCATTACCCTCGCTGAAAGGATTGTAGGAAGGGTAGCACTGGAAGATATTTATCATCCTATTACCGGTGAGGTCATCGTAGAAGAGGGTCAGGAAATTGACGAGGAAGCAGCGAAGAAAATTGAAGAAAGCGGAATTACCGAAGTATGGGTAAGGTCTGTGCTTACTTGTAAGGCAAAGAAGGGTGTTTGTGCGAAATGCTATGGTAGAAACCATGCTACTGGGCACCTTGTTGAGGTTGGAGAAGCCGTCGGAGTAATGGCAGCACAATCACTGGGAGAACCAAGCACGCAGCTCACTTTGAGGACTTTCCATACTGGAGGTACTGGCGAAAGGACGGTGGGGGCATCCTATCACGAGGCACCTTTTGATGGTATAGTTGAGTTCGTTAATGTAAAAGTGGTTGTCAACTCAAAGTCGGGAATGATAAATGTTGGTAAGAGGGCTCGTATCATTATAAGAACCCCTGATGGAAAACTCGAGAGGAAATTCGAAGTACCTTATGGCTCAAGGATTTACGTTGAGGATGGTCAGAAGATCCAGAAAGGTCAGGTTTTCTGCGAATGGGATCCTTACAGATATCTAATTCTTGCTACAAAGAAAGGCAAAGTGGTTTACGTCGATTTGGTCCCTGGCAAGACCCTTGTAACTGGAGCAGAAGAGGAAAGGATCGTGAAGTTCGATAGGAGATCAACCATGTATCCAAGAATGCACATTGTTGACCCTGAGACCGGTGAACTTCTCGAGGAGATATTGCTCTCCAATGGTGCGATTTTATCTGCTGACATTAACGAAGGGGATATCGTAGAACCGGGAGATGTCCTTGCAAGATTACCCATTAAAGACGTGCTCGCTCTTGGCACAAGGGATATTACCGTTGGGTTCCAGGCCATTGAGTATTGGCTTGAGCTCTTTACTGAATCAATTCTTGACATTTATGCCTATGGTGGTAGCAGATTCAAACATGCAATTCTGTCTGAGATCAGCGGAAGGGTTAGCATTGAAAAGGGTGACAAAGGTAAATATATAATCAAAGTAACCAGCGATTCTGGAGAGGTCAAAGAGTATCCGATTTTCGGACAGTATTTAACGGTTGCAGAGGGTGATTGGGTCGAAGCAGGGGAACAACTTACTGGTGGAAGAATCAATCCTAAGGATATTCTGAGAATTAAGGGAATAGATAAAGCTCAGGAGTTCCTCCTTGATAATATTTTGCGTAGTTATGCGGCCTCTGATGTAAAGATTAAAGATGTGCATGTTGAAATTTTCGTAAGGCAAATGGGGAGGAAGGTGCTAATTAAAGACGCTGGCGATACAAAGAATTTGATCGAAGGTGATCTTGTTGATATAAGCGTTGTGGAGGAGGAAAACCGCGAGGTGCGTGAAAAAGGTGGAAAGCCGGCAACCTATGAGTTCCAGTTATTGGGAATAAAGAAAGCCGCTCTGGCTTCCGAAAGCTTCCTTTCGGCCGCCTCATTTATCGAAACCACAAAGGTTCTTACCGAGGCTGCAATAGCGGGGAAAGAGGATAAACTCGAGGGTCTCATCGAGAATGTTATTATTGGTAATCTGATTCCGGCAGGAACTGGAACCAGGAAATATAGAAATCTTGTCGTGGAGGAAGAGGAACTCCTCCAGGAAGAGGAGGAAGAACCTTCAGAACGCGAAGAAGAATAGTAAATTTAAACTTGAACGTTTATTGATATTGCAGTAAAATTAAACACTGCATTTAAAGGGGGAAGTATTATGCCGACAATTAATCAACTTGTTAGGTTGGGCAGGACGCCAAAGAAAAGAAAATCAAAGTCTCCTGCCCTGGATGGCTGTCCTCAAAAGAGAGGAGTTTGTATAAGGGTTTATACGACTACTCCTAAGAAGCCTAATTCTGCTTTGAGAAAGGTTGCTAAGGTTCGCTTATCTAACGGGAAAGAGGTGATAGCGTACATACCGGGTGAAGGGCATAACCTCCAGGAACACTCTGTGGTGCTGGTGAGGGGTGGCAGGGTTAAGGATCTTCCGGGTGTGAAGTATCACATAATTAGAGGAAAATACGATGCCGCGGGCGTTGAGGGTAGGAAAAATTCAAGGTCCCTTTACGGGACTAAAAAGCCCAAAAAATAAGGAGGCGTTGATTCCATGAGGAGAAGAAGAGCTCCTGAACGTGAGGTCTCACCTGATCCCAAATATGGGTCTGTTATTGCTGCCAAGTTTATCAACAATTTGATGTGGGACGGAAAAAAGACCATTGCTCAAAAGATTTTCTACAAGGCCATTGAACTTATTGAGCAGAAAACGAAAAGCAACGGAATCGAAATCTTTGAGAAAGCCATTGAGAATGTTAAGCCAAAGCTTGAGGTAAGACCAAGAAGGGTTGGTGGTGCAACCTATCAGGTTCCCGTTGAAGTACGTCCTAAGAGACAGCTCTCCCTGGCTATAAAGTGGATTATAAGGGCTGCAAGGTCGAGGCCAGAAAGAAGGATGTATGAAAGACTGGCCAATGAGATAATTGAAGCTTCCCAAAATCAAGGGGGAGCAATTAAGACAAAAGAAAACGTTCACAAGATGGCTGAAGCGAACAAGGTGTTTGCCCACTATAAGTGGTAAGAGTTTGAGAGATGGATATTGCATTTGATAATATCACTAACCTGCGAAACATCGGATTCGCTGCTCACATTGATGCGGGTAAGACTACTACTACTGAAAGAATTTTATATTATACTAAGAAAATCCACCGTCTTGGCGACGTGGATGAAGGAACTGCAACCACTGATTATTTGATTCAGGAAAAGGAGAGAGGTATCACCATTACCAGCGCTGCTGTAAGCTGCTACTGGAAAGGTCACAGGATCAACATTATCGACACTCCTGGCCACGTAGATTTTACAATTGAAGTTGAGCGTTCACTTAGAGTCCTCGATGGTTTGATTGTAATCTTTTGTGGGGTTGCAGGTGTTCAACCTCAATCCGAGACGGTGTGGCACCAAGCCGATAGGTATAAGGTACCGCGGATCGTTTTTATAAACAAACTCGACCGTGTAGGTGCCGACCCCTTCAGGGTCATGAAGGAAATTGAAGAGAAATTTAACATTTTGGCATTACCACTCCAAATCCCCATCGGTATCGAAGAAAACTTTATTGGTGTCATAGATGTTATCGCTAAGAAAAAGTATATCTGGGATGTGGATGGGACGGGTGAGAATTACCGCATTGAGGATGCAAGCGAAGAAGAGGTCGAAGATGTTAGGAATAATCTCCTGGATAAGCTGTCTGAAATAGATGAAGAGATTTTAAAACTCGCTGTAGAAGAAAAAGAGATTACGGTCGATATCCTTAAATCTTCGATAAGGAAAGCGACACTTTCTATGAAAGCGGTTCCCGTCCTTATGGGGGCTGCCCTCAAAAACAAAGGAATTCAGCCTCTCCTTGATGCAATCGTTGATTACCTTCCATCTCCACTCGATAAAGGAGATGTGGTAGGTGTTGACCCTAAAACAGGGGAATATGTAAAGCGTTCGCCTACTTATGATGCACCTTTTTCAGCGGTGGTATTTAAGATACAAAATGATCCGCACGCGGGAAATGTTTTGTTTACCCGCGTTTATTCGGGAATTTTAAATGTGAACCAGAAGGTGCTGAATTCTTCTACAGGGAAGATAGAAAGGGCGATGAGAATTTACCTTATACATGCCGATAAGAAAGAGCCGATCAAAGAAGCGAAGGCGGGAGAAATAGTTGGAATAGTTGGAATAAAAGATGTTAAGACTGGTGACACTCTTTGTGATCCTGAGGCACCTATTTTCTTTGAGGGAATGCACTTTCCTGATCCTCTCATTTCAATAGCCATTGAACCTAAATCCTCCAAGGACGAAGATAAGTTAAAGGAGGTTCTCAATATAATACAGATTGAAGACCCGAGCTTTAAGGTGGGAAAAGACCGGGAGACAGGTCAACTTCTTATTAGTGGTATGGGTGAGTTGCATCTTGAGATTATTACTGATAGAATTGTGAGAGAATTTAAAATACCCATCAAGACAGGAAAACCGCAGGTTACGTATAGAGAAACGATAACGGTTGAAGCAGAAGTTGAGGAACTCTTTGAAAGGGAGATTGGAGGGGTTAAGGAAAAGGGATATGCGAAGGTCAAACTAATACCTCGTAACAGAGGTGAAGGTAACAAGGTTACCATTTTGCCCGAGATGAATCCTCAGCTTAGAGAACTTTTCATAAATATAGCCTACGAGTCAATATCTTTCGGTCCGATTTTGGGCTACCCAGTTACTGATGTGGAAGTGCAACTGGTTGCAGTAGGGGAAGATAGTACTTTTACACAGCTGGGAAATGAACTGGCTTTAAGGAAGGCAGTACAGAGGGCGCTGCAGGAGGGGAAACCTATTTTGCTTGAGCCAATAGTTCTACTCGAGGTTGTGTGCCCCTCTGAGTACATTGGAAATGTTGTAAGTGACCTCGGTCAGAGGGGTGGAGAACTGGATAAAATTGAGAATATAAGTGATAACATTCAGAAGCTAAAGGCTTATGTGCCTTTAAAAAAACTCCTTGGTTATGTGACAGATTTGAGGTCACTAACCCAGGGAAGGGCAAGCTTCTGGATGAAACTGGATCATTATGCACCTGTAAAAAAGGAAAAAACATTAACAATATGATGGAGGTATGTAGAAATGGCTAAGGAAAAGTTTGTAAGAACAAAGCCACACATAAATGTGGGTACCATTGGTCACATTGACCATGGAAAGACCACTTTAACCGCTGCAATCACAAAATACCTGTCCTTGAAGGGATTTGCTAACTATGTACCCTACGATCAAATAGACAAAGCACCGGAAGAGAAGGCTCGTGGAATTACAATCCAGCTTGCTCACGTTGAGTATGAAACAGAGAAACGCCACTACGCTCATATTGATTGCCCTGGCCACGCAGACTACATTAAGAACATGATCACCGGTGCTGCGCAGATGGATGGTGCAATCCTTGTTGTTTCTGCGGCTGATGGCGTCCAGCCACAGACAAGGGAACATGTACTCCTTGCAAGGCAGGTAAACGTTCCTTACATAGTTGTATTCATGAACAAAATAGATATGCTTGATGACCCAGAGCTTCAGGAACTTGTTGAACTGGAGGTGAGAGACCTTCTTAACAAGTATGAGTTCCCTGGTGATGAGGTTCCCATTATTAAGGGTTCGGCCCTCAAGGTTATTGAGGAATGTGGGGACGACCCCAATTGCCCATGGTACAAGCCAATTCAGGAACTTCTTGACGCATTGGATAATTATATTCCAGAGCCTCAGCGTGCAGTAGACAAGCCATTCCTCATGGCAATTGAGGACGTATTCTCCATTACTGGCCGTGGAACGGTTGTTACGGGAAGAGTGGAGCGTGGAAGATTGGTCCCTGGTGAGGAAGTCGAAGTTGTAGGATTTAGAGATGAACCGCTCAGAACCGTTGTTACTTCTATTGAAATGTTTAGAAAGGAACTGGATGAAGCACTCCCCGGCGATAATGTAGGATTGCTCTTGAGAGGTGTTAAGAAAGAAGATGTAGAAAGAGGAATGGTGGTCGCGAAGCCGGGTTCGATTAAGCCCCACAAGAAATTTAGAGCTCAGGTTTACGTGTTAACAAAGGAAGAGGGAGGACGCCACACCCCATTTATGACTGGTTACAGACCTCAATTCTATTTCAGGACCACTGATGTTACCGGAACAATTACTCTTCCAGAAGGTAGAGAAATGGTGATGCCTGGCGACCATGTCAACCTTCTCGTTGAACTCATGTATCCTGTAGCGATTGAGAAAGAGCTCAGATTTGCAATTCGTGAAGGTGGCAGGACGGTTGGTGCGGGTGTCGTAACCGATATTGTCGAGTAAAAATCATGGTACTTGAAGCCAAAATAAGAATAAAACTAAAGTCCTTTGACCCAGCGCTCCTGGACCGCTCGGCACAAAATATTGCCCATACTGCAAGGTCGAGTGGT
Source organism: candidate division WOR-3 bacterium (assembly GCA_039803545.1). Lineage (NCBI taxonomy): Bacteria > Pseudomonadati > Caldifarciminota > Caldifarciminota bacterium. Next base: position 116,752 of record JBDRYS010000002.1, on the reverse strand, counting down.
GCTGAAGTTTCAGGGCCGATACCTCTTCCTACCAAAAGGACGCTATTTTCAGTTATAAGGTCTCCCCATATAGACAAAAGGTCCCAGGAGCAGTTTGAGCTTAAAGTTCACAAAAGGCTAATAGAGATTAGGAAACCCACAGCGGAAACGATAGATAAACTTTCCAGGCTGGATTTACCACCTGGAGTAGATGTTGAAATAAAAATGATCTGAGGTGAACTATGGCAGGGTTAATTGGTAGAAAACTGGGTATGACCCAGATCCCTACCAAAGACGGCTCGATGATCCCTGTTACGGTCATTGAAGCCGGCCCCTGTACAGTTATACAGGGGAAGACTGTGGAAAGGGATGGTTATACCGCAATAAAAGTGGGTTATGGTGAGGTTGAGGCAAAAAAGCTTAATAAGCCTCAACTCGGCGAATTGCGTAAGGCTCTCGGCGAAAGAGAAAAGTATCCTGCACTGGTGATTAAGGAATTTCGTGTAGATGACGTTTCTAAGTTTCAGGTTGGACAGGAGATAAAGATTGTAGACCTCTTTAATGAAGGTGAGCGGATAGATGTCACAGGAATTTCGAAAGGCAAGGGATTTCAGGGCGTCATCAAAAGATGGGGATTTTCTGGTGGCCCTAAATCTCACGGCTCTAAATTCCACAATAGGCCCGGTTCTATCGGTCAGCATACTGAGCCTGCGAGGGTATATAAGGGAAAGAAATTACCTGGTCACGACGGGTTGAAAAGAATCACCGTTAAAAATCTGGAAATAGTCAAGATAATTCCTGACAAGAATGTGGTGCTCGTGAAAGGCGCTGTCCCTGGACCAAGGGGTGGAATAATATTTCTCAGGAAAGCTAAGGAGAAAGAGCAATGAAGGCACCTTTATACAACCCAAATGGTGAGCAAATAGGGGAAATTGAATTAAAGGAAGAATTATTTGGTGTTAAGCCCAATCTCCATCTACTATGGGAAATCACAAGGCTATATCTTGCGAACAAAAGGCAGGGAACTCATAAAGCAAAGACACGTGCAGAGGTTAACGCATCGGGTAGGAAGATTTACCCACAGAAAGGGCTTGGAAGAGCAAGACACGGTGATGTTAAGGCTCCAGTTTTTGTTGGCGGTGGCAAGGCCCACGGTCCAAGGCCAAGGGATTACTACACAGAGATTCCCACTAAGCTAAAGAGACTCTCTTTGTTACATTCTCTTGCTGATAAGGCGCAGAATGGGCGTATACTGGTAATCGAAAAGTTTGAATTTCAAGTTCCTAAGACGAAGAGAATGGCTGAGCTGTTAGATAAGATGGGACTGAATAAAGATAAAACCTTAGTTCTCTCCGCTGATTACAATAGAAATCTTTACCTGTCTGGCAGGAATATCCCTTACTGCGATGTTATAGAGGTGAAGGACGTCAATTCCTTGGAAGTGCTCAATCACAAATATGTAGTGATAGAGAAGGATGGGTTAGAAAAATTAGAAAAGAGGTTGGCGATATGAAAGACCCAAGAGACATTGTAATAAGGCCAATTATAACAGAAAAGACGGCGCTTTTGAGGGAATATGGTCAGTTTGTCTTCGAAGTTGCTCCGGATTCTAATAAAATTGAGATAAAGAAGGCTATTGAAGACCTTTTCAAGGTGCATGTGGAGAAGGTAAGGGTGATTAATGTAAAGCCAAAACCACGAAGGGTTAGACTTGCCCCAGGTTACACCAAGACATGGAAGAAAGCGATTGTAACCCTTAGGAAAGGTGAATCCATCCCATTCTTTGAAGGAGTGTAGTCATGGGAGTCAAAAAATTTAGACCTGTTACGCCGTCACGGCGTTTTATGACGGTATCAGATTTTTCAGAAATTACTAAGGAAGAGCCCGAAAAATCATTACTGGAGCCCCTTAAAAAGTCGGGTGGTAGAAATAATACCGGTAGGATCACCGTCAGATTCCGTGGTGGTGGCCATAGAAGGCATTATAGAATAATCGATTTCAAGAGAGAGAAAGTTGGCGTACCAGCAAAGGTTGTTTCGATCGAGTATGATCCTAACAGAACTGCGAGGATTGCATTGCTCCAATATATGGATGGGGAAAAGAGGTACATTATAGCTCCTGAAGGACTCAAGGTGGGGGATATGGTCATGTCAGGTCCGGATGCAGAAATTAAAGTTGGTAATGCTCTCCCTCTTGAGAGGATACCTGAAGGGATTCCCATTCACAATATCGAATTGGTTCCAGGAAAGGGTGGACAACTGGTGAGGGCAGCTGGTGCGAGTGCTGTGATATTGTCCAAAGAAGGCAAATATGCCCATGTACAGCTTCCATCTGGTGAAGTTAGATTGATAAACGTCAAGTGTTATGCTACAATCGGTCAAGTTTCTAATCTGGATCATGAGAACGTCATTATTGGAAAGGCAGGTAGGTCGAGGTGGCTTGGTAGGAGGCCGCATGTTCGTGGTATGGTTATGAACCCTGTGGATCATCCTCTTGGTGGTGGCGAAGGTAGGTCCAAATCCGGAAGGCATCCTTGTAGTCCTACGGGTGTTGTTGATGGTAAAAAGACCAGAAAGAAGAGAAAACCAAGTGACAGGTTCATAGTAAGGAGGCGCAAGTAATGGCCAGATCAAAGAAAAAAGGTCCTTTTGTTGATGCTAAACTGTACAAAAGAATTATGGAAATGAACGAAAAGGGTGAAAAGAAAGTTATCAAAACCTATTCCAGAGCGTCTATGATAATACCAGAATTTGTTGGGCACACCATAGCGGTCCACAATGGAAGAAAGTTTATACCTGTCTATATTACAGCAGAAATGGTTGGGCACAGACTTGGCGAATTTTCCCCAACAAGAACCTTTAGGGGTCATAAGGATAAAAAGGCAGCTGAAAAGGCGAGGTTAAAATGATGGAAGGGAAGTGTGTTTTGAAATATAGAAGGATTTCACCCAAGAAGGTTGCCCCTCTTCTTGATGAAATTAGGGGTAAAAGTGTAGCTGAAGCCCTGAGAATGTTAAAGGTTCTGAATAAGAAATCGGCAAGATTCGCAATGAAGGCTATTAAGGCTGCAGTAGCTTCCTACAGAGATAAAGGCGGGGATTTACCTGAGGATAAGCTCTTCATAAAGGTCGCAAAGGTTGATAGGGGTCCTATTTGGAAGAGAGTAAGACCAATGTTTAGGGGAATGGCTACTCTAATTTTAAAGAGAACTTCACATTTGACAATTGAAGTAGCTCCAAGGGAGGTTGAGTAATGGGTCAGAAAGTTCATCCTTATGGTTTTAGAATAGGCGTTAACAAGGGTTGGTTATCTCGCTGGTATGCAGACGATACCCATTACCGGAAGTTCGTCAAAGAAGATTATGAAATTAGGAAATATATAAGAGCACGATTTAAGGAAGCGGGTATCTCCAGAGTCGAAATCGAGAGAGTTCTCCCAGATAAAATATCCATCTCCATCTATACTGCAAAGCCTGGAATGATAATCGGAAGAGGAGGAAAGGAGATTGAGTCTTTCAAGAAAGAAATTGCTGCAATTGCCCCTTACAAAGATCTTCACATCGATGTGAAAGAGGTCAAGACACCTGAAATCGACGCCTCGCTCGTCGCTCAGCAGATAGCTTTCAGAATTGAACAGAGGGTCTCCCACCGGCGTGCTATGAAAAGAGCTGTTGAACAGGCTATGAAAGCAGGTGCCCAGGGAATCAAAGTATATTCTAAGGGCAGATTGGCTGGTGCTGAAATTGCAAGAAAGGAATGGTATTTGAAGGGTAGAGTGCCTCTTCAGACGTTGAGAGCTGATATCGATTACGCACAGGAAACAGCCTTTACAAAATACGGAACAATCGGCGTGAAAGTGTGGATATACAAAGGCGATATCCTGAAGAAGCCAACGGAGGAATGAGCTATGTTGATGCCATCCAGGACCAAATATAGAAAACAGCAAAGGGGAAGATTAAAGGGCATTGCCCTTGCAGGGAATTATTTGGCTTTTGGTGAATACGGGCTCAAAGCCCTTGAAGCCCACTGGCTCACAGCGAATCAGATTGAAGCGGCAAGAATGGCTATTTCGAGGTACTTAAAAAAGGGCGGAAAGCTTTGGGTAAGGATTTTCCCTGATAAACCTGTTACAAAGAAACCCGCCGAAACAAGAATGGGTAAGGGAAAAGGTAACGTTGAGTTCTGGGTTGCAGTTGTAAAGCCCGGTAGAATTCTCTTTGAGCTCAGTGGCGTTTCAGAAGAAGATGCGAGAGAGGCTTTCAGAATTGCATCTCACAAATTACCTATAAAGACACGTTTTGTATCAATTAAGGAAGGTGGAGTATGAAAGCGAAAGAATTGAGGGAACTTTCTTTAGATGAACTTAACAAAAAGTTAAAGGAGTTGAAGGAAGAGCTTTTTACTCTAAGAATGGACAAAGCTCTTCACAGGCTAAACCAACCTCACAGGTTCAAACAGGTAAAACGGGAGATAGCAAGGGTTCTGACGGTGATGAACGAGAAAAGAGGGGGTAACAATGGGAATTAGAAAACAGAGAATCGGTGTCGTTGTTAGTGACAAAATGAACAAGACGAGAGTTGTTGTATTCGAATTCCTTAAGAAGCATCCCCTCTATGGTAAATACGTGAGGAGAAAAAAGAAATTCTACGTCCATGACGAAAACAATGAATCAAGAGTGGGCGATCTGGTAAGGATAGAGGAAACAAGGCCACTTTCTAAACTCAAAAGATGGAGATTGGTTGAAATTATTCGAAGAGCTCAAAGGAGGGAGGGAGAATGATTCAAGATATTTCCAGAGTTAAAATAGTTGACAATACAGGTGCTCAAGAGGCATTAATCATTAAGGTTCTCGGCGGAAGTAGAAGAAAGTACGCTTATGTCGGAGATATCGTGGTTGTTACAATTAAGGATGCTATTCCAGGTGCTCCCGTTAAGAAGGGTGACAAGGCGAGGGCGGTCATCGTAAGAACAAAAAAAGAATTAAGACGTCCTGATGGTACTTATGTCAAGTTTGACGATAATGCTGCTGTATTGATTGATAACTTCAATGAACCCCGCGGTACCAGAGTATTCGGACCCGTTGCGAGGGAATTGAGAGAAAAGAAATTTATGAAGATTGTCTCTCTTGCTTCGGAGGTAGTATAGAATGGGTATTAAAATTAAAAGGGATGATTTGGTTCTCGTGATTGCCGGTAAAGACAAGGGCAAAATTGGAAAGGTCAAAAAGGTCATTCGGGAGAAATCGAGGGTTGTCGTTGAGGGTGTTAACATTGTTAAAAAACACATGAGAGCAAGGGGACCGGAATTGCCATCAGGTATTATACAAATGGAAGCCCCTATCCACGTATCCAATGTAAAACTGGTATGTCCCATGTGTGGTCAAGCTACACGGGTTGGCTTTGTAATAAAGGAAGATGGCAAAAAATCCAGGGTTTGTAAAAAGTGTGGAAAGGAGATTGATTGATGTCCAGATTACTTAAAGAATATAGAGAAAAGATCAGACCTCTTTTAATGAAAGAGCTTGGATTCAAAAACATTATGCGGGTTCCACGGATTGAAAAGATTGTCATAAACGTGGGACTCGGTGAGGCGGTTCAGGATCCTAAGCTTATTGAGGTCGTTTCTGAAGATCTGGCTCGCATAACAGGACAGAAGCCTCAGGTGAGACGTGCAAGAAAATCGGTAGCTGCCTATCATCTCAGAAAGGGCATGCCTATTGGCCTTAGAGTTACTCTCAGGAAACAAAGGGCTTATGACTTTCTTGATAGGCTGATTAATTTTGCACTACCGAGAGTGAGGGATTTCAGAGGACTTAGCAGAGAATCCTTTGATGGGAAGGGTAATTACAACTTTGGTCTCGATGAGCAGACGGTCTTCCCTGAAATTGACATAGATAAAGTGAAAAAGGTTTTTGGAATGGATATTGCAATTGTAACAACAGCAAAGACTGATGAGGAAGCAATGAAACTTTTGGAAGCCTTTGGGTTTCCTTTTGAAAGGGGGTAATGATCTATGGCTACAAAAGCGAAGTTTACAAGAGCTTTCACGGTTGAACCAAAGTTTAAAGTGAGGAAAAGAAATAGATGCCAGATCTGTGGCAGGCCTCGCGGATACATCAGGAAGTTTGGAATTTGTAGGATTTGCTTCAGAGAGCTGGCATTAAGAGGCGAGTTGCCTGGCGTCAAAAAGGCAAGCTGGTAAGGAGGTATAAATATGCTTACAGATCCCATTGCTGATATGATCACAAGGATTAGAAATGCCGTCAGAGCCAGGCATGAGAAGACCACGATTGCAGTAATTTCCAAACTAAAGCTTGCTATACTCGATATTTTAAAGAGAGAAGGATTTATCAAGGATTACAGGGTCGTTTCTACAGAAAAAGGTGGTTTAATTGAGGTAACGCTGAATTATTTAACGGGTGGCAGACCAGCGATCAACGATTTGCAAAGGGTTTCAAAACCGGGAAGGCGGATTTACATCGGTAAAGACGAGATACCGTGGATTAAAAATGGAATGGGAATTGCAATCATTTCTACTTCTCAGGGCGTTATGACAGACCGCGAAGCAAGGAAAAGGAAAATTGGGGGAGAGTATCTCCTCTACGTCTGGTAAGGAGGTGGAATATGTCGAGAATTGGAAAGAAACCTATTGAAATTCCAAAAGGTGTTGAGGTAAAGCTTAATGGCAACCATATTGAAGTCAAAGGACCCAAGGGTAAGCTCGAAATGGACATTCATCCTGACATGATGGTTAAGATCGAAGGGAATAAAATATTCGTGGAAAGGCCTTCAGACAAAAAATTCCATAAGGCATTGCATGGCACAACGAGGCAGCTTATCAACAATATGATTGAAGGCGTTACTAAAGGATTTGTAAAAGAACTGGAAATCGTGGGCACTGGTTATCGTGCAAAGATGGAGGGTTCAAAGCTTGTTATTAACGTTGGTTTTTCACATCCTGTTGAATTTACACCACCTCCTGGAATTCAATTTGAAGTAGAAGGACAAAACATTATTAGAGTAAAAGGAATTGACAAATATCTCGTTGGAGACATTGCAGCTACAATAAGAAGGGTGAGACCGCCTGAACCTTACAAAGGAAAAGGAATAAGGTATCGTGGTGAAATAGTGAGAAGAAAGGCTGGTAAGGCTGGTGTTAAAGCTGGAGGTAAGTAATGGATAGGGAAACTAAGGTTTTGAGGAGAAAAAGACGCCATTTAAGGGTCAGAAAAAAGGTTAAAGGAACGGAAGAACGACCAAGACTTGTAGTTTTCAGATCAGCAAAGCACATATACGCTCAATTGGTTATTGACCCACCCATTGGCCCTTGCAAAGTGATTTGTGGCGCTTCTACTCTTTCCCCTGAAATCCGCGAAGAGGTAAAGGGATTAAAAGGGAAAATCGAAAAGGCTAAGCTCGTTGGAAAATTGATTGCAAAGAGAGCTCTCGAGAAGGGTTTCAAGAAAGTGGTTTTCGATAGAGCTGGCTATAAATATCATGGTAGAGTGAAAGCACTGGCGGAAGCTGCCAGGGAAGCTGGCCTTGAATTTTAGGAGGTAAGGTATGGCACTTTTTGAAGAATTTGAAAGGGAAAGTTCTGAACTAATTGAAAATATAGTTTATATCAACAGAGTTACAAAAGTTACAAAGGGTGGCAAAAACCTTAAAATGTCGGTGTGGGTGGTTGTGGGTGACGGAAATGGTAGAGTGGGAATCGGACACGGGAAAGCTGCTGAAACTCCAGAGGCAATACAAAAAGCCCTCAGGAGGGCTCGCAAAAACCTGAAGCAGTGTGTGATCAAAAATGGAACTCTACCTTATGAAGTGATTGTCAAGGAAGGTGCATCGGAGATTTTACTCAAACCTGCTGCCCCTGGTACAGGTATTATTGCAACTCAAGCGGTTAGAGCTGTTCTTGAAGCGGCTGGTTATCAGAATGTTCTGACTAAGTCCTTGGGGTCCAATAACCCTATTAACCTTATGAAGGCTACTTATAAGGCTGTGACCTCGCTGGTGGATCCAGAAAGAATCATAAAGGAAAGGGGGCTTAACCCAGAAAAAGTTTTAAGGAGGTTTGGCCGTGTCACAAAAGCTTCTGAAAGTACAACAAATTAAAAGTTCGATAGATGTTGATAAAAGGCATAAATTGACCTTAAAAGCTCTTGGTCTTGGTAGAATTGGAAAGACGAAGATTCATAAAGATACACCACAGATCAGGGGTATGATAAATCAGGTTGCTTATCTGCTTAAGGTTGAAGAAATTGAGGGGGAGGAGAAGAAATGATGGATTTGAGTTCTTTACGTCCTAACGAAGGGGCCAAGAAAAGAAAGAAGAGGGTTGGAAGAGGCCCAGGATCAGGTCATGGTAAGACTGCAGGAAGGGGGCATAAGGGGCAAAAGGCAAGAAGTGGCGGAGCTAAGCCCGTATGGTTTGAAGGTGGGCAGATGCCCCTTTACAGAAGGTTGCCTAAGAGAGGGTTTAAAAACCCATTCCGCGTTGAATATCAGATTGTGAATCTTGATATCCTTGATAAATACTTTGACGCTGGTGATGTTGTGAATCGGGAAACACTTCTACAAAAAGGGTTGATAAAGGATGAAAATAAGCCGGTGAAAGTTCTCGGCCGCGGTGAGGTTTCGAGGCCTTTTGTCATAGAAGTAGACAAGATCTCGGAAAGTGCAAAAGCAAAAATTGAAAAAGCGGGTGGGAAAATAAATGTTAAAGAATCTTGATGCCATACCCAAAATAGGAGAATTACGGAAGAGGATACTTTTTACCCTTTTCATCATAGTGATATACAGAATTGGTACCCATATTCCCCTCCCTGGCATTAACGGTCAAGCTTTAGCTGAGTTTTTCAAAACGCAGTTTACAGGGACCATATTTGGACTCTACGACATCTTCGTTGGAGGTGCATTACAAAGGGCTGCAATTTTCGGTGCTGGAATAATGCCTTACATTTCCGCTTCGATTATCATCCAGTTACTTACAACTACATGGCCCTACTTAGAGAGACTGCAAAAGGAGGGTGAACACGGAAGAAGGCTCATAAACAGGTATACAAGGTATTTTACTGTAGTTGTTGCTGGCATTCAGGCTTTTGGTATTGCCCTCTTTCTATCGAACGTTGTTGCCCCTTCAGGGGCGAGAGTTGTCCCCAATCCGGGTCCAGCCTTTATGTTTCAGACAATAGTATCTCTCATAGCGGGAACTTTGTTTTTAATGTGGCTTGGCGAACAGATTACCGATAATGGAATAGGAAACGGTATTTCTGTACTTATTTTCGCTGGTTCTCTCGATTCTGTTCCATATGAATTTGCCAATACTTTCCAGTTATTGCGTTCTGGTTCTATTTCGCCTCTTGCTTTTCTATTTTTACTTGTGATCATAGTTCTTACAATTGCGGGTGTCGTCATGATTACAGAAGCGCAAAGGCGTATACCCATCCAATATGCGAAAAAGATTGTGGGTAGGAGGATATACGGTGGACAGTCCACATATCTCCCGTTAACTCTTAATACCGCTGGTGTAATTCCTATCATTTTCGCACAAACTATCCTCATGATTCCCAGTAACTTAGCAATGTTTGCAAAGGTAGATTTCTTGCAGAACTTTGCAACTAAGTTCAGGCCAGGAAATGTGATATACGATCTAATCTACGCTGTGTTAATTGTATTTTTTGCCTATTATTATACTTCAATTGTTCTTAATCCCAAGGACCTTGCTGACAACCTTCAAAGGTATTCCGGGTTTATACCAGGCGTAAGACCTGGGCAGAAAACTGCGGAATATATTGATAAAGTAATGAGCCGGATTCTTTTACCCGGTGCAATCGCTTTTGCCCTCATTGCCATTCTCCCTTATCATATAATGAGGTGGACGGGGGCTCAGCTTTATTTTGGAGGAACGAGAATTCTCATTATTGTGGGTGTTGCTCTTGAATTAATGCAACAAATAAACTCCTACTTGATAATGAATCAGTATGAAGGCCTTTTGAAAAAAGGCAAGATCAGGGGATGGAGAGGATAAGGCTGGTATTTCTTGGACCTCCCGGTGCTGGCAAGGGAACCCAGGCGGATAAATTACAGAATGATTTCGGAATTGTTAAAGTTTCTACGGGTGATATTTTGAGAGAAGCTGTAAGTAAAGGAACGACTTTGGGGGAAGTAGCGAAGATTTATATGGAAAGAGGTGAACTTGTGCCTGACGATATTATTATTGGGCTGGTCAGGGAGAAGGTACTGCAGTTTGAACAGTTTGTTCTTGACGGTTTTCCAAGGAACGTGAATCAAGCGGAAGGTCTTGATCGCCTTCTGGAGACGCTAAATAAGGGCTTAACAGGAGTTATTTATTTTGATGTTTCGAATGAGGAAGTTAAAAAGAGGCTTTTAGCACGCAGGGTTTGCCCTTCTTGCAAGAGAGTTTATAACTTGATTACCGAACCACCAAAGAATGATGAGGTTTGTGATCTTTGCGGAGTTAAATTGGTAAAGCGCAGCGATGATAATGAAGAGACCATCGAGAATCGTCTTAAAGTCTATTACCAGCAAACTTTGCCTCTCTTAGAGTATTATGAGAGAAAGGCTCTTCTAAAGAAAGTTGATGGGAACCAATCTCCGGACGAGGTTTATAAGAATTTACTCAAGATTATTGGATTATGATTTATATCAAAAAACCCAAGGAAATCGAGATGATCAAGAAGTCTGCGGATATCCTCCGCAGAGTTTTTCATAAAGTAGACGAATATATAAGGCCGGGCATCACGTCAAAGGAACTGGATGATTTTATTTTCGAAACTATTGTTAGCTTCAAGGCTGAACCCGCTTTTCTTGGTTACAGAGGATATCCTGCATCAAGCTGTATATCAATCAATGATGAGGTTGTCCATGGAATTCCTGACCAGAGGGTTTTAAAAGAGGGTGACCTTGTTAAAGTGGATATAGGCGTTAATTATCAAGGTTTTTTCAGTGACGCAGCCAAAACGTATTTCCTTGGAAATAATGGTGATATTAACATTAATAGGTTAGTGAGTGGTACGAAACTCGCACTGATGGAAGGGATGTCAGTCATTAAGGAAGGAATCCGGGTTGGTGATATTTCTCATGCAATTGAGGAAACGGCTAACAAATTTAAGCTTGGTGTTGTTAAGATTCTGGGGGGTCATGGGGTAGGACTTAGATTGCACGAAGATCCCTTTATACCCAATTTTGGCCCCAAAGGAAATGGACCGGTACTCTACGAAGGGGTAATCATTGCCATTGAGCCCATGTTTACCTTAGGAAGTGGAGATGTGAGAGAAAAGGAAAATGGTTGGACGATAGTTACACAAGATGGCTCCTTAGCAGCCCATTTTGAAGAGACGATTTTGGTTACTAAGGATGGCTTTCAAAACTTAACTAAGGTGGTTTATGGATAAGAAAAACGTAATTAGAATGGAAGGAACGGTAAAAGAAGTTTTGCCTAACGCGATGTTTCGCGTTACCCTTGACAACGGTGTGGTTGTACTTGCTCACGTCTCGGGTAAGATGAGAATGAATTTTATTAAGATCTTGCCCGGGGATCGAGTCATAGTGGAATTATCACCATACGACCTCACAAGAGGTCGTATTGTTTTTAGGTATAAATAGGGATTACTTTTGACACTCTATGGTGTTTGCATTAAAATTGATAAACTTCACGAGGAGGATTTTTTAATGAAGGTAAGGTCTTCTGTCAAAAAGATTTGCAATAAATGTAAAATTGTTAAAAGAAAGGGAAGGGTAATGGTTATTTGTGAAAACCCTAAACACAAGCAAAGACAGGGTTAGGAGGGAAAATGGCAAGGATTGCTGGTGTTGACTTACCAAGAGATAAAAAGATTCTTGTGGCCCTGACCTATATTTATGGAATAGGCTTCTCAACGGCAAAGAAGATACTTGAAGCTACTGGAATCTCACCCGACAAGAAGACGAAGGATTTGACGCCAGAAGAGGTTGCTAAGCTCAGAGACGAGGTTTCCAAATATAAGGTTGAGGGAGCTTTAAGGGCTGAAGTTCAGAGAAACATCAAGAGGTTGATTGACATAGGTTGTTACAGAGGGTTGAGACATCAAGCTGGTCTTCCCGTAAGAGGACAGAGAACCCGTTGCAATGCAAGAACTCGTAAGGGTCCGAGAGGAAACATGTTTAAAAAGAAGAAAACAGCAGGTAAGTAAGGGAGGCGGTATATATGGCAGCACCTAAGAAAACGAGGGAGTCGCAAGCACAGAGAAGAAAGAGAAAGGCAAAAATAGTTGAGCCCGTAGGGATTGCTCATGTTTATTCAACTTTTAATAATACTATTGTGACTATTACTGATTTGAAGGGCAATACCATCACGTGGGCAAGCGGAGGAACGGTCGGGTTTACTGGAACCAGAAAAGGAACACCTTTTGCTGCTGGCTCTGCGGCCCAGAAAGCTGCAAAAGAAGCAAAAGATTTGGGTCTCCAGAAGGTTGAAGTCTGGGTTAAGGGCCCTGGACCAGGTAGAGAAACGGCAATAAGGGCTATTCAATCTGCCGGTCTTGAAGTCATCGGTATTAAAGATGTAACTCCAATACCTCATAATGGGTGCAGACCACCTAAGAGAAGGAGGGTTTAATTAGCTATGGCACGTTACACTGGCCCAAAGTGCAGATTGTGTAGAAGAGAAGGTATTAAGTTATTTTTAAGGGGCGATCGTTGTAAAACCAACAAATGCGCTCTTGAAAGAAGAAAGTCTGTTCCTGGTGCGCCCCCAGGTGCGGCTCGGAAAAAGTTATCTATTTACGGAATGCAGCTAAGAGAAAAGCAGAAAGTTAAGAGGATTTACGGTGTTTTAGAGGCTCAATTCAGAAGATACTTTGAAATGGCGAAAAAGATGCCGGGTAATACTGGGGAAAATCTGCTAAGCTTACTGGAAAGAAGGCTCGATAATGTTTGTTATTTATTGGGTTTCGCCAAGTCAAGGAATCAGGCAAGGCAACTTGTGAGACATGGTCATGTGCTGGTTAACGGTAAAAAGGTTGATATCCCATCTTATCTCGTTTACGTTAATGATATTATTGAAGTAAGAGAAAACTCAAGGAATATACCCTTTGTGGTAGAAAGTCTTGAAGAAAGAAAGACCTTTGATGTTCCAACGTGGTTAGAGCTCGATAAAGAGCATTTTAGAGGGAGAGTCGTTAGGTTGCCTGAGAGAAGCGACGTTACATTCCCGATTAACGAAACATTGATTGTAGAGCTTTATTCTAAGTGAGGTAACTTATGCCAGTATATAAGAAACAGGAAGGTATCGATTTTAGTTTCGTTAAGGATGTCAAGTATGTCCTCCCCCTTGGTGTTTACAAGGAGGAGGTACTTAATGATTACGGAAGATACGTATTTTCTCCCCTCGAAAGAGGTTTCGGACACACTATTGGAAATGTTTTGAGAAGAATACTTCTTTCTTCTATTCCTGGTTATGCGATTGTTGCAGTAAAAATTGATGGAGTTCCCCATGAGTTCTACGCTATGGACGGCGTATATGAGGATGTAACAAATATCATTCTCAATCTTAAAAAGGTTAGGATCAAATTTGAACCTGAAATTGAGAAGAAAGCAACCCTGAGTTTGAGAGCGGAGGAAAAGAGAGAGTATAAAGCTGGAGATATAAAAACGCCTGAATATGTTGCCATTGTTAATCCCGATCAACATCTGTTCACCATTACTGGAGATGATGTTGTCGTGAATATGGAACTTTACGCTGTTCATGGGAGAGGATACGTACCAGCCGAGGATATAAACATAGATGACCTTCCGATAGGCTATATAAAGATGGATGGACTCTTTTCTCCTGTTACTAAGGTTAATTTCACTGTTGAAAATGTGAGAGTGAAGGCCAGAACCGATTTTGAGAAGCTGACTCTTGAGTTGTGGACAGATGGCACCGTTTCCCCGGATGAGGTCCTCCAATATGGGGTAGACCTTATTCTTGATGTTTTCTCGCGCTTTAAGCAAGAGACCGAACTATTTAAAGAAGTAAGGCCAGTGATTGATTATGAAAAGAAGATGAAAATCAAGGAGCTCTTGGAAAAGGATATTGATGAACTTGAGCTTTCAAAGCGTACTCTCAATGTACTGAAGGATGAGGGCATTACAAAAATAAAGGAACTGGTTACTTTGAATAAGGAACACATTTTAAAGATGAAGAATCTCGGGGAAAAGTCTCTTAAGGAGATCGAAGAGAAACTCGCTTTGTATGGACTCACCTTTGGAATGAACTTGAAGGAATACGAAATTTAGGAGGTAGCGAATGAGGCACCTTAAAAAAGTTAAAAAGCTTGGGATGGTTAAAGAACATAGAGAAGCTGTTTTAAGAAACCAGGTTATGTCACTTATAATTCACGGCAGAATTAAGACTACCCTTCCTAAGGCTAAAGAGACGCGAAGACTCATTGAAAAGTTAATAACCATTGCGAAGAAAAATGACCTTGCATCCATAAGGTTGGCTGCAAGGTACTTAAATAATGACAGAAGGATCCTTGAGAGACTTTTCAAGGAAATAGCCCCTCTATTTAAAGATAAGAATGGGGGGTATACCAGGATTTTGAGGCTCCCACCCAGGAAGGGAGACAATGCACAAATGGCGATTCTGGAGCTCCTTGAACAACCACAAAAACCTTTTGAACTTAAAGCGGAAGGCTGATTTAATCAGCCTTTCGCTTCTTTTTCTTTTTTCTTCTTTTTCAAAGATATCTCTTAGTCTTATAATCCTTGGAGGCCAACATGGGTAAAAAGGAATTGCTATCTGGCAATGAAGCTATTGCCAGAGGCGCATGGGAGGCTGGTGTAAGGGTAGCAACAGCTTATCCAGGTACTCCATCTACGGAAATACTTGAAAATGTGGCAAAGTACAAGGAAATTTACGCAGAGTGGTCAACGAACGAAAAGGTTGCCTTTGAAGTAGCCCTTGGTGCAGCAATAGCAGGTGCAAGAAGCATGACTTCGATGAAGCACGTTGGCTTAAATGTGGCTGCTGATCCCTTATTTACCTCATCTTATACGGGAATTAATGCGGGCTTTGTAATAGTGACCTGTGACGACCCTGGAATGCACTCTTCTCAGAATGAACAAGATAATCGCAGATATGCCAAGTTCGCAAAGTTACCTCTTATTGAACCCTCTGATTCTCATGAAGCCAAGGATTTTTTCAAGGAGGCTTTTAAGATTTCCGAAATGTTTGATACCCCCGTGCTTTTCCGGATGACGACGCGCCTCTCACACTCAAAAACAGTAGTTGAACTCGGCGAGAGAGAAGAGGTTCCACTTAAGAATTATGTCAAAGATTTCCGCAAGTATGTTATTTTGCCGTCAAACGCCAGGGTAAGGCATTATGTGGTGGAGGAGCGGTTGAAGAAGCTCCAGGAGTTTGCTTCTCAAACCAATCTGAACAGAATTGAAGAGGGGGACCCCTCTCTTGGGATCGTGACCAGTGGGATTTCTTACCAGTACGCCAAAGAGGTTTTCCCGGAGGCAACTTTTCTAAAGCTGGGAATGTCTTATCCTTTCCCCGTAGACCTTTTCAAAAAGTTTGCTAATATGGTTAAAAGAATTATAGTAATAGAGGAGAATGAACCTTTTCTTGAAGAAGAGATCAAAATTCTTGGTTACACTGGGGTTGAAGGCAAGAAGTACATACCCCTTTGCGATGAGCTTTCCCCTGAGGTTGTGAGAAAGGGAGTGCTTGGTGCAGAATTACCACATCCTGAACCCTTGAAGTCGGTTGCGAGGCCCCCTGTATTCTGTGCAGGGTGCCCACACACCGGGATTTTTTACAATTTGTGGAGATTAAAGGCTACGGTGACGGGAGATATCGGATGCTATACCTTAGGTGCACTGCCTCCCTATGAATCTA
This sequence comes from candidate division WOR-3 bacterium, assembly GCA_039803545.1. NCBI lineage: Bacteria > Pseudomonadati > Caldifarciminota > Caldifarciminota bacterium. The sequence continues at coordinate 100,884 of JBDRYS010000002.1, read as the reverse complement.
TTGACACCACAATCTGTATGGGAGCCGGAATTACCAATGCCTTTGGTTTTGAACTGGCGAGGGGGAAGGATTTTTCGAAGAAGCTCTTCGGGGTGATTGGCGATTCTACTTTTCTTCACACAGGTATTCCAGGGCTTATTGACATAGTTTATAACAAGGGTATCACGAAGATCATTATCCTTGATAATCGTATAACCGCTATGACGGGGCATCAGGACCATCCGGGGACCGGTAAAACTGCAAAGGGAGAACCAACAAAGGCTGTAGATATAAAGGAAATTGTAAAGGCTTGCGGTATAGATAAGGTTTATGAAGTTGATCCTCACAACTTAAGAGGGACAAGGGATGTACTCAAGGAAGTTATGGAGCTGGATGAGCCAGCTGTGATAATCTCAAAGAGGCCCTGTGCATTACTTCCAGAGGAACGAAAGAAACAGGCGGCAAGGCCTAAGCGAAAGGTTAATCCTGATGTATGTAGAGGAGAAAAGTGTATGGGGTGTATAAAGCTCGGCTGCCCTGCGATCAGCATGAAGGATGGGAAGGCTTACATTTCTGAGCTTCTTTGTGTTGGTTGCGATCTTTGCATTCAGGTTTGTCCCTTTGGTGCAATATCTTAGGAGGGGAAAATGGACAGAATTTTTAATATTATTATTGCGGGCGTAGGGGGCCAGGGGATCCTAACTGCTTCGGAAATTCTCGCAAAGGTTGCAATGGAAGTCGGTCTTGATGCAAAGAAGAGCGAGGTTCACGGAATGTCTCAGAGAGGTGGAAGTGTAGTGAGTCATGTTCGTTTTGGGAAAAAGGTGTATTCTCCTTTAGTTGAAAAGGGTGCTTGTGACATTATTCTTTCCTTTGAAAAATCGGAAGCGTTACGCTGGGTTCACTATTTAAAGGAGGAGGGAGGAAAGGTTGTTATAAACGACCTTGAAATAATACCTACGACTGTTTCTCTTAAGCTGGATACCTATCCTACGAACATTGAGGACCAGATAAGGGATAAAGCAAAGGCAGAGGTGATTTTAGTCCCAGCAACGGATTTAGCGAGACAAGCGGGGGACGCGAGGACAGCAAATACGGTCTTGCTTGGGGTGATTTCGAACTTCTTACCCTTTGAAGATAAAGTTTGGGAGAAGGTCATTTCAGACAACGTTAAGAAAGAGACGATTGAGGTCAATTTAAAGGCTTTTTATCTGGGCAAAAATTACTACAAAAAATAAAAGGAGCCCACTGTATGGTTAAGTACACTTTTAAGGGAGGAATTCATCCTCCTTACAATAAGTGGACCACTTCCAAACCCATTGTGAGATTGGAGGTCCCACAGACCCTGTATCTCCCACTCATACAACACACGGGGAAACCTGCTAAGCCTCTTGTTAAAAGGGGTGACGAAGTGAAGAAAGGACAGAAGATCGCCGAGGCTGATGGTTACATCTCTGCTGCAATTCACGCGCCCACTTCGGGTAAAGTTAAGACTATCATTGAGCATCCCCATCCAGTGCTTCTAACTTCTTATCCTGCAATTGTGATAGAAGCAGATGGGAAAGATGAATGGTTTGAAGAACCAAAGGAAAGGCCTAACTGGCAGGAATCGTCACCAGAAGAAATTGTCAATGCAGTAAGAGAAGCTGGAATCGTTGGACTTGGCGGTGCTGCATTCCCGACCCATGTAAAACTTTCTCCTCCTAAGGAAAAGCCTATTGATACCGTGATAATTAACGGCGCTGAGTGTGAGCCATTCCTCACTGCCGATGACAGGATCTTACAGGAACGCCCCACCGATGTTTTATGGGGTGCCTTCCTCATAAAGAGGGCCTTAAACGCCTCTAAGGTTTACATAGCGATAGAGGATAACAAACCCGAAGCTATAAAAAAGGTTTCTGAAGTTTTAAAAGATTTTGAAGGATTTGAGCTCAAGGTCGTTAAAACTAAGTACCCGGAAGGGGCTGAAAAACAGCTAATTAAAGCTTTGACTGGAAGAGAGGTACCTCGTGGTGGCTTACCGATGGATGTTGGATGTTTAGTGCAGAATGTCCAGACTTCCTTAGCTGTTTACGAGGCGGTGAGATTTGGGAAACCCTTAATCGAAAGGGTGACAACCCTTTCTGGTGATGGTGTCAAGGGGAGTGGAAACTATCTTATCAGAATCGGAACGAGATTTCAGGATGTTGTTGATATGACCGGTGGAATGACAGAGGATGTCGTAAAGGTTATAAATGGTGGTCCAATGATGGGTATCGCTCAATACACCCTTGAAGTCCCGGTGATAAAAGGCACATCGGGAATCTTGCTCTTTACTAAGAAATATGCAAAAACTTTTGTGGAATATAACTGTATCCGCTGTTCGAAGTGTGTTGATGTTTGCCCTATGGGACTTTTACCCCTGATGCTTGTAGATTATATCAAGGCCAAAAGATTTGTTGAGGCAAAGGAAAAATATGGACTTCTTGATTGTATTGAGTGTGGTTCTTGCGCCTTTGTTTGCCCGTCCAGAATAAACCATGTTCAATGGATTAAATATGGCAAGCAGGAATTAAGGAGGTTGGGATGAGTGAAAAAACTTTTATCTTATCGGCTTCGCCCCATATAAGAACGGATGAAAGCGTGAAGAAGGTGATGTGGTTTACTGTATTTTCCCTTATCTTCCCTGCTGCTGGCGCCGTTTACTTTTTCGGATTTTACCCGCTTCTTGTAATGGTTGTGAGCGCAATTTCGGCCGTTGTGGCTGAGGCCATCATGTTGAAACTGAGAGGAAGAGATGTGAAACAGTGCCTCGATGGAAGTGCTGTAATCACTGGAATCCTTCTCGCACTCACCCTCCCCCCCAAATACCCCCTATGGGAAGCGGCTCTTGGAGCGGCCTTTGCGATTGTGTTTGCGAAACAATTCTTTGGTGGTATTGGCCAGAATATATTTAATCCTGCCTTAATTGGGAGAGCATTTCTTATGGCTGCTTTCCCTGTAGACACTACTACTTGGACTCCCACAAGGTTTATTAAACCCGATGCCTTTACCGGTGCTACGCCTCTTGCTGCCTTTAAGTTTTCTAAGATTTTGACCCCCTATAAAGACCTTTTCTTTGGAAACGTTTCTGGTTCTGCAGGTGAAACATCGGCTTTGCTCATTCTCATTAGTGGGCTTATATTGATTTTAAAAGGCTATGTGGATTACAGGCTCCCCCTCTCATATATATTGTCGGTTGCCTTTTTCGGGGGCATTATGTGGCTAATTAATCCCCATAAATACCCTGATCCACTTTTCCACATTCTTGCTGGTGGTTTAATGTTGGGCGCTTTTTATATGATTACCGATATGGTAACTTCCCCAATAACCCCTCGTGGTCGCATAATTTACGGAATAATCGCAGGTTTTCTGGTGGTTTTGATAAGACTATTTTCAGGTTATCCTGAGGGGGTAATGTTCAGCATTTTGATTGTGAATACTTTAAGGCCATGGATTGACAGGTTAGCTAAGCCGAGAATTCTCGGGGAGGTGCGGAAATGAACAGAGAATTTAAAATGGTTTTTGTTTTAACGCTCGTCATAGTGATTGCTGGAGGAATTTTGGCTTATACTTATGTTGCCACTCAAAGGGATATTGAGAAGAATCTTGAAAATGCAAAGAAAAAAGCACTCCTCGCTGTTGTGAATGGAACCTCTGATTACCAGGAAGTGAAAATCAACGATCACACTTCTATCTTTGCGGCGAAAGATGCCCAGGGGAATGTGATAGGTTATGGTGTGATGATTGAAGGTGCCGGTTTTCAAGGTCCTATAAAAATGATGGTTGGTTTCAATAAGGATGGTTCCGAGGTTTTGGGTATAGAAATCTTAGAGAATGTGGAAACTCCGGGCCTTGGTAATAGAATAGTGGAAGATTGGTTTAAAAAGCAATTTGCAGGTAAGATTCCTCCCATTGAAGTTTTAAAAGGTAAGACCCCCGAAACTAAGTCTCAAATTCAAGCCATAACTGGTGCGACAATATCATCGAGGTCTGTCGCCAATATTGTAAATGCTGCTGCACAGGCCTTAAAAAATTACCTTTCTGGTGCTGGTGGCACTTGTACAGAGAGGGATTTGGAAACAAGTTTTGCTAATTGCTTTCCAAATGCTAAACTGGAAAAAGCGGGAAATTATTATTTGATTAAAGGAAAGGAAAACACGTTGATCGGCTATGGTGTAATTTCCAAAGCGCTGGGATATAGTGATACAATTTCGATTTTCCTCGCAATGGACAAGGATTTAAAAAAGATTCTTGGAGTTATTCCCCTTGCGGGAGAGGTGATGTCAGAGAGAACAAAATTTGATGGATTTTTAAAAAGCTTAAGTAACAAAGCCATGCCTTTAAAGTTGAGCGACCTTGATGTGGTGAGTGGTGCCACAGTCACCCAGGATGCTATAGTTTCAGCCATAAACAATGGTTATGAAAACTTAAAAAAAGAGATTAGATAATGGCCCCAAATAAAAGAAGCCTTGGATATGAATTTATAAAGGGCCTGTTTAAAGAAAATCCTGTGCTTGTCCAGCTTCTGGGTCTCTGTTCGGTTCTCGCCGTTTCCAACGCGGTTATAAATAGTATTTCCATGGGATTATCAGTACTGTTCGTTTTGTTTTTCTCCTCTTTTGTCATTGGGCTTATTAAAGATTTTGTTCCCAATGAGGTTAGAATTCCTGTTTATATTATAGTAATTGCAACCTTTGTGACCATTGCTGATCTCTTTTTAAGGGCGAAGTTCCCTGATATCTCGAAGGCCCTCGGGCCTTACATTCCATTGATAGTTGTTAACTGCATTATTATGGGCAGGCAGGAAGCTTTTACTAAGAAGAATAAACTTCTCCCTTCCATAATGGATGCCCTTGGTATGAGCCTTGGTTACATTCTGACTATTGTGACGATGGGTATAATACGTGAACTTTTAGGTTTTGGATCGATTTTCGGATACAAAATTCTTGGGAGCTGGTATAAACCCATACTGGTAATGATCCTTCCCCCTGGAGCCTTCTTAACCCTTGCGCTCTTAATTGGCTTTATGAATTTTGTGACCAAAAAAGAATAGGAGGACTAAATGTTAAGGCCTTTAATAATATTTTTAGCCGCAGCAATAACAAACAATTTTATATTAACTTACTTTTTGGGATTATGCCCGTTTCTTGGGGTTTCAGCAAGGGTTTCCTCGGCTATAGGGATGGGTTTTGCCGCTACCTTTGTTATGACGATGACGGCGATAATAACAAATCTTCTTGACCATTTGATTTTGAGGCCCCTTCACCTTGAATTTTTACAGATGATTGTTTTTATTTTTGTCATTGCAGTTCTCGTGCAGTTTGTTGAAATGGTAATTAAGAAATCTTCTCCGCAACTATACAAGGCTCTCGGGATTTACCTTCCTCTCATCACAACAAACTGTATTGTACTTGGCCTTGCCCTTCTCGGAGCAATGAGAAATTATAATCTTATTGAGAACACTTTCTGGGGTTTTGGCGCTGGTGTTGGATTTACAATAGCATTACTTCTAATTTCGGGTATAAGGGAAGAACTGGAGACCAAAGATGTACCAAAGGCATTAAAGGGAGCACCTATAACCCTCATAATTGCTGGACTTATGGCTTTTGCCTTTATGGGCTTTTCGGGGATAATCTCCCTGCAATAAGGAGGTCTTAAATGAACACAATAGTTTACAGTTTGATTCTTTCTCTTGGACTTGGTCTCTTTTTTGGTCTCTTTTTATTAATTTCTTTCAAAAAGCTTGCAGTTCAAGAAGATCCGAGGGTTGAAAAAATTCTCGAAATTCTTCCTGGTGCCAATTGCGGAGCCTGTGGATATTCTGGTTGTGCAGGATATGCAGAGGCACTCGCCAGTGGTCATGAAAAGAACCCAGGAAAGTGCGCTCCGGGAGGCCAGGACGTAGCTAATCAGATTTCTCACTTTTTGGGACTTGATGTTGTAACTGTCACCAAGCTTGTAGCAAAAGTTATGTGTAATGGTTCTAAAGAGAATGCTGTGCGAAGGGCTGAGTACAACGGGATAGAGTCTTGCAGAGTAGCTGACTTTACATTGAAGGGTGATAAGGGATGTACTTATGGTTGTCTTGGTTTCGGTGACTGTGTTGATGCCTGTCCCTTTGGTGCTATGTATATGGGAGAGGATGGGTTGCCTAAGGTGATTGAAGAAAAATGCACTGCCTGTGGTAAATGTGTTGAGGCATGTCCAAGGGACATAATTGAACTGGTACCTGTGGATAGGAAGGTGTTTGTTTTCTGCAAGAGTCTTGATAGGGGGCCTGTTGCAAAGAGTTATTGTAAAGTAGCCTGTATAGGTTGTGGCCTTTGCGTTAAGAATGCACCGGAAGGTGCCATGAAACTTGAAAATAACCTGGCATATATTTTACAGCCTGATAAGGTTGATGAAGTTGCTGAAAAGGTTGTGAGTGTTTGTCCAACTGGAGCTATCGCAATAGACAAGAAGTTTGCTGAGGTAAAGGTATCTTGAACAAAGAAAGCTTAAGAGGCATTGTACTTCAAAAGATTGGGGAAGGTGAGTACCTTGTTAAGATATTGAGAGAAGGCGGATCCTGTTCTTCCTGTGGATTTTCAAAGTTCTGTAGCATAGGCGGAAAGAAAGACGAAGGTGACATTATAGAAGTTCGAGGTAATGGATTTGCACCAGGTGACGAGGTTATCTTAGAGGAGAAGGTGTCAGGAATTATTGCTGCCACTTCTCTAATCTTTATAGTTCCAATAATTGCCTTTGTTCTTGGGTATTATGCTGGTGTTTCCCTCGGATTATCAGAGTTAACGTCTGCATTAACCGGGTTTGCTTTCATGGCTATTTACTTCTTAGTACTTCGCCTGTTTGACAAAAAGCTTACGGAATCTCTGTTTGAGTTTGAAATTAAACGTAAAAGTTAAGTTTGTCAGTTACAAGGTTGTTAAGTTTATTTTTGTATAGATCCTGAAGGTCTGTTTCTTGAACTACGGGCTGGTTCAGGAGACTTCTGTAAAGGAGATTCAGAGCATATTTAGATTCTATCTCTTGGAATTTTTTCTCGAGTTCGCTAACTTTGTTCTCGATATCTTCCTTTGTCTTGGATGAAATCTCCATTAGATTTAACCCTATCTCCCATAAAAGTTTCTGCTTTAAATTAAATTTACCTTCGAAGTTTTTCAAAAGTTGTACGTATTTTTTGCTGTTTCTACCAAGGAGGAACTCGAAAAGCAAAAGGTCAATGTAAACTCTAATTAATTTTATACTATTAGCTGCTTCCAGTAATCTTTCTAAGTCGATATCTACACTGTCTTTTGTTATTAGTTTGTAAAGGTATAGGTCGGTGCTGAAACCAATTTCGCTTGTAAAATCATGTTTATCCATCGCCTCTCTTCTCCTCTTTTCGATGGATTGGAATAAATTAGCCGGATTGGTAGAGAACACAGCAAGTGTCTCGAAGATTTGAATTTCCGTAAGGACCTTCTCTCTTGGAGTTTTGAAATTTTGCACTTCCCTTAGGAGTTGTTCCAGCTGGTTGAAGTCCCCGAGAAAAGTGTAAATTCTTACAAGATACTGAACAGCCTTTTCTAAGAGGTTTAAATTTCCAGTCTTTTTGGAGATCTCAAGAATTTCATTTAATTTGGAAGCCAGGTACCTGTGTTCCCCAAGATATGATCTTACCCCATAAAGCAATAGTAAATACTTCAGCTCCTCGAGTTCCAATTTCATTTCTCTTGCATATTCCACTGCTTTTTCGAGATAGCTGATACTAATAGCATATTCTCCATAATTGGAATATATCATTGCAAGATTTTGTAAGACATGGGGCAATAGGTGCGTTATATTTTCCGTTTTGACTAACTCAAAAGTTTTTTCAAAGGTTATTCTGCTATTTTCTACGTCCTGGATTATGAACTGGGTTGTTCCGTAATTTAACATAATAGATGCCAAGTATTCAGGATTGTTGCACAACCTTGCGTGGTATAGAGCGATTTCGAAGGATTCTTTTGCTTTCGCGTGTTGCTTCAATTGCGTATAGCATTTACCAAGATTTCCATATATTTTCGAGAGAATTTCGTGGTTTTCCTCTTCTTTTATAAGCTCAATTATTTCCTCATAGGTGAGAATAGCTTTGGTAACATTTTTCTCAAAATCTTGATAGTACAACGCCTTGTAAATCATCGCCTTTGCGAGAATTTCATTGTTCTTTATCTGGTTTGCAATTTTTAGGATTTCTTCAATATTGAGCAATAATTCTGTTTTAAGTTCCAATTCGTGCTGTATCCAGGCCATTTCGAGTCTTATTAAAGCTTCTTCATATTTTTCATTGTATCTTATGGCAAGATCCAGTGCGATTTTTAGTTTATTAAGAGCTTCCTCGTATTCGCCTGTACATCTCAAGCACATGCCCATTTGTCTTATAAGACCTATTTTTTCTGAAACTTGCAGCTTAAATTCTGCAATTTCAAAAATTCTCTGTATGTATCTAATTGCCTTTTTGAATTCTCTTTTTTTAATGGAGTTCTTAATCAAAAGTTCGATGTATGGTATGGCTTTGCTTTCCATTCCTCCGTTTATGAAATGCTCATAGAGAACTTGTGGATTAAGTCTTGACGTTTCTTCAGGATTTTCGTCTAATATTTTTGCAATTTTGAAGTGGATTTTTGTGCGTTTTTCTTTTGGGATCTGTGCATAGATGACCTCTCGAACGAAAGGGTTCGAAAAGCGATAAATGGTATATGGTATAACCTCTTCGATGTATCCGTTTCTTGCGAGGTTATCGAAGATTTCCAGAGTTTCTGAAACAGATAAATCTAAAGCCTGTGCCACGAAAGCTATCGAGAAATCAATGTTATAAACAGCACAAAAATCCAGAACCTCTTTTTCTTTTGGGTTTAAGTAGTGAATTTCCTCGGCTAAAGGTAGTGCGATGCTTTCACTCAATGTGTAGTATGTGTCGCTTAATATCCATTTCGTTTCGCCTGGAATTAGCTTTTTAGATATCAGTAGAGCATTTAACAATTTGTCAATGTACAGTGGTCTGCCACCGGTTTTAGCCATAACCCAGTCAAGGAATTCTTCATCAGGTTCAAACCTTAGTATTTGCCAAAGCATCGTTTTTACTTCTTCACGCATTAAAGGTTGTATCTCTAAGGTGCGGATCTCATCCGCAACCGTTTTTAGGCCTTCTAAAATATGAGATTGGGTTCTGGAAGTCATTACTAATGAGATTTGGGAATTTTTATCCTGCTTTAAAATTTGTGCTAAGTGTAGCAGACATCTACTGGTTAGTAGATGACCATTATCAATGGTTATTAATAATCGTTCATCTCCTGCGAATGCAAAGAGCATTTCGCCAACTACCGGGAGGACCTTCGATTCGTTCATAGTAATCGTGATGGTATTTTTACTACTAAAAAATTCTGGAAGGAAAAAGTTGACTACGTTTTTTATGACTTCATCTTCAGGGATAAAGTTCTGTTCTAATACAAGGCTTCTTATTATCGCTTTGAGGAGAGGAAAGGGCTCTCCGGCTTCCTTCTCGCCCATTTTTACGCTAAGCGTTTTGAGATCTAATACTTTACCGAGTTTTAAGGTTTCCTCTAATAATCTTGTTAAATCCTACACCCTTGACACCTTTGAGGATTAATATGAATTTTTTCCCCGTTGTTGAAAAATCAGATAGGGCTTTTGAGATGAGATTTATTTCCCTTTCTCTTCCAATGATTCGAAGTTCTGATAAAGATAAGCTTTTAATTTCTTCCTGTACTTCGTTTCCGAAAACTATTTTACCTCTCCCCGTTCTTTTGCTGATTAAGGATCGTTCATCCGCTTTTTTTATGAGTTCTTCCGGAGTGGTAGCATCAATGGGGAATTGAGAAATACCTACGCTTAGAGAGATCTTTAAGTTTTTCGAGGGTCCGTATCCGTCATTTTCCAGTTGGTTTTTTATTCGTTCTGCTATCTTGATGGCTTCGTCCATTGAGACATCAGGAAGAATAATTGTAAATTCATCACCTCCGTATCTGAATAGTAAATCTGATTCCCTAACAATCGACTTAAGATTTACGGCAAATTGCTTCAGTACCTCATCACCGACCTGATGCCCGAAATTATCGTTAATCATTTTGAAGAAGTCCATATCGATAAAGAGCAGGCTAACTGGTTCGCCTTTCCTCTTTGCACGGGAGATTTCCTCGTTCATTTTAATGATGAAGTAGTTGTGATGGTAAAGCCCTGTAAGCGGATCTTTAAGAATAATTTCTTCCATCGTTTTAATATTATATACAATATTATACGCTCTTTGAGAGTAAATGTCAAGGTTCTTATAGTGATGATATTCGCAAAATGGATATTATAATTTAGCAATGGGAGTGAAAATTAGGGTTAAGGTTCAGCCAGGCGCAAAGGAATACGGTGCGAAATATTCAGAGGGAATTTATATAATAAAAGTAAAGAAACCGCCCATTGAAGGCCAGGCTAACGAAGACTTATTAGGCTTTATTTCAGAGAAGCTTGGAGTAAATAGATCTTCAGTGAGGATCCTTTCAGGATTTCGTAGCAAGTTAAAAGTGATTGAAATTTTGGAAAATTTAAAGGAGGAAGAGATTCAAAGGAGGCTTTTATGAGGATTTTTGCAGAATTACTCCTTGCTTTTTCACTTGGAAGCATTGATTCTTCAGGGCTAAAGATCATTTCAGAAGGATTGCATGCGCCTGTGTCAGATTTTGTTTTTCAAACATTTACAAGTAGTGGAAATGGTGAGGTTGTGATGTTCGGTTCTATGCTCTACTGGGCTTTCTGGGGAGATTGCCAAAAGCCGGTTATGAGGTCTTATGTGCTTGGTCTTGGCGCAACGTCGTTATTAATGCAGACAATTAAGTACATTACTAATAGGGAGCGTCCCGATGGTGTGACTAATCGGAGTAATTCTTCTTTCCCTTCAGGGCATGCTACCACGGCTTTTTATGTTGCGTCTTTTTATAGTTCAATGTACCCGAAATATAGAGTTCCCTTATATCTTTGGGCAACTGGTGTTGCTATTTCAAGGGTCTATTTGCGAAGGCACTGGCCAACGGATGTCGTTGCCGGTGCCCTTATAGGCTACGCCGGGGGTAAAATTTTTTATAAAATTAAGGATAGATTCTGACTGCTATTTTTTAAAAAAGAGTTGAAGGCCGACAAGGATTAGAAATATAGCAAAAGCTTTCCTTAAATAGTAAGGGTCCGTTTTCTGAGCCAGTATACCCCCAATTAATCCACCTAAGAAAAGTCCAATGGCTATTGTTAGTCCGAGTTTAAGATCGGAGTTGCCCGTTTTATAGTATTGTAAAAAAGCAAGGAATCCCACAGGTAAAAGAAGGGCTGCAAGGGACGTCCCTTGCGCCTTGTGTTGTGACATTTTGAAGAAGTAAATGAGAATGGGGGTAATTACTGTAGCCCCACCAACTCCGAAGAAGCCGCTTACTATTCCTGCGATAAGCCCAGTTAAAATTCCCCACAAAACCCACATGATGCTATATAATAATGGATAAAATGGGAATTGACAATAGATCCAGTGTTAAACCCGAAAGGAGGATAGTCGCCGTTTTGTTCGGTGACATTAAGGGGTTTACCTCTCTGTCTGAATTTCTTGACCCAGAGGATTTGCAGGAGCTGATTGACAGTATTTTTAGGAAGTTTAAGGAGATAATTGAGAGAAATGGTGGATATCTTGATAAATTCATAGGGGATGCAGTGATGGCGGTTTTCGGCGCGCCTGTTTCCTATGGAGACGATGCAAGGCGGGCCGTTATAACTGCGCTTGCCATGCAAAAGCACTTAGAAGAGGTGAATACTCAGAGAGGAACAGAAGTTAAGATGAGGATAGGGATCAATGTCGGAGAAGTATTGTGGTCTTCCATTGCGGGTGAAAAACCTACCGTTTTGGGCGATACAGTCAATGTTGCACAGAGAATCGAAGACATAGCTGAACCTGGGAAAGTATACGTAACTGATTCTGTCGTAAGTTTAACATTTCAGAATTTTTACTTTAAAGATGTAGGAACCTTTAAAGTTAAAGGCAGAGAAGAACCGGTGAAGGTGTTTGAAGTTGTAGGGGAGAAACCGGTGGAGAGTGAGTTCTCCATCCGCGGTCGTTTTAAGACACCTTTTGTAGGAAGGGAAGCTGAGATTTTAGAGCTGGAAAAATGGGTGTTGGACAAATCATCAAAACCGGGCGTCCATTTTTGCGAAATCACAGGAGAGGCGGGAATAGGGAAAACCAGGTTGTGCTCAGAATTTAAGGAGAGAATTACAACGATTTTACCGAAAGCTAAAGTATCTTTTTTTAGGTGCGATCCTATTAAACAGCAGCCTCTCTATGCCTTAAGAAAAATATTGGAAGATATATTATCAGCGGTAGTGCCCTATTCATGGAAAACTCAAGAGACTATATCTGAGTATCTACAGAAAAATCATGCTCTTTCGAAAATAGATGCAGACATTTTGGGGGAGAGAATATCCACCTTTCTTAATGGAAAAATGCAGTTTTCTGATGAATTAATTAAGGAGTTTTTAGCAAGCATGCAGGGATTATTCGAATTCCTGGCTAAGGATGTCGTTAACTTCATTATTTTTCTCGATGATTGCCAGTTTATTGATAGCGAGTCGCGATACTTTTTAAATGAGTGTTCAAAGAAGATTACCTTGGGGAATATTATCGTATTGTGTATTTCGAGGGAGTCCCTTGGGTATTTTCCCGTGGACTTTAAGATGGAACTGAAGGGGTTGGGGGAAGATTTTGTTAAAAAAGTTTGTTCTACAATCTTGCAGGTCCCGGCCGATTCAATCTCTGAGGAATTTTTTAGTGTAATGCTTGAAAAAACGAAAGGCAATCCTTATTTCATCGAAGAACTTATTTACTTTTTGAGAGACAAGGGGCTTCTGGAATTTAACCCTTTACGAATTAAAGAGGAACAATACGAGATTCCTGGGTCTATTAATGGACTGTTGGTTTCTGCAGTCGATAACCTTTCGGAACCCTTGAAGGAGATTTTGAAAGTTGCCTCGGTAATTGGAAGGCATTTCTGGCGGGGCGTACTGGAAGTAATAGTTGGAAAATCGATTGGGGAAGAGTTAAATGAACTGGAAAAAAATGGTTTTATTATTTCGCAGGGAAAGTCATTTATTCAGGGTGACTTCGAGTATATTTTTAAAAACGAGCTATTACGGGAGGCAGTTTATTCGTTAATAACCAAAAAGGAAAGAGAAAGGCTTCATAGTTTGGTTGCTCAGCAATTGGAAAAAGTTGAAGCTAAAGATGAATACATGCTTTTTATGATAGCCTATCATTATGAGAGATTTGGTGACACAAGTAAAGCAGCCCTTTATTATGAAACTGCTGGAGATCTCGCTTTTTCAAAAGGATTTTACTCTTATGCTTTACAGTGTTACAAAAATCTTAGAGAGACTCCAAAGTCTGTTTATAAAATAGCTCAGTGTCTTGAGGGTCTTGGTGATTTCGAAAGTTCCTTGAGTTTACTAAATTCTCATATTGGGGAGATTGCTGAGGGGGATACATTAAGGCTAAAGTACAAAATTCTAATTTCCAGTATTTACGAGAAGTTATCGAGGTTTGAGGAAGCTTTCAGTTATCTTGAAGAAGCCGTAAATTCTGATGATCCTGAAATCAGTTCATACGCCAACTATAAAAAAGCTTGGGTTTATTGGAGAATTGGAGATTACGAAAGTGCAAGAAAGTATGTTAATGTAAGTATTGAAATTATCGAAAAATATGGGTTGAGTACATGGGATGCCTTAAGGACGCTCGGTGCAGATTTTAATTTATTAGGCAACATTGAACAAGTTTGCAAAAATTATGAAAGGGCAATCTATTATTACGAAAAGGCCAAATCCATTTTTGAAGAGTTAGGTGAACTTACTGCACGGGCAAAAATTTTAATAAATTTAAGCCAGATATACCTTGGGTTGTGGAAATTTGATGTTGCAGAAGACTACCTGCAAGAAGCATTGTCTGTGATAAAAAATTCAGGAAGTAGATTCTTATTAGCAATTGTCATGCACAATTTAGGAAGAGTGTATTTCAATAAGAGAGCCCTTGAAAAAGCAAAGAATTCCTATTTAGAAGCAAGGAGAATTTTCCTTGATTTAAAATTGCCAAGTTATGTAGCTGAGTCTACAATAAATCTTGTAAATGTGTACCTTGAGTTATTTGATTTTGAGAAGGGAAAGGAACTCCTTGATTCAGTGATTGTAAATTATCCCAGTCTTCATCCCTCCCGCGTCGCCATCCTTTTCTTTTTGAACGGGATATTAAATTACAGGTTGGGAAGGTTTAAGGAAGCGAAGGAGTCTTTCTTAAAGTCAGAAGAAATGTACGTTAAGCTCAATGATAGCGAAAAACTTTTTCAGATAAAGGTTTACTGTGCTGTTTTAGAATGCTTGATGGAGAATTGTGAGGCTGCAAAAAAATATCTTAAAGAGGCAAAAGAGCTTGAAGGTTATTCTGATTTTAGCCTTAGGAAGGCCGAATCAATACTCTACGCCGCAGGTGTAAGCTACCTTTGTAAGGGTGAAGTGGATTATCTTGATTACGAATCCCTATGCTCATTAAGAGAATATATTGAAAAGGATTCCCAAGAGTTAAGATTACTCTGGTTGGCTTTATATTCTATTTTAAAGGGGAAGATTGAACCAGAAGCTTCCCATTTGATATGGGAAGAGCCTTTGAGGGTTTTGATAGATTTTTCTGAATTCCCGGTTTTTAAGGACCCAAGAAGTAGGGGGTATTTCTTTGGCATGCTAAAGGAGAGGGGCGCTTATCTTCTATTAGAATTTCTTAGAAAATTCAATTAATGCTTCTTGACTTTTTATTAGCTTAGGCATAGAATTTTTTACAGGAGGTGGATGATGAAATGTGTGAGTGTGTTGGTAGTGTTAGCTTTAAGTTTCGCCTTCTTTTCCTGTAAGGAACCTGCTACGGACTATGATGATGAAGCGGCCGTTGTCTCTACTGAGTTGAATCAAACAAATGAAGATGTTAATAATAGTGAGGCTGCAATCCAGCTGGCGCAATTACCAGAACCGGATGGAACCCCTATTCTCGTTGGTATAGACAAAAGCTTCTGGGTAAAAGATAGCACTGATCCGACGCCTTTTATAAATGTTGTCAATCTCTTTTCACATATATATCTTAAGAGTGACAATGTATACGGAGAATGGTTTTATGCTGATACAAGCTGGGTAAGGCAGAGTTTTGATACAAACCGTGTTAGGCTTGTATGGGTAAAGTCTGACACCTTTAGGTTAACTTTGCATGTTGACAGCACTGATGGGATGACTTCTTATATTCATGTTCTGAAAGGTTCAATAGACCTTGTTAAAAATGGAAATCCCCTTTTTGCTGCTGTCTTTTCGAATAAAGGGGACACGGTTGATGTCTACTATTATATTGCCAATGTTGCGAGTTTTGATGTTCACGCAATAAGGACCGGTGTTAGCAATGCGTCTATGTTTGTTGGGACAATTAATGGAACTGTGTACAAGGAGAGTAGTTCAAGCTGTGATTCGATTCTCGTCAAAGCAACTTGCAAATCTGACTCCACAAGAAGCGTCGAGGTTATTTACCCGTATCAGAATATCACATTTAAGATAGTATCGCTTATTTCAAAGATTCAGTCGCTCCAGGGGGGACCAAGATACAGGGATATAACTGGGAATTTCTTTGCGAATAACTTAGACATTGGGGATGTGGTCGGTAGAAAGTACGAGTATCAGGATAGTGCTCACAGAGACTACTTAAAGATAATATTGAATTCAGGGAGGACCCTTTACCTTTGGTAGTCTGGAAGGCTACAGTTTTTAGCAACAATTAGTTTAGTTAATCTGTAAGCAGTCTTATATTTTGATGTGCTAAGAGGCATTTTTGTATTTTTTCAAATTAAGGAAGAAGTTGCGAGATTATTTTATCAAAACTAATTTAAAAAGGGCTTTTGCTTCAGCGAGTATCGTGTCGTCTCCTTCATAAGTAATCCTTGCTTCGGCTTTTGCCCAATTGCCTGATCTTTCAATTAGTTTTCCCCACACTATAACGGTTTTCCCAGATTCGACCTTTTTCCTAAACTTCGCTTCAATAGAAGCGGTAACCCCCCAGTTTATCCCATCAGAGACTGCGTAAGCCATTACTTCATCCATGAGTGTAACTAAAATCCCCCCATGTATTATCCCTTCGTATCCTTCATAGTTGGAATCAAGCCTCACCTTTATAAACCTTTCGGGGCCTGAACCTTCAACTTTCACCTTTAGGCCGATTGGATTTTTTTCGCCGCAGACAAAACAGTTGTTACCTCTTTCGAGAATCTCACTCATAGAATTTCCATTTTTTAAAGGAGAACTTAAGAATTTTCTCTTCGTCTTCAATGGAAAGAATTTCGGGAATGCCCTTTTGTATTACTAACTTTGCCATGAGGAACAGAGACTCCTTTTTTGATTTAAGGTATAGAGTGTCCTCGGAAACCTTAAGTTCATAATTAATGGTGTCGCTCAAAAATTGGAAGTTCAAGAGTTTGAGGGCATCTTCCTCAAGGGGATAAGAAGTTACTTTCCCCTGGCTTATTACAAAAAGTGTATCATTTCTTATTAGGTAGGTTTCCTTGGATGGGTAAACAACTTCCATTTTTATGTTTGATCCTTTGCGAGTTAAATTTCCACGAAAGGTATCCTGGGTTTTCATCTCTTTATATTGGACGATTTCGACAAATTCGGTTTTGAAAGGTTTCTCTTTCAGATTCGCCAGCAGGGTAGAATCAATTTGATTTAAGAGAAGTAGAATAAAGATCATTACTTGAGAACCTGCGCGATGAGTTCGGCAACCTCTCTTGGCTCCTTGGCAACTGGAACCCCCGCCTCGTTGAATGCCTTGATTTTTTCCTCCGCTGTACCCTCACTCCCCGAAATTATCGCACCTGCGTGTCCCATGCGTTTTTCCCTTGGTGCTGTTCTTCCTGCGATAAAGGCAACAACGGGTTTACCAAATTCTGCTTTTATGTAGGAAGCTGCCTCTTGCTCATCGGTTCCCCCTATCTCTCCCACGAGAACAACCGCCTTGGTTTCCTGATCTTCTTTAAACAGTTTCAAAAGGTCAATGAATTTAGTCCCAATAATTGGATCTCCGCCAATTCCAATGGCAGTAGACTGCCCAATCTTTGCAGCCGTTAAATGACTGACAATTTCGTAGGTGAGCGTTCCACTCCTCGATATTACACCCACTGGGCCTCTCATAAAAATGTGACCTGGAAGAATGCCAACCTTTGCTTCCCCCGGGGTTATCAAACCTGGGCAGTTAGGTCCAATGAGTCTTGCCCCCTTTTCCTCCACAAATTTAACAACTTTCACCATATCCTGGATAGGTATGCCCTCTGTGATTGCCACTATTAACTTTATTCCGGCATCGGCTGCTTCCATAATAGCATCGGCTGCAAAGGGAGCGGGAACAAAAATACAAGACACGTCAGCCCCTTCCTTTTCAACTGCCTCTTTGACAGTATTAAAGACGGGTATACCATCGACAAATTGTCCGCCTTTTCCCGGGGTCACACCTCCAACAACCTTTGTTCCATATTCTTTCATCAATTTAGCGTGGAAGGAACCGTCACGTCCGGTTATTCCCTGAACAATAACCCTCGATTCCCTACTTAATAGGATAGCCATATTTCCTCCTTGCTTATACCTGCCTGAGGTTAAATAATTATAACGATGGAACAGAGAATTTTAAAGAAACTGCTGGAATATGTTGAGGAAGATATACCTTTTGGTGACATTACCTCGGAACTAATTCCCCAGGGCACTCGCTGTAAAGCAAGGATTGAGGCGAGGGAAAATTTCAAGGTTTTCGGCCTTGAGTATGCGAAAGGGTTGTGTGAACATTATGGTATAAATGTTAAGCTTAAGAAAAACGACGGTGATTGGGTTGTAAAGGATGAAGTACTTGCCTTTTTAGAAGGGCATGCAAGGTTGATTTTACAACTGGAAAGAACGCTGTTGAATTTGATCGGGCATCTTTCCGGTATAACTACTCAGGTCGCCTTCTTCGTTATGAAGGCCAGGTCAGTAAATCCGGAGATTGTAATTGCCTGCACAAGAAAAACTACTCCCGGTATGAGATACTTTGAAAAAATGGCCTTTAAGGCCGGTGGGGGTGACACCCACCGATTTTCGTTATCCGATGCGGTTATGATTAAAGATAATCATCTGAAACTGCTTGGAGGGGTAAAGGAGGCTGTTAAGCTGGCCAAGGAGAAGACAAGTTTCGTCCATAAAATAGAAGTTGAGGTGGAGAGTTTGGAAGACGCAGTATCCGCAGCAGAGGCGGGTGCCGATATAGTTATGCTTGATAATATGAGCCCAATGGAAATCTCCCGGGTGGTTGAAAGATACAAAGAACTGGGGTACTATGGAAAGGTTCTCCTTGAAGCATCTGGAGGTATTAATTTCGAGAACGTTGAAGATTATGCAAAAACGGGTGTTAACATCATCTCATCTGGTTATTTAACCAAAACGATAAGAAGTTGCGATGTGAGTCTGGAGGTAGAGGAATGAGACTTGGAATTATAGGATGTGGTGCCATAGGAAGCTTCGTGGCCCAGGCGATAGAAGAAGACGTTTTGCCGAATATGCATTTGCAAGTTATTTATGATGTAAAGGTTGAAAAGGCATATGGGCTTCAGAACTTACTTTCAAGAAAGCCCGATATAGCCTTTACTTTTGAGGACTTTATAAAACATGATATTGACATAGTTTTGGAAGCAGCTTCCCAAGAGGCTTTAAAAGATTATGCATTCCAGATTTTAGAGTCGGGTAAAGACCTTGTGGCCATGAGTGCTGGCGCCTTTGCGGACGAAGAATTCCGGCACAAACTCTTTGATTTTGCACGATTGAAGAATAGAAAGATTTACATTCCTTCAGGCGCTGTAGCGGGTTTAGACGGATTAAAGGCCCTTTCTTATGTTAAAATTTCGAAAGCCAAACTTACGACGAGAAAGCCTCCAGCAGGACTGGGAAAAGAAGTTACTGCTCCGGAGACCCTGTTCAAAGGATCTGCTATCGAGGCTGCAAAACTTTTTCCACAGAATATTAATGTGGCCGTTGCTCTTGGCCTCGCAGGTGATATATTAGAAAAACTTGAAGTGGAGGTCATTGTGGATCCGAGAGTTAAGAACAACGAGCACACAATAGAAGTGAAGTCAGAAGCGGCGGAGTTAAAAATTGTTTTGAAAAATAAGCCGTTTCCCCAGAATCCAAAAACCAGTTTCTTAGCCGCCCTTTCGTGCCTTCAGGTTCTTAGAAACATAAGTAGTAACGTGATAATTGGGGGGTAGAGGATGAAGAAACTGGCGGAAAGTATCATAGATTTGTTGAAACTAAAAAGGGTTCAGTATGGAGATGTGAGGGTAGTAAGGGTTGTTAAAGAGTTCATTTTGGTAAAGGATGGAATTGTTGATAGGATCGAAAAAACTGTGAACGAAGGTGTGGGAATTCGAGTACTTGTTGATAATCGATGGGGTTTTGCTGGAGTGAGTTCGACTTCTATCAAGGACGCGGAGGAAGCCGTTAATAGAGCGATTGAAATAGCACGGTCTACTCATAAGATTGCGAAGGTTGCAGGACTTAGTCAAGAGCCCCCTTATGTGGATAGTTATGTGAGTCCCCATATTAAGGACCCTTTCAAGGTGGACCTTGAAGATAAGATAAATTTGCTCCTTGAGCTGGATCTACATTTGAAGGGGAGGTATATAAGAAAGCGCCTTTCTTATCTGGAATTTGAAGATTTTAAACAGGTATTTGCGAGTACCGAAGGTAGTTTAATCGATCAAAGGTTTATTGACTCTGGTATTTCCATGAAAGTAGTGGCTGAAAGAGAGGGAGAGGTTCAGGAAAGAAGCTTTTCTAACATGCTCAGAAAGGGTTACGAGTATATCATAGAGCTAAATGCTAAGGAAATTGCAGAAAAGCTAGTGGATGAAGTTCAGGAGCTTTTATTTGCCCCCACATGCCCTGAGGGTGAGATGGATGTGATTCTTGCCCCTGATCAGATGGCGTTGCAGATCCACGAGTCCATTGGTCATCCCTTAGAACTGGATAGAGTCCTTGGCTTCGAAGCTTCATATGCAGGGACGAGTTTTGCGACCCTTGATAAATTAAACACCTTTAAATATGGTTCAGAGCTTTTAAATGTATACCAGGATTCAACTTATCCCCATGGGCTTGGGACTTTCGGGTATGATGATGAGGGAGTTAAGGCACAAAACATTCCTTTAATAAAAGATGGAATTCTTTCTGGATACCTTTCTTCCAGGGAAAGTGCTTATTATATTAATTCAAAGAGCTCTGGTGCAGCAAGGGCGCAGGATTGGTCGAGGATTCCATTAGTAAGGATGACCAATATAAACTTGCTTCCAGGTAATTCTTCCTTAGAGGAGATGATCGAAAGCACTAAGTATGGTATTCTTATGAAAACGAACAAGTCCTGGTCTATTGACGATAAGAGGTTAAACTTTCAATTTGGAACAGAAGTAGGCTACCTCATTTCTAAAGGGAAGATAGTAGGTATGGTAAAAAATCCTGCTTATACTGGAATCACCCCCGTTTTTTGGAATAACTTGGTGATGGTGGGAAACGAGAAAGAGTTTGAATATTACGGGATTTCCAATTGTGGTAAGGGAGAGCCTGGTCAGACTATGAAGGTTGGACATGGCAGTCCTCCCTGCAAATTCAGAAAAGTGAGGGTTGTGCCATCAAAATGAAGAAAAGATTATTTGTATTTTCGTTATTAGCTATAATTTCGTGTTCACCCGAAAAATCGAACTACGTTACAAAAACATACCTCGTTATGGGGACCGTTTTAAATGTAACCCTTCCGCAGAAGGACATCCTGCTTAGTGATTCTGTCTATTCAATATTCCGGCTCGTAGACTCTTTGATGAATCCAATAAAACCCTATTCTGACATTTATAAGATTAACGATAACTCTGGCAAGTTTGTTTCCGTTCATCCTTACACGGCCGATTGTATCAGGAAAGCGATTTATGTATCTCAACTTACCGACGGGGCCTTTGATATCACTGTGGGATCCTTGGTGCACCTCTGGCACTTTGACGAGCAAGGTAAATATGCTTTTCCTCCTGTAGATTCCATAGAAAAATATCGGAAATTCGTTGATTACAGGAAAGTTGTTGAGTCGGATAATAGGGTTAAAATAGGTAAAAATCAAAGGATAACCGTTGCAGGCATAGCTAAAGGTTATGCCATCGATCTTGCAGCCCGCTACTTAAGAGATAAAGGTGTAAGTTCTGCAATAATAGATGCTGGAGGGGATCTTTACCTTGTTGGTAGAAAGGAAGGCAAGCCCTGGCGTGTTGGTATAAGAGACCCTCATAATAGAGAAGGCGTTAATAAAGTTGTTGCTCTTTCCGATATATCTTGCTGTACTTCGGGGGATTATGAGAGATACATTGAGCAGAATGGTAAAAGGTATAGTCATATTTTTTCACCTTTAACAGGCTATCCCGTGTCCAATGGCGTGCGGAGTGTCACGGTGTTATTTAAGGATGCAACACTCTGTGACGGTTTTGCCACTGCAATTTTTGTAATGGGCCCTGAAAAGGCTAAGGAACTCCAGGAAAAGGTTAAAGGCCTTGAGTATTACATAATAATGGACGATACCACAATTTACTCTGAGGGTTTTACTAAGTATTTAGCTGACTAATCTGTGTTTTGAAATTCTGTGGGCCAAGTTCGTAAATATCATTACCCTCGGCATCAATACCAACGATTACAGGAAAATCGACAACATGAAGTGCGTAAATGGCTTCTGGGCCAAGGTCTTCATAGCCTACTATCGTGGAGCGAACAATTTTTGTTGAAAGGATGGCGCCAGCCCCACCTGTGGCAATAAAGTAGACCCCTCTGAACTTCCGCAGGGCGTTTCGTACTTCTTCACCTCTTTTCCCTTTTCCGATAAATCCATAAACCCCATGCTGTAAAAGGATTGGAACATAAGGATCCATTCGATAAGATGTAGTTGGCCCAGCTGACCCGATAACCCTTCCAGGGGGTGCCGGGGATGGCCCACAATAATAAATGATTGCACCCTTTAATGGAAATAAACTAAAAATGTGTTTCTCAAGTTCTTCCACAATCCTTTTGTGGGCTGCATCTCTTGCGGTATATATGACTCCTGTGAGAAAAACCCTATCACCTGCCTTTAAATTGAGAAGTGTTTCCTTTTCAATGGGAAGAGTTAATCGCCTTTCATTCATGTGAAAATTTTAAAACTCGGATAACCTATTTTCAAAAGGCTCCTGAATTTGAAATCAGAATTGATTAAATTGAATTTTAGCACGGGCATTAGGAGGCGATTTTCACTTTTATTAATCGTTCACACAAGCGACATTAAAATTTTTCTATGAAAAAGCGGTTAATTATTTCAGTTTTTTTCGGGGTTATTTTCATTGCCTTTTTGGCCGTTGCGATCTATTCATCCATTAGAGCTTATAGAGTGCGAAACAGGATGTGGTACATAAAGAATGTTAATCCTTCAATAAGGGTTGAGGTAGTTAATGCGACGGGTATCCCAGGACTTGCGAGAAAGGTCACCTTTTTGTTGAGACAGGATGGCTTTGATGTTGTTTACTATTCCAGCTCAGGAGATACAATAAAAAAGACAGTGGTGGTTGAGCGTTCAGATTCCTCACTTTCCCATGCAAAACACCTTGCTAAGTGGATTGGATGTAAGGAAATTACACTGGAATGGGACTACGATAAAATTTCCGATTGTGCGCTGGTTATAGGGCTGGATTTTAACAAATATTTCCCAGGGGTTGATACTGCAAAGATCCTTTATTGATTCCCAGGAGGGCTGTAGTTCGGGGCTTCTTTGGTTATTATAATGTCATGGGGGTGGGACTCCCTAACCCCAGCATGGGTGATTTTTATGAACCTGCTTTTTACACGAAGTTCCTGTAGGTTCCTTGAACCGGTATAACCCATACCGGAACGAAGTCCTCCCAGAAGTTGAAAGACCACATCGGCAACCTTTCCGCGATAAGGCACCATTCCCTCCACACCTTCAGGGACAAATTTTGTTTGTTTATCCTGGAAATAGCGGTCTTTGCTTCCCTGGGACATGGCTCCTAAGGAGCCCATTCCCCTGTAGACCTTAAATTTTCTACCTTCATAAAGGACCGTTTCGCCAGGGCTTTCGTCAGTTCCCGCAAAGAGACTCCCTATCATAACTGAAGAGGCACCAGCGGCAAGGGCCTTTACAATGTCACCAGAATATCTGATACCACCATCTGCAATGATTGGAATATCATATTTCTTTGCCTCATCATAACAATCTATTATTGCTGTAAGTTGGGGAACACCAACGCCTGCGACTACTCTTGTTGTACATATGGAACCGGGCCCAACCCCCACCTTTACGCCATCGGCACCTGCCTCAATTAAAGCCCTGCACCCCTCTCTTGTGGCTACATTCCCTGCAACTACAGGTATTTCGAAGTTCTTTTTTATCCACTTGACCATTTCTATAACCCGTTTATGGTGGCCATGGGCAGTATCAACTACAATCACGTCGCATCCAGCTTCTATAAGTCTTTTCACCCTTTCCTTAGAGTCCTCACCTGTTCCACAAGCTGCTGCAACCCTCAAACGACCGTGAGAGTCTACATTGGCTTCTGGATATTCCAGTTTTCTCAGAATATCTTTGAAGGTCACAAGATATTTGAGTTTGCCCTCTTTGTCGACAATCGGGAGTTTTTCTACCTTGTGTTTTTTCATTTTCTCTTTGGCTTCTTCCATTGATATGCCAAAGGTTCCCGTAACGAGATTTGTAGTCATTATTTCTCTGAGGGGTTTTGACTCATCGTCTTCAAATAAAAGGTCTCTTCTTGTTACAATGCCGAGGAGCTTTCTTTCATTATCAACGATTGGGATCCCAGAAATGCCCTTTTCTTCAATTAGTTTAAGGGCATCTTTCACGGTGTTCTCAGGTCCGAGGACAAAGGGGTCTTCGATGAACCAGCTTTGAGCCCTTTTTACTTTTCTTACCTCTTCTGCCTGCCTTTCAGGAGTCATATTTCTGTGAATGACTCCTATTCCTCCGAGTCTGGCTATGGCGATAGCCATCTCTGATTCGGTGACGGTATCCATGGCAGCGGAGACAAGAGGAATGTTCAAAGGGACATTTTTAGCGAAAATTGTCTTAAGATCGGTCTCCGCAGGGAGAATCTCGCTTTCACCCGGGAGGATTAAAACATCATCAAAGGTAAGTCCTTCTTTTAGATCCATTACGATAAAGTTAAACTGGGGGACAGGGATTCGAACCCCGACTGGCGGATCCAGAGTCCGCTGTCCTGCCAGTTAGACGATCCCCCAGTGGTAGCGCCACCGGGATTTGAACCCGGGTCTCCTGGCTGAGAACCAGGTATCCTGAGCCAGACTAGACGATGGCGCCTATGTATATATTATAGAGTCAAAATACTGGATAAGCAAGCTACGGACTAAGTCTTAATTTGGTGTCGGAGCTTGCGAGGACTTTGTAAGGAGGTATTGTAGAGGATATTTGGATGAATTCTTTACGTTTTGATTTTCTTGTCTTTGCTTATTATAATTTTCACATGAGTGAGAATAAGGTTTTGTTGAGTTTTGAGTCGTTGTTAAAAGAAGCTGTACCTCAGGCAAAGGGAGTTGAGTTCTATTACAATGTGTATGAGTCACCTTACCGTCAACATTTTATAGGATTGACTGGCGAGATACCCGAGATTTTTGCCTTTGATGATAAAGTAGCCTTTCTTGATACGCCAAGTGCTTTAATTATTACTTTTGAAGGAACTGATGAACGATTGGTAAAGTGGTTGAATATTCATAAAGGGTTTGCAAAGCTTATATTGACCATTTCTGAATCTGAGTACCTTCAGAGTGTTGTTGACGAGTTTGTGCACAAGGTTACTATGGTTAAGGAATTTGACGAAATTTATAATGAAATCATAGAACACCTTTGCCAAATCACTTCTTCGACAATCGGAGGTATCACCGTTTACGATGAAGTAACTAATTATCTTTTAGGTAGGGGTAAGGGTTATATGGACTTTTCTCTTCATGGAGATGTGGTCATCGAGGGCGTGTTCAACTTTCCACTTACACCGGAGACAGCAGCTTCTCAGGTGCTTGAGAAAAAAGATATAGTTGTTATTAATGATGCTAAAAATGAACCGAGAATCTTGAAACAATTTGTGGACTATTACAAAGTTGAAAGGGTCATGATAGTTCCTCTTTTCGTAGACAATAAACTCTTCGGTATGATCTATCTTGGGCGATATTATGGATTTCCGCCATATACGCAAGCAGAGGTTAGGCTTTTAAGGTCTCTTATTCCTTATCTCACCAGCGTTTTGAAATTACTGAAATATCGTGAAGATTCAGAAAAAAGGTTGAAGGCTCTGCTTTTTGTTAAGGATCTCGCAGAGAACATTTTAAGCGAGTCAAGTCTTCTAAAAATCTTTGATGTGTCAAGGGAATACCTTAGAGAAATTGTAAAGATAGAGAATTGCGCTTTTTATAGCAATAACTTGGGTCATTTCACTTTATTGTACAATTTTGGCTTTTCGAAGAGCGAGCTCGCCGAAATTAAGAAGAATTTGCCTCTTGAGGAAGAAGCAAAGGGAGAAGGGGAGGTTTGTACCACCTGCTTAAAGAATGCGGACCTAAATTATAAGGTTTTACTTACCGTTTCTTTTTCTATCGAAAATCATAATTACCTGGCCATTCTTGGGTCCAGAATTAAAGAAAAGCTCACTGATGAAGATCAAGAATTGATTAAGGTACTATTCAGTTCTGTAAAAGTTGCTTCAAAAAATCTCTTCCTATACGAAAAGAGTGTGGAAGCACTCGATAAAATCATCGAAATTCTTTCCCAGCTTGAGAGCAAAAAGGACTATTTTACGGCAAATCACTCTAAGGATGTGGCTGAATTTGCTTTGAGAGTTGCAGAGGCCTTAAATTTACCTGCTGATGAAAAGAAAAATATATATGTGGCGGGTTTACTTCATGATATCGGAAAAGTTGTGGTGGAGAGGGCTATCCTGCTAAAGGATGGTCCCCTTAATAGTGTAGAATGGGATGAGATAAGAAATCATCCTTATGTTGGGAAGGAAATATTGAAAAGCATTCCAGGACTTGAGAAGACTGCTCTGTATGTTGAAACCCATCATGAACGTTATGATGGCAAAGGTTACCCCAATGGTCTTAAAGGCGAGGAAATCCCATTAGGAGGTCGGATTCTCTGTATTTCTGATGCTGTAGTAACTATGCTCTCTGACAGGCCTTACAGAAAGGCTTTGAACAAAGAACAAGTCATTTTTGAATTAATTAAAGAAAGTGGAAAGCAATTTGATCCGCAACTTGTCAAAGTTGTGGTCAATATACTTGAGCAGGAAAACGTTTAATTTTTTAATCTCTAAACCTCTCAATTAGTTTTTCTAATTCTGAAAGAAGCGAGGTCAGGGTTGGAGTTTCGAAGAATTTTCTTCCAGTGACTTCGTTAGCATAGCTTTTATAAATGTTACTCACCAGTTCTTTCCACTCCCCGGGTAGAGAAGGAGGATTGGATTTAACCAGGTTCTTCCAATTTTGTCTATCCTCCTTCTTTGCTTTTTCGATTTCTTCATACCAATCAGTTTTCCTGTAAAAGATTCTCAATATCTCTTTACTCACAGGAATTCCTTTGTAGGTGAACCTGCACTCGTCAAGAGCCCCAACGGCATCGACTACCATTAAGTTTCTATCTTCATCAAGGGCAAATTCAAACTTTCCATCTTCGTTAACGAGGCCGAATCTGCTTACCTCCTCGGTGATAATTGCGTTAATTTTAATTGCGATTTCTTTAAGTTTAGTAAATTCTTCTGGTGTGAGTCCGCTGATCTCAAAGGCCTCATTTTCTTTTATGTATCTATCTGTAACTTCAAGTTTCGTTGAAAAATCGAGGATGGGTTTTTCCAGTTTCTCACCGGGTTGTGGTATGCTTTTTAGCCCCGCATCCTCGGGCTTCCACTCTCCCTTTAAGAGCCTCTTTAATAACGAAGAGCCTTCAGGAAGGCTATTTCTGTAAATAACCTCAAGGGGGATAAGAAAATTCGATTTTAAAGTCTTAAAAGCTGAGTAGTCATAGTCTTTTCCATTAAAAGTGGGCTTTATTACTCTTACCATCTTAAATTGAAGTGTGTTCGAGGGCTCTTTTACATCGTTAAGTTTTTTTACTGTTCCTTCTTCGACTATACCAAGATAGTGAGTCCTTATGCCCCTTTGTTCCAGCTTTTCGAAAAAGTAAGCGGTTACAATGCAGATGGCCTTACCCTTATCCGGTATTTGATCTGGCATTTCCCCCCAGTCAAAGACCGAGTAACGGTCCGAAAACACGAAATTGCCCACTCCCGTCGTTTCTTCTGTTGGTTCCTTTAATACGATTAAGTCCTTTACGCTACCCATTGAGAAGCTCCTTGTCACTTTTTTCAATTTCTTCTTTGAGTTTTATCTGATATTCTTCGACTTTTTTTCTTACTTCATCATCTTTAACTCCCACAATTTTAGCTGCAGCTAAGGCGGCTTGTTCTGGTTCAAGCACCACCATTGGGGCTACTCCTTCTGGCATCCTTAAGGATGAGAAGAGGTCGGCACCGGCAAATTTTTCGGAATAGGGTGGACAGGCAATGACGGGTTTTGAAGTCTGAGCGTCAACAAAGCCACTTAACGCATTACTTTTTCCAGCAACGGTAATGATGACATCAATCTCCTTTTCATACTCTTTAAGAATTTCTAAAACCTTTAAGGGAACTTTATGGGCAGAACCAATGCGTAGGATTACTTCGATGCCGAATTTTGCTAATTCTTTCTTGATGTTTTCACAAAATGTTATATCCTTTTTGGAGCCCATTATGATTAAGACACGGGACATTATCCCCCCTTCTTAGGTATTGTAAAAAGGCATTTAAATTATAAAGGATCAAAATTTTGAGAAAATGGGCCGTGCAGGACTCGAACCTGCGGCCACCGGATTAAAAATCCGGTGCTCTACCTCCTGAGCTAACGGCCCTGTTGTGCTCAATTATAAAGGAATTAAATCGTCCTATCAAAAGCTCAAGGAATAGAAAGTTCCGTCCCTTGCTGCAATGAATAACCTTCTGCCCCATAAGAGTGGAGAGGTTTCAAGGACTTTGGGTATTGGAAGTACCCAGATTAGATTGCCATTATTAAGGTTCAGACAGTAAAGTTCACCAAATTCTCCCGTTTCGGTTGTAGTTGAAACAAGTACGAAGGTATCGATAATCACGGGTGTAGAAGATATAAAATTTTTAGTGTCAAAAGTCCACATCCTGATTCCTGTTTTTGTGTTATGGGAGTAGATCTTTCCAAAAGCGGTACTTACAACTACGAAGCTATCCTTAACCGCAGGGGATCCAGTGACTGGCTCTGTAAAGTTAAAAGACCACAAGATAGTATTCTTTGCCACATCGAAACACCCTATTTCGCCTGCTGTGTTTCCATAGAACAGCTGTTTTTCATAGAGATTTAGATAAGCTTCTATTGGGGCTGAAGTTTTAATGTGGTTTATCTCAACTCCTGTTGTTCTATTCACGATATAAATATTTCCGTTTAAATCGGCCACATAAAGGTTTGTTTCATCAATTAAAGGCATGTTTTTAACCATTCCCTCGGTGGAGAATTTCCATTCAATTTTGTCCTGATTGATGTTGTATGCGTATACACCATCTTGAAAAACAGGTACGTAAATTATATCGCCGAAGGCAATAGGGGGTGCGACAATGGACCCGTTGAAACTCTTTGACTTCAATATTTGACCCGAAGTGTTGATAATGTGTAAAACTCCATTTGAAGTGCCAACGATTATATTGTTATTCAATATAACCGGAGCGTGATTAATACTGCCATTTAAGTTTGTCTGCCAAAGCACATTACCGAGAGTATCTAATGCGTACAATATCCCCTGGTCTGTCCCTACATATATTATGCCGTTGTTTATCGCAGGCTGTGACGGAATACCGGTTAAATTCCTTGACCAATCAATGCGTGGTACTTGATTTCCCAAAAGGGCCTTTACGTTGAAATTGTGCTCCGAATTGCCCATGTATACAGGGAATATTACCTTTTCTTCTTGTGAAGGTGTAAAGAAGAATTTTCTATAGACTGCAAAAAGTAAACCCAATACTATAGGAATTGAGACGAGGATTGGAACGAGAGGCGAGCGTTTCCTGCTTTTTACTGTTTTAAACTCTGGAGCGGGCTCCTTAGTTAATTCTTCCTCTTCTTCCTTCTCTTCCTCGACTTTTTCCTCAGGGACCGTACTAATTACTTCCACACCCTGTTTTTCAAGCTCTTCTAGTATTTTAGAAGCTTCCTCCAGGTTAATCTCTTCTATCTGCCCGATCTTGGAGGCATCTTCCTGACTTTCTACCATTATAAGTTCTTTTTCACCCAGCCTCTTATTAATTTCTTCAACGGTTTTGCTAATCTTGGCCAGGAGTTCATCGTACTCTTTCACTTTTTTAATGACTTCCATCAATCTATTTCTGGCGCTTTGTTCTTCAGGTCCGCCCATTCGTATTTTTATAACGAGCTTTCCTGCCTCTTCTTCAAGAGCATTTTTTACCGTTTCAACTTCCGTGAGGCTTTCTGTTAAGAAATCCTTTATTTTCTCAAGCCTTTTGTAAATTTCCTCAAGGGGTTTTAAGTAAAGTTGAGCTTTACCTTCTAAACGCTTCTTTTTGAGTTGTTCTTCTTGTTCCAGTAACTCATTGACAGGGGTGACATTTTCTACCTTAATGCTTGTGGGAGGGGCCATTTTCCTTATTTTCTCGAAATCTTCTTCTGTTTCTGCTTCGAGAATTGCTTTGTACTGCTTGTAGTCGTGTTTGGTTAAAGCAATTTCCTTGGCTATTTTTGCTAATTCTGCTCTTCCTATATCGGGAGGCTTATCACCGAGGAGGATGTCGATTTTAGTTCTCTTATACTCTATATTAAGCTCTTTTAACCTATTCTCAAATTCTTCAACTTTGGATTTTACCTCACTGAGAAGCTCGTTGAGCTCCTTAGTCAGAAAATTAATCTCCTTTTCATAATCCGCTTTTAGAATGAGGAACTGTTTTTCCGTGATCTCACCTTTGCTATAAAAGTCGCTTAACTTTGAAAGGGCTCGCGTTATCGAGCTATGCTTTTCTTTATATTCTTCAACTTTTTCGATTAACTTAATTAGTTCCATGTAAAAATTATAGCCTTTAAGATTCAAATTGTCAATAACGCGGCGTTCCTCAAAATTAATCTACTCGAAATGGGATTGTTTCATCAAAAATAGCAAAATAATAAAGCGGTGACCGTATTGCCTCCTTTTGTTCTTTAAAAAAGGAGGAACGCAATGTAGTCGTATCCAATGAAAGTGGCGAGAAACACAAAATTAACGGGATAAAGGTAAAGTGGATATGAGATAGAGGCACCGTTAAACGGGTAGGGTTAAGAATCGAAAGCGTATGTAAAGAAATAAAAAAGAAGGTTGAGAGATTGAGGGATAACATAAAGATATAATATTAACACAAACGATAATCAGATTACAAAGAGAGCTTGACAGGGCTTACAACAAGAAGGGGAGGCTCGAATGGGCATCAGAACTACAATAGACGATCTTTCAAGTAGAATTAATTTTGAAGAAACACGTAATCTCGTTTTTGTAATTCACAAAGTCTTCAGGCCTTTTTGTGTAAAAGCATAGCCATATATTATTAATTACTTTTCAAGCGAACCCTTTCGATTTTCCAGCTTTAGGAGAGGAGACTTGACAATACATTTCCAATGCAATATACTTTACATTGTAAAGTAATTTACAAAAGGAGATTTAAAATGGTAGGTCCAATAATAACTACAATCCTGATAGGGGTGCTGTACGGTGGGTTTGGCGGTTACACCGCAGGCCTTGTGAAATTCAATAACGAAAGCGTAAATAGTAAGCTCGCAGGGCTGGGGATGGAGAAGATCGAGTATGTCTTTGTACAGGGTGGTCATGGCTTCTCTTTCCTCGGGAAAACCATGATTGGGGGCGGTGGAGTCGGTGGTTCAGAAAAAAGAGTAAAGGATACCATGGAGGTAACCTATAGCATAAGCGGTGGGTTTTTCCAGGTGGGGTATATTCCCGTATCCCTCGGGATTTTCAACCCATTCCTGATGCTTGGAATAGGCGGATTTGGTGAAGATGTAAGGATTAGGGTAAGAACTCAAGGTTTAAGCTGGGATAGTGTTTGGACTGATCCCAAAAGGGAAGTTACCATGTCAAGAGGCGGTTTCTCGATTTCACCATCCATTGGATTTGTTGTTTTACCACAGAAACTTCCTGTTGGCTTAATGGCTATGGTTTCTTATAACACAATTTTATCAAAAAATTGGAGTTTGCAAGAAGGTAACGAACTTTTGAATTCTCCCGAATCGCCACTTGGTTCTTTCTCTCTCAGCCTGAGTGTTATATTCGGAGGCGGTTATGAAAGAAAAGGAAATTAAGGAGGCCTTATCTGCTCTTGAAGAGATTAAAGCGGTGTTGAAAAAGGAAACGGAACTCGGCCTTCGCTCCGCGAAGGCCGAGTTCCTGGTGTGGGGACTTTATCAGGCCTCTTCTTCCCTCCTTAGTTATTTCACCGGTGATTGGAGGTATGTTTACTTTCTTCTCCCCTTCTTTTTCCTGCTTGATGCTTTTAAATGGACAAAATGGACAGCCTTTGTTTATTGGATATCGGCTTTTGCTGTTTATCTACTCCTTTTAAGCTCTAAGTTTACATATCTGTCCTTTGGCTTGATATGGTTTATTACGATTCTGGGCGTGTTCTTTAACATGAGAAAAGCCACTAAGAATACGAGATTTACTTTTATACCTGCGCTCTGGGGATATATATTACTTTTCAACGTCCTCTTGACTTTTGCTGTTGTCAAATCTAACAGTTTAGTGCTCTTATATCTTTTATGGCCTGGTATAATAGCTTTTTCCTTAGGTTTGTGGGGCCTATTTTCGGAAAAATCATTGTTTTTATTCTCCTTGGTCAGCAACATTGCTGGGGTTATCGCCTTTATGCTTTTGAATGAAAGGGAAATTCCGCTGACACTTTTGGTATATGGTATTTGCTACGTTGGATTTTACATTTATCTTGAATTGAGGATTAAAAATAGTAGATTATGAATCCAGTAATCCATGAACCGGTTCGGCTTCGGGCGATGTTAGCTCTTGCAAAGTATAAAGAGCTCTCTTTCAAGGAACTTCTGGAGCTGGTTTCCACAACAGAGGGGAACTTATCGAGACACCTCTCGAAGCTGGAAGAAGCAGGCTACGTTGAGATTAAGAAGTTCTTTGAGGGGAAAAAGCCCAAGACTCTCATAAAGATAACCGAAGTGGGGAGGAGAGCATTGGAAGAATACATTGAAGAGCTGGAAAGCATTTTGAAGGGCTATCAAGAGAAATCCGAAGAATAAAGGTTCATAACTTGTTCTGAACCCCCGGACCTTAGTTAAAGTTCATAAAAAAATTATTCTTATACTTCGCCCAGTCCTTTTTCTTAACATCTTGTTGCCCTTAAAATTTTAAAAGTGGACAGGAAAAATTTTGTTATAGGTTTAATGGGATTTCTTTTGTTCTTTGCTCTATCAATTTTTTCCTTTCAAAGGGAAACCAGAGCATTGTATCTTTATTACTCGGCCGAATGCCCACATTGTTTAAAGGTTGTGGATTTTACTTTAAAAGCGAAGCTTAAGAGGCCAGTGATTTTGAAAGAGGTTTTTTATAATGATGCCAATTATGAGGAATTTAAGTCGGTAGCAAAAAGGGTTGGCTTGGATACATTAAAGGTACCAGCGCTTTTTGACCTCCGGAAGAACAAATTGTTGACCGGTGAGGAAAAAGTGATGAATTATTTGCGGAGATATGTAGAGGAATGAAACCAGTAGTTTTTTCATTTCTCTTCTCTTTCTGCCCCCTTTGCTTTGGAGTGGCGGTGGGAGGTTCTCTGTTTTCGAGATTTATCCCGGGATTAAAGATGTATCTCATAAACTCTCTATGGCTTGGATTCCTTTTCTTTGCAATAATTAAGTGGATATACGACTGGTGGTCAATAAGGATACTCGCTGAAAGGGACAGTGGAAAAAGATTTCTGAAAAACCTGATTGAAAGCCTAATCTTCTTAGTGATTTATTGGGGCTTTATAGTTGTCATGTTCTTCCTGAACGGGAAAAGTTTTAAAGCGAGCCATATCTATTCGTTCCATGCGGGTTTTTTTGCCAGTTTAATGTCTTATGAGCTTTACCATTTTCTTTTCGAAAAGGGCATAAAGATTAGATTTGGCAGTACTGTGGTGCCGGGTTTTGTTCTAATTCTTCTCAGTGTGGTTTATTATTTTATTTCATGAATCTTTTATCAATTTTAATTTTGTTCAACACCCTTGAGTTTTCAGGGTTCAGGTGGAGAACTTTTGAAAATTTTGACCCACGCAGTAAAAATCAGTTTACCTCTAAAATGTTGGAGAAGAGGGATGATGTTTTGATATTCCGCGCTTTAGCAAAACCCTCTGACACCGGTGTTGTTTACCTTTCTTCGGGTATTGTTTCAGAAAAGGCTTTTTCTTATGGAACTTTTATCTTCACGGTGGAAGGGGATTTATCAAACCTGAAGGATGCGTGTTTTGCTCCCTTCTTATATGACTTTGATGCGGGAGTATACGAGGTGGATATTGAATTTTCTAAGTGGGGAAATCCTTTGTATCCTTCAGGAAATTATGGGATAATCAGGCAGTTTGGACGATGGTACCAACCTGACAGCGTAAAAAAGACCGTTCATAAGTTTCCATTAAAGTTGAAGCAGAAAAGTGTAACGAAACACTACCTATATTGGTATCCCGATTCCGTTGTTTTTGCGTCTTTCGAAGTTAAAGAAGAGGAGGAAAGGCTCATTGAGAGATGGGTTGTTTCCGATAAAACCTTCGTGCCCAGTAAACCTATGTATGTGGAGATTTACCTCTGGTGGCCCAGGAACCCCAAGAGGTTAAACAAACATGAGATAAAGGTACTTAAATTTGAATATTTGCCTTTTAAGGAGTCATTAGATAAGGGTTTTCTTCCAGGTTCCCCTGAGGTACCAAAGGTAAGCGATTAAACATGCGACTATATTGCTAATATTCATTCCAATCCAGACACCGCTGGTGCCGAAGAGTTTCCCGAAATAGTATGCCATGGGTATTCTCAAAACCCACAACCTTACAAGGCCAAGAATCATTCCCTCTGCTGTTCTTCCTGATACCATGGCAAGACTTGAATAGACGCCAAAAATGCCAAAAAAGGGCATTGCAACAATAAATTTTTCGATGTAGTTTTTCCCTTCAAGAATAACTTGTGGATCTTTGATAAAGGCTGAGATCAACTCCGTCCTTGCTAAATAAATAAAAATTGCAAAGAAACTTATTACAGCAGCATTAAGTAAAACCGCCTTTTTGATAGATTCTTTTACTCTGCTGAAATTTTTCATTCCCAGGTTTTGACCGAGAATGGAACCGAGGGCCTGGTTGATGGCATCAGAAATTGTGAAGATGAGCTGTATGACCCTGTCGCCAATACTATAAGCTGCTACGGCCACGGATCCGAATTTTGAGATGATACTTACCAGAAATACAAAACCAAGGGAATTTAAAGATTGTCCAATACTTGCAGGTAAACCTTTTGTAATGATGGACATCGACAGTTTAAGGTCTGGCTTTAGGTCGCTCAAATGGATTTTTATTCCCAGTTTTCCCGTCAGGAATAGCCTGAGGGCAAGTATAGAAGCTAAAAAGTTCGAGAAAGCAGTAGCGAGGGCAGCACCCATAACTCCCATTTTGGGGAAAATCCATAATCCGTAAATTAAAAGAGGGTCGAGAATCACATTTAATAACATTCCGAAAACGTTTATAGCTGTTGGTGTTCTTGTGTCCCCGAGAGCCCTTAGGGCAAAGGAAAAGGCAAAACCAAGAAAAGAGAAAGGAATGCTTGCAAACATTATTCTAAGATAAATTACGGTGTTATTGAAGGTATCAGTGGGTATTCTCATTGCTTTGAGTATGGAAGGAGTTAATATAAACCCCGTTATGCCAGCTATTATCGAAAAGATGAGGAAGAGGGTAAAGAGATTTCCCATTGCTTTCTGGGCCTTTTTAAAATCACCACTACCTTGATACTGAGAAATAAAGGCAAAACCAGCGACCCCAAAGCCCATTCCAAGGCTCATAATTGTACCAAATACTGGCCAGGAAAGGGTTGGAGAAGAAACCGCTGTCCTTCCAAGTCTACCAAGCCAAAAGGTATCTGTCAGGTTGTAAATTAGGTGTACAAAATTCAGAACGACAAGGGGAAGGGAGAGTTTTATCATCAGCTTCAGAGGGTCCTGTGTCAGAATGTCCTCTCTAATTTTTTCAAATCTCGATGTCATATGCAAAATTATAAAGTTAGCAATGCGAACAAATTAAAATTGACTGATTAAAAAGTTTTGCGCAGGCTAACTCAACATATAGAAATGATCGTAAAGTTGACATTTTACCATTTTGCAACCTTGGATTAAAATTTTGTAAAGGAGGTTTTCAAATGGTTCTCCTTCTCGGTGCAGGAAGACAGGGCTATGTAGCCCTTGAGACCCTCATAGAACTTGGTATTAGAGAAATTCTGGTTGTAGAGAAGGATAGATCTAATGCAGAAAGGGTCCGAAGGCTCGGTGTTGATGTTTTAGAAAAGGGTATTGACGAGATAGACTTAGATGATTACATTAATAAATCAACGCTCATACTTAACTGTCTGCCGGCGAAGTATGGCTTTAAGGTTTTCGAGCGTGCTGTAAAGAAGGGGGTGAGTATCGTCGATATTACTTATATGGAGGAAAATCCACTGGTATTAAATGACATTGCAAAGGAAAACCGAGTCTCTGCCTTTGTGGATGCTGGTTTCGCACCGGGTATTTCGAATCTTTTGGTTGGATATGGATTAACAAAATTGGGGCCAGCGGTGGACAAGATAGTAATTAAGGTTGGGGGAATTCCACTCTATCCAAGGCCACCTTTCAATTACAGAATTACCTGGTCTTTTGAAGATTTGATAGAAGAGTACATAAGGCCTGCAAGGATAAAAAGGGACGGAAAGGTTGTGGCTGTAGAGGCCCTAAGTGGTTTAGAAAAAGACATTTACGAGGGTATAGGTGAATTGGAGGCTTTTTACACCGACGGCCTTAGGTCCCTTTTGGAAACAGTGGATGTGGAAAATATGGAAGAAAAAACTCTAAGGTATCTTGGTCATGCAGAGATTTTTAGAGTTTTAAGGGATATTGGACTTTTTAATAAAGAAGAGTCTATTTATGAGCCTTTTAAAAACTGGCTTTATAGTAAACTGACTGAAGGGGATGAAAAGGATGTTGCTATCCTGAGGGTAGAATTTTACAGGAAAAGCGATAAAAAGGGCTTTGAGATAATCCATCGCTACAATGAAGTTAGAAAAAGAACAGCTATGAGCGAGCTTACAGGTATTCCCCCTGCCATCATTGCTAAGATGTTTCTTGATAAATCCTTAAACTCTACCGGCGTTTTGCCTCTGGAGATGCTTGGGATGGTTAAAGATATTGCAGAGATGTTTTTAAAGATGCTTTCTCAATTTGGGATCTTCGTAAGAGAGTTTTAAAGTGATTAGTTTGCTTCTTGCTTTAAAGAATCTACTGGATTTAGTTGCTCCAAATTAACACTTGAGTCTGCTTTGATTATACTATCCTGCTGAGCACTTTCAGTTATATCCTGCGTTTCCTTCTCTACTTCTGTGTATTCTTCGGAAATTATGCCCCTTCTTTTCATTATGTATAGGATTTTGCTGGCTCTTCTCTGAACATAGGGGGAGGGGTTTGATGGACTGTATTTTAAAGGCCGTGGCAAAACTGCTGCAAGAAGCGCTGATTCCCAGGGCGATAGATCCTTTGCCGATTTTCCAAAATAGTAGTTTGCAGCTGCTTCGGCCCCGAAGATTCCTGGCCCCCATTCTGCAACATTTAGATAGAGTTCGAGTATTCTTTTCTTAGTTAATAGTTTTTCTATCCTTATGGTGAGCACGGCTTCCTGGAGTTTCCGTATTAAACTTTTTCTCGGTGATAAGAATAGATTTTTCGCCAACTGCTGGCTAATTGTGCTCCCTCCATATTTAAACTTTTTATTTTTCAGGTCTTTTTCCAGTGCCTTCTTAAGACCCTCAAGGTCAAATCCTTCATGATGATAAAATTTGTCATCTTCTGCTATTAGAACCGCTTTTATCAGATAGGGAGAAATCTGACTCAAGGGAACAAACCTGTATCTTATTGTAATTTTTTTGCCCTGTTTTTCCCATTGCTTGATTCTGAATTTCATCATTGCAGTCATTTCCGGGTTTTTTGTCCGGTATTGTGAAACGTTGAAGGTAAAAGGGTATATCACAACAACAAAGAGTAAAATTGCAAGGGTGATCAAAATAATAAACCGAAGGATTTTCATAAGTGCTTTAATTTTAAAGTTTTTTGTCCAAACGAAGTTTTGCTTTACAATTCAGCTCGATTTTGCTATAAATAAAAAAAACAATGAGGTGAGGAAATGAGAATGGATAAGTTTACTGAAGGTGCTCAAGAAGCCTTGATGAGGGCTCAGGAAGCGTTGGTTAAGTTTAAACACAATCAATTGGACGTAGAACATATTTTTTATGGACTTCTCGAAGAGGAAGGCGGGGTCGTCTGGGAGATCTTTGAGAAATTGGATGTTCATCCTCTCCTTGTGAAAGAGAAGTTAAA
This sequence comes from candidate division WOR-3 bacterium, assembly GCA_039803545.1. Classification (NCBI taxonomy): domain Bacteria; kingdom Pseudomonadati; phylum Caldifarciminota; species Caldifarciminota bacterium. Next base: position 62,996 of record JBDRYS010000002.1, on the reverse strand, counting down.
AGAAGCGCTTTTAAAGATACCACAAACAGAGTGGAGCGGATCCCGACCAGTTCAGATATACATTACACCAAGGGCTCAGGAGGTATTGCAACAGGCCTTCGAAGAGGCTGAGAAGCTGAAAGATGAGTATGTTGCTCAGGAGCATTTGCTATTGGCCATTGAAAATTCTGGTGGCGGCCCTTCTGCAAGGATTTTGAAGGAGTTTGGGGTTGATAGGGAGAAGATCTATAAGGCCCTTTATGAGATCAGGGGAGGACAACGGGTTACTGAACCTACAGCGGAAAGTAAGTATAACGCCCTTGCTAAATACACTGTTGATATTACTAAACTTGCCGAGCAGGGTAAACTTGACCCTGTTATTGGAAGGGAAGCAGAAATAGAGAGGGTAATTCAAATTATTTTAAGGAAAACTAAGAACAACCCGGTTTTGATTGGAGAGCCCGGTGTTGGAAAAACAGCCATCGTTTATGGACTCGCGCAGAGGATTGTACAGAAAAAAGTTCCCGACTTTCTCAAGGATAAAAGGATTTTGATGCTGGATATGGGAGCGCTTCTTGCAGGTTCGAAGTTCAGGGGTGAATTTGAGGAAAGATTGAAGGCAGTGATTGATGAAGTAAAAAGGCAAAAAGACAAGTACATACTTTTTATAGATGAATTGCATACTATTGTTGGTGCTGGTGCAGCAGAGGGTGCTATAGATGCGGCAAATCTTTTGAAGCCGGGCCTTGCCTCCGGTGAACTCAGGGTAATCGGCGCTACAACCCTCGACGAATATCGGGAAAGGATTGAGAAGGACGGTGCCCTTGAGAGAAGATTCCAGCAGGTATATGTTAAAGAGCCGAGTGTTGAAGAAACTATTGAAATATTGAAGGGTTTAAGGGAGAGATTTGAAGAACACCACAAAGTTAAGATTCTCGATTCTGCGATTGTGGCTGCGGCAAAGCTTTCTGATCGATACATACAGGGGAGGAAGTTGCCTGATAAGGCTATAGATTTGTTAGACGAAGCCTGTTCCATGTTGAGAATAAAACTTTCCGAAATGCCTGAAGACCTCAAGAGTTTGGAGAGCAAGATTAAGTCATTAAGGGACCAAATAAATTTGCTTGGCCAGTTTGGAAAAGTTACTGAAATAGATCGGATAAAAGAGGAGCTCTCTAAACTGGAGAGCGAATATGAAGAACGCAAAAAGAGATGGCTTGAAGAGCGAGGGATTGACGATGCTGTTGATGACAATGATATAGCCATAGTAGTCTCGAAATGGACGGGCATTCCGGCATTAAGATTACTGGAGGACGAAGCCAAAAGGCTTCTTTACTTGGAGGATGAACTCAGGAAAAGAGTTAAAGGGCAGGACTACGCAATTAAAGTCGTGGCTCAGGCAATCAGGCGCTCTCGAGCTGGTTTGGGGCCACGGAACAGACCAATAGGGGTCTTTATGTTCTTAGGACCCACGGGTGTGGGTAAAACCCATCTGGCAAGGCAACTGGCCTGGCTCCTCTTTAATGACGAGGATGCGCTTTTAAGAATAGATATGTCTGAATATATGGAAAAGCACACTGTTTCGAGGTTGATCGGTGCGCCTCCGGGTTACATTGGATTTGAAAAAGGTGGACAATTGACGGAGGCGGTAAGAAGGCGTCCCTATCAGGTGATCCTGTTTGATGAAATTGAAAAGGCACACCCTGATGTGTTTAATATAATGCTCCAGATTTTTGATGCTGGAAGGCTAACGGATGCCCAGGGCCACGTGGTAGACTTTAAAAACACACTTATAATTATGACTTCCAATATTCAGTATCAATTTAGGGATGCCCCGCAAATCGGGTTTATCAAGAGCGATGACGAAATAAAACATTATCACCAGAACCAGGTTAACAAGATAATGCCTGAACTTCTGAAATATTTTAAGATTGAGTTTTTGAACAGGATTGACGAGTTTGTATTTTTTAACCCCCTTGGTCCTCAGGAAGTTAGGGAGATTGTTGAACTCCAGCTTAGTGAGGTTAAGGAGAGCCTGGCAGAGAATAATATCGAAATCGAATGGACTAAAAATCTCGTTGATTTCCTGGCTGAGACGGGTTATAACCCAGAACTTGGTGCAAGGCCTTTAAGGAGAACAATTCAGATGTATGTTGAAAACCCTCTCGCTGATCGGATTCTTGCGGGTGAGATCAAACCTGCGGATAAAGTGTTAATCGACTACGATAATGAGGTTAAGTTTGTGAAGAAATAGCTACAGCTTTTTAAATTTAAATAAGATTTACCCGGCAGATTTTTGTTAAAAGACGTTTATGTAGGGAAGGTTGTTGCGGTAATGTTGAGGAATTTTAGAGGTAGCTGATATTATTATTTTTCTTTTGCCATTCCTGGCTTTAACATTTAGGATCTTAAAAAAGTATGGATGTTTAGTTAAAGGTGTTTTTGTTTCTTGTTCTTTTCTCGATACTTCACTTTGGTTATGATATTACTCATCTTGCCTTTCTTAAGCCCTTTTGCGGTATTAGTGAGTCTGTTTTTCAGCATCTTAAAATGGTGTTCTGGGCATACCTGCTTGCAAATGTTACAGAGTATCTCTTTGTGAAAAAGAAACTAACAAATAGAGACTCTTTTTGGTTTTCGAGACTTTTCATCACTGTACAGCTGCCCTGGTTTATTGTACTCGTGTGGTATTTAGCACCTTCAATTTTCGGGAGGTTCACCTAATTTCAGCGTTCTTTTATGTTTGGTGTACCTACTATCCACCTTACATTGACCTTTTTGTCAACCCAGAATTACTCCCGAAGCAATGAAATGGATGTTTTTTGTTTTAGCTTAATCCTTAGTGCCTGTCTACTGGGTATTTCCAGTCCTTGTCGAGGCACATACGGGAAAGTCTGGTAATAATAGGTATCTTTCTCTTATGTTCTGAGGCGATGACCCTGCGATATATGTCATTTATTGCTTCTTCGGGAATGTTCAAGATTTTGCTGGTTTCCCTAACGGAGAGCTCGAGCTCTACAAGACAATAAAGGACTCTGTCGATTTCGTAGTAAGTATGGCCCAATTCTTCTTCGTCTGTCTGACCAACCCAGAGACCTGCGGATGGCTTTTTCCTCACTATCTCTGTTGGTATCCCTACGAAGTCTGCCAGTTGCCAAACTTGGGTTTTGTAAAGGTCACCGATGGGATAGAAATCTACCGCGATGTCACCGTATTTAGTCCCATAACCCAGGAGTAATTCCGTCTTATTGGATGTACCTATTACTATACCGTTTAATGCATTGGCATAAAGGTAGTTTAAAATCATCCTTACTCTTGGTTTTACATTGGCAACGGCCAGTTTCTCGTTTTTGTTTTCCAAATCAATTTCTTCGAACCGCTTTTTAAACCAGTCTACGGCACCGTTGATGTCGATAATTCTGTAGTTGATATTGAACTTTTTAACAAGTTCTAAAGCGTGCTCAATGTCCTCCTTTGGGGAGACATTTTCTTCGGGCATTATAAGACACAGTAGTTTATCACCGAGGGCTTCTTTACTCAACGCTGCTACGAGAGAGGAGTCAACGCCGCCTGAAAGGGCAACTATACCAATGGATGCTTTCAAACTTTCAAATCTGGCCCTTATGGAATTTACAATAATATCCTTGAAGAGTTTGAGTTCCTCTTCTTTTAGGTAAATCTCAATGTTTATATCCATTTAGACATCTCCTCGTAAGCTCTCAAGATCTCCTCAAGGATTTCTCTCCTTACCTCCCTAACTCTTATATCTCTTCTTCGAAGCCTCTTGGGCTCTTCCAGATCAACAGGTATTACCTCGAAATCATCAACAAGGAGCTTAAGCCTTTTTATGAGCTTTCCAGAAGCAGAGTAGTAAGCACTACCTCCCCAGTAGGTTACGCCATCTTGAATGCCACTCATGTTTACGAAGACTAAGGGGATGATATTATCCAAGGCCCTAACTTTTAGAAAGTCATCCCATATTTCAATTTTGCCTCTGTCAAAGGGGGATGCAGAAAGGACAAAAATTACTTCTGCGCCTCTAAAAGTCAAAGCCCTTGAAGCCTCGGGGAACCAAACGTCTTCACATATAAGAATTCCTATTTTCCCAAAGGGAGTCGGAAATACGGGAAGGGTGGAACCAGGTTTAAAATAACGTTTTTCATCAAAGAGTCTGTAGTTTGTAAGCTGAGTTTTTGCAAATTTACCCTTTATTTCTCCTGCTCCTATGAGAGCCGCGGTATTATAAAAGAATCCTCTTTCATCTTTATCTACATATCCTACGATTGCCCATATATTTAGCTTTTTTGTTTCCTCGATGATTTCTTTAAGGGCCTCCAGGTTTTCTTCCACCTTGTCAAGGTAAATATCACCGGAGCCAAAGCCTATTAAAGAAAGTTCGGGAAAGACAACGATATCGGCTTTCTTCTCTTTTCCGAGGTGTAAACCTTTGATAACTTGCCTTTTGTTAAACTCTATGTCCCCAAGCCTTGAAGATATTTGCGCGACGCCAGCTTTAAGTATTTTATCCATGTTTAGAAGGCCAAGTTAAATCCTTTGTCAATGCGCCCTGTGAAATACCATCTACCCTTCGAAGTTTTGATATCAGGAACCTCATAGGTAATTTCGAAAGCGCCAGAGGCATTTTTAGTGTCAAAAAGGGTAACGCCGGCTTTTAACCTTCCCCCTAAGGTTTGGCTCCTTTGATCCGAGTAATTTAAGAAATGATATGAAGCTCCAATACCGGCGTAAGGTCTGAAGTACCTTGAAGGGTAAGCAAAGTTAATGGTAAGAGGGAGAGATAGTTCTTGTGCATCTTGCTTTATGATGTATTCACCAGAGCCTTCGATGAAGAAAAAAGGAACGGGATAAAAACCTGCAGTTATGCCGATTACGGGGTATGCGTTACCGTTTTCTATGATCATAGAAGAATTCGCACCGAGCTTGAATACAGAACCGCTCCGTGCGTAAAGGCTTGAAACTAAAAGGAGCAATATTATCGTTATTTTTTTCATGCTAAAATTATAAACCAATCCCTGATGATTAAAAAATTTTTGTGGCCTTTGTTGGAATTAGAGCATATGGTAGCCCTCTTCACAGGTTGCCCGATTTTTGAATTTTTAGTGGGAGCTTTTATAATTTAAAAGGGAATTGGAATATGAGAGTTTTTAAAAAAATTGCTTTTTTAATTTTGATGGTTGCTTACACCCTGGCTGCTGAAGGCACCATACCCTGGACAGCAGATGGATCAATTAAAGATGGGGAATACACTAACACGCTAAATCTTGTAAAAGAAAGGTTGGTTCTCCACTACAAGATCGATTCCACCTATATCTACCTTGGGATTGAGGCGAGGAATTCCGGCTGGTCTGCCATAGGCCTTGATCCTGAGAAGGGCATGAAGAATGCAGATATTTTCTTGATTTTCATCGAAAATGGATCTCTTAAAGTTTTGGATTCATATTCCACCGGGATTTATGGACCTCATAAAAGTGACTCGAAACTCGGTGGCGAAGACAATATTCTCGATGTTAAAGGTAGGATTAATTCTACGGGGTATGTGGTTGAGTTCAAGAGGTTATTAGATACTAAGGACAGATTTGATAGGCCTGTGGTGAGGGGAAAAGAAATGACATTGATTTATGCCATGGCGAAATCCCATAATATAAAAAAGAAACACGATTTAATAAGGGGTACGATTAAACTAAAGTTTGAGGATTAAATATGGGACTTCTTCACGGTTTGTTGAATCTTACAGGATTTCTATTTATGGTGGGTGCCATCTTTTTTGCAAGGAAGCACAAAAGGAAGTTGCACCATCTCTTCCTGCTTATAAGTTTTATTTTGCTTTCTTCCGCATTGATCTTAATGTTGATATATGCAGGGGGTATTTTGGACCTCCATTGCATTACAGGAGTTGTTGTTTTTGTACTTTTGCTTTTTGTTATCCTGTCTGGATTTTTGTTTAGTTCCAAGAAATTAAAGAGACGAACCCACAAAGTTTTTGGTATTATAGGGGGATTATTACTTTTATTTCAGATTCTTTACGGATTTTTAAAGAGTCTTTTGCTATGAGGCTTTTAATTGTTGATGGCGCTTCCCTTGCCTATAGGGCATATTATGCTTTCAGGGACAGGCCTTTGATTAATAGCAAAGGTATTGTGACAAGCGGGCCTTATGCCTTTACTAATTCTTTAATGAAAATGCTTAGGGAGCTTAAGCCCACCCACGTTGCTGTTGTATTTGATGCGAAGGGTAAGACCTTTAGGCACGAGATTTTTGTTGAATACAAGGCTCAAAGGCCTAAGGCACCACCTGATTTTGCCCTGCAACTTTCCTACATAAAAGAGATACTGGATGGAATGAACTTGAAGAGATATGAAATTCCTGGCGTTGAAGCCGATGATGTAATTGCGACATTAAGCAAGATTGCGGAGAGTGAAGGTTTTGAAGTGTTTGTAGCTACCCTTGACAAAGATTTATACCAGATTGTTTCTGAGAGAGTCTACATAATAGACACTCGAGAAGGCGGTATTAAAATAATTACGGAAAAAGACATTCTTGATAAGTTTGGTGTTAAACCTTTTCAAATTCCTGATTTCTTAGTTCTCGTTGGAGATAAAATCGATAACATTCCAGGGGTTCCGGGTATCGGAGAAAAGACTGCGGCGGAAGTCCTCAACAAATATGGATCTTTGGAGAAAATTTTGAGTTTAGAGGATGGTAGCGATGAAGTAATTCGAAAGATCAAGGCTCATAGAGATTTTATTATGGAATCTCTCCAATTAAATAAGTTGAGAACTAATGTATTGGATAGTGTTAATTTTGAAGAGATGGAATTGCGTCCGTGGAATAAGGAGAAACTTCTTCAGGTTTTCCGCGAACTTGAGTTCTACTCTTTGATGAGGGAAATTGCTGAGGAAATTACCCCGGAGATTGTAATGGCGTCGCATATTCCTATGAACCTTTTGAGCGCAGAATATATTTCGATAGGTATACTCGGAGATTATCTGCTGCTTTCCGGTGGTGAAAATGTGGTTTATAAGGTCCCCATGGAGAAAGGCATTTCATTTTTAGAAAACTTTCAAGGCAAATTGGTGACTTTTGAGAGTAAGAAAATTTACAAAGAAATTGAAAACATGAAACGTACTTTGGATTTTGATATTCTTATGGCGTCTTTTCTTCTGGATAGTGATAAGCCAAAGTTTGAGCCCGATGTGATCTTTCTTGAATGGCCTGGGATAAAACTCTCGGAAAGAAAAGAATTGAGGGAAGCTCAGATATGTGATTGTTCTGCAAGAGCTTATAAATTTTTGAAAAGTCAGATAGAAAAACTTGAGCTAAGGGAGGTTTTCGAGAGAATTGAACTTCCGCTTCAAAGAGTTTTGGCAGAAATGGAGAAAGTTGGGATAAAAATTGACCGACAGAAGCTGGAAAAATTAAGCTTACAAATGGAGCAAAGGATCAAGGAGTTGGAAAGCAAGGTTTATGAATTAGCAGGTGTGCGGTTTAACGTGAATTCTCCCAAACAGTTAGCCGAGGTTCTATTTGTAAAACACAAATTGAAGCCCATTAAAAAGACAAAGACGGGTTATTCTACCGATGAAGAGACTCTTAGAAAGCTGGCCGAAGTTCATCCACTTCCTTCTGCAATACTTGAGTATCGGGAAGTCTTCAAGCTGAAAAGTACCTATGTGGATGTTTTTAGAGAATTAATGGATGAGAAGACTGATAGAATATATCCCAGTTATAACCAGGTGGGTGCAGCGACCGGTAGAATTTCTTGCTATAATCCCAATTTCCAAACTATACCCATAAAATCTCCCCTTGGAAAAAATATCAGGGATATGATAATTGCTGAGCCCGGTTATAAGATCCTTACTGCCGATTATTCCCAGGTAGAATTGAGGATACTCGCACACTTTTCGGGTGATGAGAGATTGATAGATATTTTTGAGAAAGATTTGGATGTTCATACTATTACCGCTTCTTACATTTTTGGAAAAAGGCCAGATGAAATAACAGAAGCTGAGAGGAGAAAGGCTAAAACAGTGAATTTTGGCATCATCTACGGAATGTCTCCTTATGGACTTTCAAAGGAGTTGAATATTTCTGTTGAAGAAGCAAATTCTTTCATAAGTAATTTTTTTGCCACCTATCCTGGCGTGATGAGGTGGATCAAAGAGAATCTTGAATTCGCTCTGAAAAATGGATACGTAAAAACGCTATACGGAAGAATCAGGAAGGTGCCTCAAATTTTCTCTGGAAATTCGAATATTGTTGAGCAGGGCAAAAGAATTGCCATAAACACTCCCATTCAGGGAACTGCCGCTGATATCATCAAGCTTAGCATGGTGGAGATATACAACGAATTAAAGAGGAACGGGTTTAAATCGAAAATAATTTTGCAAATCCACGATGAGTTGCTTCTGGAAGTCAAGGAAGAAGAAATTAATGCCGTAACCCAAATAGTTAAAGAAAAGATGGAAGGCGTTTGCAAGTTAAGAGTCCCTCTTAAGGTTGAAATAGGTGTTGGTGAAAGCTGGCTTTTGGCTTCAAGTAAATGAAAACAACACTGTAACTTGACTTTTGATTTGAGTTGCTTTATTAATATAATGTTGCAAAAGGAGGATTAGAAAATTTTCCTGAATGATGATTGGTGGAAAAAGATGCAAAGAGAACCAACTGCCCCGAGAATTGGGGTAGGTAAAGGGGCTGAAGAGGAAGTTCAGCGTGGTCCTATTTTGGTTTCGGGAATGACTACGGGTTTCTCGCAGGATCCTTCTCCATGGAAGGCGGGGGTTCAGGCCGGCAGGGCTGCCTTTGAAAAACTCTCCAAAACCAAGCCAGATTTTGCATTCATTTTTGCAACTTCGAACTATGACTTGGACCCTGTTGTAAAGGGTGTTTTGCAATCTATTGGTAAGGATGTCCCCTATGTCGCTTTAAAAACGCTCGGCATCGTATTTACAGAAAATACTGTTTTGAACTCAGGTGTGATTGTTGCGATAGTTAAGAGCGATTCTTATAAGTTCACCTATTCGGTTGGTACAAATATCCATCAAGGGCTCCATTCCGCACTGGAAAAAGCATGCTTACCGGTTCTCGATCAGATCAAGGCGAGAAAGGTAGAAGGGTTTGAACACCTAAACATGTTTCTTGTATTGGACTCCTATGTAAATGGAGATATCCTCGTGACGGAACTTTCCAGGATAGTGGATAGGTATGATCCGAATATTACCTTCTACGGTGGGATCCTTGATTACGCGAAGCTCTCTAAGGATTGCCAACTTCATTTGGCAAATCAGCTTATAAATGGAGGTGTTGCCTGTATAGGTATTTACTCAAAAACGCCGCCCGCTATATCCCACGGACATGGTTTGCATCCTTTAGTACCTAAGAGGGCTACTAAGGTTGGTGGTAATGTGATATACCACTTCGATGAACGCCCAGCCTTTGAGGTTTGGAAGGAATTCTTAGTGAAGAAGGGGATACCAGAAGCTGAAATCAACAAAGATCCCACAAAATTCTTAGGTAAGTATCAATTTGGTGTGCCTGACCCGGCTTATCCTAAATATCCTAAAGTAAGGATTGCTGTTGGAATTACAAGTGAAGGTGGGATAAGGCTTGCAGGTGATATTCCTGAAAATTCCACTGTTTGGTTTATGGAAGCGAGGAAGGATAGAATGGAAGAAGCGGTAACACAGAGTATTGATCAGGCGTTTGTTGCTATAGATCAGCGTAAGCCCATTGGAAGTCTTGTGATTGAAAGTATCCATAGGTACTTTTCCCTTGGAAATGACTTTTTCGAGGAAGTAAATCTCTTCCAGAGGAAGCTTGCGATGCCTTTAGTAGGCTTTACAACCTTTGGTGAATTTCTTAGACCCAGTCCGGAATTTAAGTGGTTCCATAATTCCTCTTTCGCCTTGCAGATTCTTTCGGAGTAGCGAGAAAAGATGAAGTTAGTGAATACTGCAGATATTGAGAAGCTGCTTTCTTTAAGTCCAGAAATTTTTCTCATTTTGGACGGTAAAAAAAATGTCATCTATGCGAGTGACAGCGTTAAGAGTCTCGGATTTTCTGAGGAAGAAATTATAGGGACAAATTTCTTGCATCTTGTAGCTGGCCATATAAGACCAATTTTAGAGAAAAAGTTTTCGGAGGTTACAAATAAGACAGTTTTTGGTCAGAGGCTCATCATAAAAAGTAAAGAGAACGTCTATCTGCCCTTTTACGCCAACTTTTATGTTGCGCAAGACAGGATCTTTCTTTATCTCAAAAATGAGGAACAGGTTCTTCCAGAAAAGTTAATCCTTGATTATCTCGATTTTGGCATTGTGGTCGTCGATTCGGAATTTCGCGTCATATATCATAATAGTTTTGTTTCTACGTATTTCCAGAGGCACCTTTTTACCCATTTAGATCAGCTCCCTTACGGGATAGGAGCAAAGATAATAGAGAGGGTTAAAATTGGACAAAAAAATATGGAGATTGAGTATGCCTCGGGTAGCATTTTGGGTATAAGTGTTTATCCTCTGAATTTGCCCGATCTAAAAGGCTTTTTGTTGAAAATAAAAGATATTACCGCTGAGAAAAATTTTGAGAGAACAGCCAGTGGGTCAGGTAGTTACTTTTCTTATGTGGACCTCGTTTCGATTTACACCCATCACATTAAAAATCTTCTTACCCCCTTAAAATTTACTGCCTTGAGTCTGAGGAGGGAACTCACTGATCCTAAACTCCTCGAGAAAATTGATAGAATGGTTACACACATAGAAAAGATAAATCAGCACGTCAGAGCCTTCTACAGTAGGGTTAAAACAAAGCCCATAGAATTTAAAAAAGTCAATGTAAAGAAAGTTGTGGAGCGCGTCAAATCTTTACTTAACAATGAGCTTATAAACAATGGAATTATATTCGAATTTAACCAAAACGGTAATGAACTTGTCTATGCAGATGAAATTCACCTCCAGCAAATCTTGTCTGATTTAATTCAAAATGCCATAGATGCTTTGAAAAACCAGAAGGGGATAAGGAAAATAGCCGTTAATGTCAAACGGAGTGAAAATCGCTGCCCATACTGTGGTTCTAATTTCGTTCAAATTGAAGTTTCAGATACAGGACCTGGAATAAAAAAGGAAGACCTTGATCGAATTTTTAATCTCGGCTTTTCTACCAAGGCCGAGGGTTGGGGCCTTGGCCTTTACGTGGTGGATAAAATGGTTAAAGAAAACAGAGGAATTATAAGGGTTTATTCAGAGGTTGGAAAAGGCACAACTTTTGTGCTATACTTTCATCCTGCCACACCCGAGGCTATTGGGTGTGTGGAGCAAAAAGTTAAGGAGGTGTGATTATGCCTATCAAAGTTCTGCTGGTGGATGACGAGGAAGACATTCTTTGGGGGCTTTCTGAAGAGTTAACAAGACATAAAATCGAGGTGGAGACTGCTTCCAATGGTTTGGAGGCTTTAGAGAAAATAAAGAAAAAGTCCTTTGATTTTCTTGTTACTGACATTCGCATGCCAGGTCTTAGTGGTGTAGAACTTCTCATGGAGACCAGAAAGATTCAGCCCGATATAAAGGTAATTGTAATGACTGCATACGGCTCTGATGAAATAAGGCAAGATGTGATGACAAAAGGTGCCATTAGTTACCTGGAGAAACCCTTTGATTTTGACCAGATTCTCAATGTTATACTGGAGAAGGAGAAGGGTGGGGAAGAGGAAACTTTAAAAAATCTTACCCTCCAGCAGTTCCTGCAACTCGTTGCTATGGAAGGTAAGTCCTGCGAGGTGATCGTCAACACTTCCGAGGGTGAAGGCAAGATTTTCTTCGAGGATGGAGAGGTAATTAACGCTTCCTTGGGAAATTTGAGAGGCGAAGAAGCCTTTACGAGAATAATGAAGGAGCCCGAAAGTTCCTTTAAAGTTAAATGGGGAAGCCCTAAAGTAAAGAGAGAAATAGAAAAACCATTCCACGCACTTCTCCTTTCTGCAGCGGTTCAGAAAGACGAAGAGGTTGTAGCACGCGAGGAGATCTCAGGACTCGATCTCCAGGCATTATCGGAGTTGTTTAAGGATGAAGGTGTTTCGGAAGGGGAACCCGTTGAGAAAGAAGAAATTCCTGAAGTAGAGGAGAGTTTTGAAGTTAAATTGGAAGAAATCCCTGAAGAGATTGAGAAAAAGGTAACTGAAGAAGCACAAGTTGAGGAGAAGGAAGAAGGCACTGTAACTCTCGAGGAAGTAGAGAGCATACTCGAAGGTTTAAGTGCAGAAGAGGCTCCCAAGAAGGAAGAGGCAAGAGAAGAAGAAGCTGTAGAAATTCCAATCGTTGAAGAAAAAGTTGTAGAGAAGAAGGTTGAGACTCCAGCACCAACTCCAGAGGTGAGTGCGGTTTCGTCAAAGTTAAGTCAGGAGCTCAAAGATAAATTTTCCAGTGTGGTTAAGGAAATTTCGGATATCCTTGCTCTTGTTGCGGTTGATGGTGAAGGTAATATTCTTAATATATCAGAAAGGGTGACTACAGGAGTCTCTCAAGTATTAAAGACCTGGGCGCCTGCATTCAGAAACATAATTCAGATAGCTTCGAAAACTCCAGTTGGTGCAATAAGGGATATTACACTTTCGTCAGACAAATATCACCTCTTAATTACCGAGGCAAAGAATGGGAATCTGATTGTGATCGCCGTGATTCCAGTAAAAAGTATGAAGATCGCCCTCGTGAAGATTAAGGTTAAAGAGCTTATAGCAGAGATAGCAAAGGCAATATAAAAACGCTTAATTAGCCTTATAATAAAGCCGGGAGACAGCGGTGTTAATAGATTTCAAGAAGCATGAGATAAAGTTTAAAATTGTCTATTACGGCCCTGGTTTAAGTGGAAAGACCACAAATATTAAGAAAATTTACGAAAGATTTATGGGTAAAAAAGGTCAACTCTTGTCTGTCGATACTAAAGGTGAAAGAACCCTGTTCTTCGATCTACTTCCCCTTGAACTTCCTATATTGAAAGGATATAAAACCATATTCAGTCTTTACACTGTCCCTGGTCAGGTGTTCTATAAACAGGCGAGGAAGCTGGTTTTAAAGGGTGCAGACGGTGTTATTTTCGTTGCTGATTCAGATAAAGAGAGGCTTGAAGAAAATATTGCTATATACAAGGAAATGCATGATACCCTTCAAGAATATGGGATGTGGAGCGCAACCAGAAGAGTTCCCATTATTGTCCAATACAATAAGCGGGATCACCCCGATGCATTGCCTGTGTCGGTGCTTGAAGAGAAGGTTAACATTTACAAATATCCTTATGTTTTAGCAATAGCAACAGAAGGCAAGGGTGTTTTTCAAACCTTACAAATGATGATTAATGAAGTAGTGAAGAACTCATTGCGTCAACAACAACTAAGTTTTTTACTTCAACAAAAGAAATAGCTAATCAGCATCTAAAAGTTTTTTGAAATTACAATTGATTCTTTTATTTTAAGTTTATTATTAAAACCATGCCTGCTTGGGAATTTTGAAACACTTTACGGTAAAGCCTCTCTGAACTTAGGTGCAAATTTCCCCATTAGAATTTTGGTGACTCCCCAATTCCCTTTTCTTGTCAGAACGACAATATGTACGTAGTTGGAATTTGGTATGATTCTTACAATAATGAAATAGTCGCTTGTGGTGAGAAGCACGTCTTCACAGGCGCCCAGACCTGCGTTTTCAGTTGCGGACATTGCCTTTCTTGCTACTTCTGTAAGAAAAGCAAGAGGAACAGTGACATCAATTGATTCGTCCGTTGTGTGCCCCGTGATAGGAATCGCATCGTCCAGATTTACTATCATCGACATGAGCACTTCGTCTACATTGTTGAGAAATTCTTGCATTACATCATCAATCTTGGCCATTTCTTAAATTCCTCCTTTTTCTTGAACTTTTCTCAAAGCCATTCTTTCAAAGATTTCCCAATTTCTTCCACCCTCACCGCCCGAGGCAATACCCTTCATTCTTAACTCAAGTATTTCTCTCTTTGTTGCGTATGCCAGGGCGGTTTCTTCTGAAATATAACCCAATTTGTACCAGTAATATAAAGATTGGTCAAAGGTTTGCATTCCATAAGGTATATAACCGTCAGCAATAGCATCAAAAATCTCGTGGGTTCTCTTAGGATCAAGGATCATTTCTCGAATACGCGCTGTGTTCACCATAACTTCGCAGGCGGGGATTCTTCCAGGCATATCATCCCTTGGTATGAGCCTTTGGGAGACAATTGCCTTTAGTACGGAGGCAAGTTGGTGTCTTATCTGCTCTTGCTGATGTGCAGGGAAAATACTTACAATTCTATTTATTGTTTCTCTGGCATCGAGAGTGTGTAAGGTTGACAAAACTAAGTGTCCTGTTTCAGCTGCAAGCAAAGCAATGGAAGCGGTTTCTTCATCCCTAATTTCTCCAACCATTATTACATTGGGGTCCTGTCTAAGAGCTTCCCTGAGTCCATCTGCAAAGCTGAGCACGTCAAGTCCGACCTCTCTCTGGCTTATAATGCTCTTGATATCTCTTAAAAGGTATTCAATAGGGTCCTCAATTGTTATAATGTGCACTGCTTTGTTTACATTGATATGGTTTAAAATAGCTGCGAGGGTTGTAGATTTTCCAGAGCCTGCAACACCTGTTACAAGAATCAGTCCCCTATCCTCCATGGCTATCTTTTCCAGGACGGGAGGTAGGTTTAAATCTTTGATGGTTTTAATAAGAGGTGGTATTGCTCTTATGGCAAAGGACCATGTGCCTCTCTGGCTGAATATGTTAACCCTGAATCTACCGATATTTGGAAAGCTAAAGGCGACGTCAACGCTGTACCTTTCCCTCAGCTCCTTTTGCTTGGCAGGAGTTAGGTAATTTCTTATAAGTTCTTCAGTATCTTCTCTCGTAACAACAGGGTAATTATCTCTGAAGTATAGCTTTCCGTAAATTCTGAAAATTGGCGGATGTCCCACTTTTATGTGGACATCCGACGCTTCTTTGTCTTTTGCATCTAATAAAAGTTTCTCTAAATCAATTCCCATAGTTTTAAAATTTTAATTTTTTTCTCGTTTAGAGTCAATTGAATGCCGCTTTCTATTGTAAAATTGGTCTTAATGTACATAGTGCCTAACCAATTTTAACTGTTTTGCTTTGGAAAATCGTTTTCTAAAATCAAGGGTGTGCCGTAGAATCCGAAGGTTTCTCGAAGCTTATTTTCAATGTATTTCAACTCGTTGTTTTTAAGCTTTGTATCGGTTAATATCTTAAATTTCGGAGGTCTTACGTCTTCCTGAGTGAATTTGATTATGGTTTTTGAAAAGGGAAAGTTCTTTGAGAGGGAATATTGAAATTGCTGAACCTCTCTTTTACTCAATTTCCTTTCCCATGACTTTTTAGCTTGCTTTATAACCTCCTTAAGCAAACTTATTCCTTCACCTGTTAAAGCAGAGGTGAAGAGCATCGGGGCGAAGTTTATAAAATCTAATTCTTTCTTAAAGTAGTCGAGCACTGCGGATCTTTTTTCTCTCGGAATAAGGTCGCACTTGTTTAACGCCACGACTATCCCTTTTTTCTCTTCAATGATGAGGTTTGCGATTTTTTTGTCGATGGCCGTGATTTCTGCCGAGGCATCAATAACGAGTATCGCAACTTCTGCGTATCTGAGTGACCTTTCACTTCTAACAGCCCCGAAAAGTTCTATAGGATCTTTGTATTTTCTCCTGATTCCAGCTGTGTCTATAATAATAAATTCTTCGGTTTCTATATCCACTGCATCCCTTGTAGTACCAGGAATTTCAGAAACTATGTTTATTTCGTCACCGCAAAGGGCATTGAAGAGAGAAGATTTTCCTACGTTAGGTTTACCAAGAATTGCTATTCTGGTTTTTTCTGGTTTTTCTTCTTCTACTTCTTCAAGAAATCCTTTTTCTTTTAGTTTCGCCTCGATTATTTCAATTAGTTCTTGCAGTCCGGTTCCGTGGGCAGCGGATATGCCAACGGGCTCTCCAAATCCAAGACTAAAGAAGGAATAAAGGTCTTTTTTCTTTATGTCAATTTTGTTAGCTACAAGAATTACATCTTTATCCTTTTTTCTCAACCATTCTGCTATTTCTACATCGTGGGGTAAAAGTCCGGTAGAAGCATCAACTACAAAAAGTATGAGGTCAGATTCATCCACTGTTTTTTCTATCTTTTCTTTAACTTTTTCCCAGATTAGATCCTCTTCCGGTGGGTAAAGTCCACCGGTGTCAGTTAAATAGAAAGGAATTTCTGTATAAGAAACTAATTTTTTTATCCTGTCTCTTGTTAATCCAGGTTTTGAGTCTGTAATTGCAAGAGGTTTTTTTATAATGCGGTTAAAAAGTGTTGATTTTCCAGTATTTACTCTACCTACAATGGAAACTTGTGCATATTTTTTCATATTTCACCCTTGGTCAAATAGGGCTGCTTCAAGTTCCCTGACGTTGTTGAAAATCTTAACACCTTCAAATTTTGCCAATTTTTTCAAGTTTTCCTTGTCTATTTCTCTCATAAAAAGTAGGTGTTTTTTTCCACTTATTGTTGAAAATTCAATAAATTCCTGATTGTCGCTTGGTAAAACATAGATGGGAATCCTTAATTTTCCACCCTGACTGAAGATGTTTGTCACCAGTGTGTCACTAATTCCATGAACCATTTTTGCAATTGTATTTGTGGAGCATGGGGCGATTACGATTTTATCGAATCTGCCCGAGAAGAGTTTTGTAATTACAAAAATTGAGGTATTTCCTTCATCATTTATCTTATAACCTTCGAGTTTTTCAAGAATTTTATAACGTGCTAAAATTTCCATTGCTGACTTTGAAAGGAAAATTTCTACCTTTTCTTTATCGATTTTGCGAATCAACTCTATGACCTCATTTAAAAACATCTCTGCTCCTGTTATACACCAGGCTATTTTCATGGCACTACCTTAATAGGTACTGGAACGAAGCACAAGATGAATATTAAAAATGATGCTATTGCGAGGTATTTTGCGGATAAGGGAAGTTTTTCTTCCCAATAAAGGGGGGCCGGATGTCTTGACCCGAGGATAAGTAGTAAAATAGCCCATGTCCACCAGCCATTCCATAAAAAACCAAGGGGCAGAAGGATGAGTATAAGTATTCGAGAGATTAAGTAGTGGGCCTTTTTACCGAATATTCCAAATAGGATGTGCCCCCCATCCAATTGACCCACGGGAATTAGATTCAATGCGGTTACAAAAAACCCGAGCCACCCAGCAAAGGCAACAGGATGCAAAAGAACCATAGAATCCTTTGGCACATTCCCGAGGGTTAATTTTGAAAGAATCTGAAAGATGATTGGAGTTCCTAAGGATATACTCCCTTCGCGTAGCTCTACGATTTTACTATTCATGAGTCCGTATATTGAAAAAGGAATTGCGATTAGAAAGCTCGCTATTGGACCCGAGGCCCCCATTTCAATAAGAGCTTTTCTGTCAGTGATCGGTGACTTAACCCTTATAAAAGCCCCCATTGTGCCGATGAGGGGGTTTGGGAATGGTATAAAGTACGGGAAGGTTGTTTTAACCCCATTTTTTTTGGCGGCTATAAAATGGGATAGTTCATGACCCCCAAGAATCAAGATGACAGCAAAGGAAAAGGGGGCACCTTTCCAGAGGTAAGACCAATTTTGCCATGGCACATAGCCTTGCTGTAGAGCCCCAGCAATTAGGGTCGTGAAGATTGTTAAAATTAAGAGTACAATTGGAATGAAAATATTGTTTTTCTCGTCACCGGTTTCTGCAAAGGTGAGTACAAAATAATCGTTTTCTTTAGTTACTTTAAAAATGATTCCACGGGGGGAGAGTTTTTGTCTCAATTCTTGTATGGCCTTGTCTGGGTTTTCATAAAAAATTACTCTGATTTTATTCTCGAAAACTTCTACTATACTTCCGAATTTTTCTACTTCTCTGATTACCTCATCCACAGCAAAGGATCTCTCCATTTATTATCGTTGCTTTAACTTCTTCTAAATTGGGATCAACAACAGTAAAATCAGCAGCAGCACCTGCTTTAATTTCTCCGAATAACCCCGCTTCTTGGGTCAAAAGGGCACCCTTTTTTGTATAGTAAATTAAAGCATCCTCCTTACTAAGACGTTCTTCCTCTTTAGGATGGAGAGTTGCACCTTTAATGCCTATGATTGGCGATGGAGGCATTGCATCGGAACCAAAGGCAAATTCAAGACCGGTTTGGATAAGCTTTCGGAAGGGATTGTTTTTTAGATAGAATGGGCCAAGTTTCGATTCGTACATTCCCTTTTCTTGCCCCCAGTTATAGACAAAATTGGGTTGAATAGAGATCTTTATCCTTAGATTCGTTGCCCTTTCAATGTCCTCATCGTCAGGGAATTCAAAATGTTCTATCCTGAAGTTTTCACCGCTTCCCACTTCTTTGATGATATCCAGGACTCTTTTTATTGCTAAATTACCTATGGCATGGATTGCAACCTGCAGCCCTAACTCCATTGCCTTACGAAATTCTTCTTCTACGCCTTCTCTAAGGAGCCAGATTCCTTGAGAGTTCTTTCTGCCGTAGGGGAACGTAAACAAAGCTGACTCACCACCCACTGATCCATCGGCAAAGTATTTAAGGCCCTGAAACTTGATGAATGGATCACCAAATCCCCTTTCTATTCCGGTGAATTCAAAGTTATAGGGAGAGGAGTCGGATATGTAGAATCTAACTCTTATTTTCAACTTATTTTCCCTGTGCAGTTTCTGTAGCAACCGGAGTTCTCTATAGGAGCCTATTTCATGGATCATGGTAATTCCATTTTTTATGAAAATATCCTGTGCCTTAAGCAACGCTTTCTCCTGAAAATCCTCGCTGTATTGGAAAAGTGAGTGAATTTTTAAGGGGACCTCTTCCAGGAAAATCCCTGTTTCGGGGTCGTATTGAGTTTGTTTTAAGTCGATTCTCTGGCTTAGAAGTTTTATAAAGGGGGTGTTAGCAACGCCCATATGTCCACAGATTCTCCGCAAGAATATGGGCTTTTCAGATATTTTGTCGAGTTCAGCCTTTGTAGGAGGGGTGGCAACTTTCCACTTCGATTCATCAAAGTCGGTAAAAATATAAAAAGGAAGGTCATTTTGCGAAACAAATTTTTCAATAAATTCCAGCGTCTCTTCGAGAGTCTCAAATTTTTCTAAGCTGGTTTCTTGGTTTATTCCGTAGTTTAACATATGGGTATGGGTGTCAATAAAGCCTGGGATAATTATAACTTCTCCGAAATCAGTTATTTCTGCAATCTTAGTTACGAATGGTTCTTCATCTTTAGAGACCAAAGACTCGACAACTCCGTTGTTTATTAGAATAGAATACCCTTCCACAAATTTTTCTCCATCAAATATTTGTGATGATTTTAGTAGTTTCATGGCCTTAATATAAGTAGTTTTCTGGGTTCATGTTAATTCCAAGATATTTAATCTCATAGTGTAAATGGGGTCCACTGCTTATTCCGCTATTTCCAGTTAAAGCTACAACATCGCCCTTCTTAACTATTTGTCCCTTTTTAACCAGTATCTCCTTTAAGTGGCCGTATAGGGTTTCATATTTTGAACCGTGGCTCAGAACAAGGACAAGCCCTAAGTATCTGTCTTCATAAATGTCCTTTACTAAACCGTCAGCCGGGGATTTTACAGGTGTACCTATAGGGGTAGCAAAATCTATTCCTTGGTGATTGGAACTAAATTTCTGTGTAATAAATCCATCTGTGGGGGCGCCCCGTGGAATGAATCTTTCCTCATCGTATAAAATCTTTGCGTATCCTTGGAATTCCTGAGAGATTGCAGTTAGTTCATTAGCTTTGTTTTCTTTTGGAGTAGTATCCTTAATGGTTGCTTCTTTTGGTGAAGAATTTACACTGTAGAGGCTCTCCATAGTTGGACTTTTGTCAACACCAAGCATTTTGTAAATTTTAACCCTCAGTTCCTCGAGGGCGTAAAGTTGTTTTTCCAGCTCTTTTACTTTCTGATTCTCCTCGCGTAGTTTCTGGTTTTCCACTTCGAGGGCTCTTGCCTTGAGCGCGAGCATGTAAAGCCTTCCATAAAAGATTGCAGAAAAGAGGATAAGGGTTGCGAATAATATGAGCAAAAACCTGATTACTTTCCACCTTCTATGAGTTATAGAAAAGGATTTGTAAAAATCCCCGGTGTTCGAAGTTATAATTACATTGTAAATCCTCTTCATCTCTTTATTTTAATTCAGAATGTTCGGCTATTCAAAGATAACTAAGGCAAAAGCTCTTTTAAATCGATATATTGGTGCCAAAGGAACTTTTCATTACAGTGAAAAAGTGCATGTTTGATATTGTTTTTTACTATCGGATCCTTTGCATATAGTTCGTGAAGAAATTCTCTTACAAAACTTCTTTTTGATGACCTATCGTAAGGGCATTCCCCTTCAAGTTTTTGATCAATGCCAAGGAGAGTGGCGTATTTTTTCACCAGAGACTTTTCTACAAATATGAAAGGTCTTACTATAAAAAACTTACCCTGGAATAAGGGCTGAACAGGCATTATAGTGCTAATTCCTCTGGAATAAAGAATATTCAAGAATAAAGTCTCAATGGCGTCATCTAAGGTATGGGCAAGGAGTACTTTGTTTGATTTTAATGTATAGGCGAATTCAAGCAATTTCTTTTTTCTTTCTCTACTGCAAATAAAACAGGGGTTGAAAGGTTTGAGGTTGAATTTAATGTTTTTTTCTGTTTCAGCATCTTCGAGAATGGTTAGTTCGAGCCCTCTTTCTTGGAGGAGTTTTCTAAGTTTATCCTCATTTAGTAGAGGTTTGAAATGATTGTTAACAAATACGGGGTATATCTTCAGACTCAACCTTCTTTGGGTGTTGTATTGTGTAATGATATCCGTTAGCGTGATACTGTCATATCCTCCTGAAATTCCAAGTACTATAACATCGTGTTGCTGAAAAAGCTTTAAATTTTCATCCAGGACTCTGATGTATTTTAAAAGTTTGCCCCGAAGGCTGTGAAGTTCTGATTTCATGTTTATTATTATGTGCCAGAAGAAGGGTACATGTGTAAACAGTTATGGAAGTTGTAATTTTCTGTACTGATGTTTTATGTTTTTCGTTTTTTGCATTGTCCTATCTTTCGATAAGTAAAAATGGCACTCTTAAATGTTTTATAATTGTTTCGCATTATTCTATTGGGTATTTGCTACCCTTTAGCACAGGGTGTTTCTGTGAAGTTTGATTTGAGAGGTAAATTTAGTATCTCATCCGTACTTTCTGGGCGGCAAAGAGAGAGGACCTATTCAAAATGGATTGCTGTTAAAGATACAGATTACGCAATTCACGATGCCATCGGTGATTTTTATTGGGCAAAGAGGGAGTTGAGGCTCGAGTATGAACTTGGATATAAAAGGGGGATAAAGCCTTATCTTGCTCTTGGGGTTGGTGGCAATGCCGAGAAGTTATGGGTCTTTGATGATAGTTCTCACTTGGGGAAATCTTATAGCTATTCTGCTCTGGGAGGAATCGGTGCAATTGGCCTTGATATTTATCCTTTCACTTTGTTGAAAAGTCTTTTTGAAGAGGCGAGGGTAAAAGAAGAGATGGGGAAAATCGAAAAAGACTTTTCTTTAAGGCTCAAATTGATCAATACTTACTATAGAAAAATTCGAGGAGAAAGGTCAAAAATCGGTGAACATTTTTAAGAGTATCACAATGCCTATATATCGATGGGTATAGGTTTTTTCTTCCATTTTTGAATTTTTTGACTATACAGGGGTCTTATAGTAAAATAAAATCACTTCCTTTAAAAGCCGGGGTAGCTCAGTAGGTAGAGCACAGGACTGAAAATCCTGGTGTCCCCAGTTCGATTCTGGGCCCCGGCATTTTTTAATTGGGGATTTTAATATTTCTAAAAAATAAATAACTCAAACCTCAAAAGATTCGAATTAGCTGAAGTTCGAAAAAGCCTGTGCTTTTAACCTATATTGATGTCCTTTTCAGACCATTCTATATCTTTTGGTGATTCAGCTGTCCACTGAAAGTACTGAATAAGGGTGTAAATTATGAAGGCTACAATAACTATAAGGATAGGTACTAAGATATACCATGCTGTTGATTTTGATTTTTTCTCCCTGACCTCTTCCATCTTGCCTCCTTTTGCTAACACTTTAATTATTGTACAATTTGCTTGAAATGTCAAGAGAATAGGGAAAAATTTACAAGTTTTAGTTTATTCACTGTCATTGTGAATTGAAATTTCGATAAATAAGCATTAAAATAGGAATTAGAATGAATGACAAGATAATCGTAAAAGGTGCGAGGGTACATAACCTCAAAAATATTGATGTTGAAATTCCCAAATATAAATTTGTAGTTATTACTGGCGTTTCAGGTTCAGGAAAATCATCCCTTGCCTTCGACACCATATATGCTGAAGGTCAGAGAAGGTATGTAGAATCTCTATCATCTTACGCGAGGCAATTTCTCGGTTTAATGGAGAAGCCAGATGTAGATTTTATTGAGGGGCTTTCTCCAGCCATCTCCATCGAACAGAGAAAAGGTGGTTGGAATCCGAGGTCCACGGTGGGAACAGTTACGGAAATCTATGACTACTTAAGATTGCTCTTTGCTCGGATAGGCGTACCCCATTGTATCTATCATAATGTGCCCTTAGTAAAGAAGACCCTCGATGAGATTGTAGATGAGATTTTGAATCTTCCTCAGGGGCAGTATGTTCAAATTCTCGCCCCGGTGGTGAGGGGTAGAAAAGGAGAATATAAGGATCTTTTTGAAAGGTATCTTAAAAAGGGATTTCTAAGGGCCTATGTGGATGGAGAGCTTGTAGAACTCGAAGACCCACCAACTCTTGAGAAATATAAGACCCATGTTATTGATATCCTGGTTGATAGGGTAAGTGTGGACAAAGAAAATCGCAGTCGGATTTCTGAGTCTGTGGAGACGGCTCTTAAAGAAGCCGATGGCCTTGTTAAGCTTAAATTTGAGGATACGGGAAAAGAGGTAGTATATTCGGAAAAATTGATGTGTCCAATTTGTGATTTTTCCATGGAGGATCTCGAGCCAAGGATCTTTTCTTTTAACTCTCCCTATGGTGCCTGCCCCGAATGCTCGGGTTTGGGTGTTAAGTTGGAAATTGATCCGTATAAACTTATAAACTCTGAGGATCTTTCAATTCTTGAAGGCGCCATAAAACCATGGGGGGAACCCAATCCATTTCTCGAAGAAAAACTTTTGAGACTTGCTAAAGAAAAAAAGGTGGACCTCGATACCCCATGGTCTGATTTGCCCCAGAGTTTTAAGAATTTGATATTGTACGGAACTGAAGACCCTTCAAAGGACTATTATAGACAGGATAAAATGGAACAGGACTACTACTATTTTGAAGGTGTTATTCCCTACTTGTGGCGGAGATACCATGAGACCGAGTCTGACTGGGTCAAAGAAGAAATAGAGAGGTATATGGTAAAAAAGACCTGTCCCATGTGTGGAGGGTCGAGGCTTAAAAAGGAATCGCTTTACGTAAGAATCCGGGATAAATCGATATGGGATATTACCAGGATGAGTATATCTTCGGCCCTTGAATGGTTTAAGAATCTTAAGCTTTCTGGAAAAGAAGAGTTAATTGGAAAGCAGATAGTGAAAGAGATCATTTCAAGATTATCTTTCTTAGTGGATGTAGGTCTCGATTATCTGACTCTTGAAAGATCCACCGATACCCTTTCTTCAGGAGAAGAGCAGAGGGTGAGATTGGCCACCCAAATCGGTTCAGGACTAACAGGGGTGCTTTATGTGCTTGATGAGCCTTCCATAGGGCTTCATCCAAGGGATATCGACAGGCTCATTGGCACGATCAAGAAGCTGAGGGACCTTGGAAATACCGTTATTGTTGTAGAACACGATAAGGAAACAATCCAGGAAGCAGACTGGATTATCGATCTGGGGCCAGGCGCGGGTGATAAAGGTGGTAAAGTTGTTTTCAGTGGGACCTATGAAGAAATTTTAAAATCAAGAAAGTCTCTAACAGGTCAGTATTTGGCAGGAATTAAGACCATACCCGTCCCTAAGAAGAGAAGAAAGCCTAAAGGCGATTTTCTCATTCTGAGAGGCGCAAGACATAACAATTTAAAAGGAATAGACCTTAAAATACCTCTTGGTCTTTTTGTATGCGTAACTGGGGTTTCGGGATCCGGTAAATCTTCTCTAATTCAGGATACCCTTTATGTGGCTTTGATGCGGTATTTCCACGGTTCGCGAGAGACTCCCGGAGCCTTTGACAAGATTGAAGGGCTTGAGAAGATAGATAAGGTGATAAACATTGATCAAAGCCCTATAGGTAGAACACCGAGGTCTAATCCTGCAACCTATACTTCAGCCTTCACGCCGATTAGGGAGTTTTTCGCTACCCTTAAGGAATCGCGTAAGAGAGGGTATACCCCGGGGAGATTTTCTTTCAATGTTAAAGGTGGTCGTTGTGAAGCTTGCGCTGGTGAAGGATTTATAAAGGTAGAAATGCAGTTTTTACCTGATGTTTATGTGCCCTGCGAGGTTTGTAAAGGTAAACGCTATAATAAGGAAACCTTGGAGGTAAAGTACAAAGATAAGAGTATTGCCGATGTTCTTGATATGTCGGTAGATGAAGCCTATGAACTTTTTAAGGATATTCCAGCGATCGAGCGAAAATTGAAACTTTTGAAAGATGTGGGGTTAGGCTATATAAAGCTTGGCCAACCGGCCACAACCCTGTCGGGAGGCGAGGCGCAGAGGATTAAACTGGCAAAGGAACTTTCAAAAGTTGCAACAGGCCGGACCCTGTATATTCTTGACGAACCAACGACGGGGCTACACTTCGATGATGTGAAAAAACTGATAGCGGTCCTACAGCGTTTGGTGGACCTTGGGAATACCGTTCTTGTTATTGAACACAACCTGGATGTTATAAAATCTGCTGACTGGATTATTGATCTCGGACCTGAGGCTGGTGAAAAGGGTGGTTGGATTGTGGCAGAAGGACCCCCAGAGGAGATCGCAAAGAATCCCAAATCATATACGGGTTTGTATTTAAGGAAAGAACTGGAAAACTCTACCTTTTAATTTTTCTACGAGCGTTAAAAAATTTAAAATGGACTTTCCAAAAGTTGATTTCGTAGTAACAAAGTTTGAGATCACTTAAGATTTTAGGGAAACTTTAAATGAGCTAAAAAGCGTAATGAAGAGACTTCGTCATTGCTCGTACGTCAGGCGTCAAAACTCGCAGCATCTAAGACAATTTCGGAGATCATTTATTTTTTAACTGAACCTTTAGACTTTTTCAATACTTTGTAATCTTGCTTTCTAAAAGACTTTGATTAGACTTTCGTTTCGTTCTTCAATTCTGAAAGTAAGGAAAGAAGGTTCCTGTAATCCTTTTATCAGAGGAAGAGTCTTTTGAAAAAGATGGGTGAGGATGGCAATAAATCGTGATTTTGAATTTATTGCCCTCGTTGCGGTTTCCATAAAGGTTGAAGAGGAGTTTAAAGGGATTATTGGGGTTTTACTTAAGGACGGAAATGGTAAAGATGATGCTGAGTACCTTAAGGAAATCAGCAAAAACTTTACAGTAGCATTAAGGCAAAGGGTGCTATTTACTAAATTGGAAGCCAACAAAAAAACTTAAAGACAGTTTTAGAAGTTTCATTGCCCTAATTGAGAAAATCATAGAACTAAAAGATCCTTCTGGGAAAGTTCACGGTGACAACGTTGAGGAAATCACTTTTGAGATTGCAAAGAGGATGGGATTAGAGGAGGAGAGGATCGAATATCTAACTTATGCTGCTGTGATATATGGTGTTGGATAAATTTCACTGCCTGATGAGATTGTTCACAAACTGGGTCTTTTATCAGACGTAGAATTTTCGCTATAAGGTTTCATCCTGAAATTAGGTATGATTGTTAAAGGATCCGTCTTTCCCCTACTCAATATCAGAGATTATTTGCCGGTACCACGGAAGATGGAATGGTAGTTATTATCCAAGGGGTTTCAGGGGTGGAAAAATTCTTTCAGAGGCAAGATTCTTTCAGTTGCAGGAGTGGTAGAGTCAACGACTCATTTTAGAGCCTGGAGGGATGTTTATAGGCTTGACGAGACATTAAATTATTTGATTGTTTGATCCTGACGTCGTAGATATCTGTATTGAGGCCTTCAATTTGGCTTTGGGTTCAAGTATTGATAATAAAGTTTGTATTTCCGAACTCAAGGTATAAAATAAATGAAAAATAGGGGGTTAAAATGAATTTATTGCTTTCACTGATATTACTTATGCCTCCAAGCCCGGAGGTATTAGAGCAAATGAGAAAGAGTGGAAACCTGCAAAGCTGGGTTTCCATAATGGAGGATGCCAGAAAGAGAGGAATGGATGCTCCTTCGGAAGAGCTGATGGATAAAATGAATAAAGAGATGCAAGTCGCTCGGGAAACGAAAACGAAGGTTATTAAAAGGGCAGTAGTTATAATGTGCGATTTCTCCGATAATGTAGGGACCACACCCGCGGCACATTACGATTCCTTGACAAATGGGCCTTTTACCACGGGGAGTGTTAAAGAATTTTATTTAGAGAATTCGTATGGAAATCTGGAGTTTCAATTCTTGGTAACGCCCGTTTGGGTGAGGTTACCCAACCCTTATACTTATTATACTAATAACAATTATGGAATGGGTGATTGGCCTCAGAATGCTCAGAAAATGGCTTATGACGCCGTCGTTGCCGCTGATCCTTATATAGATTTCTCCCAGTGTGATATGGATAACGATGGATATGTTGATGCCCTCGTTATTGTACATGCAGGTCCAGGAGCTGAATCTACAGGGGATCCAAATGACATTTGGTCTCACGCGTGGGTTATTCCTACTACTTTGATAGTGGATGGAAAACAGGCCTATTGGTATACGACAGTTCCAGAAAATGCGGGTTGCGGTGTTATTGCTCATGAAATGGGTCACAGACCCCTGGGACTTCCAGATCTTTATGACACAGATTATTCTTCAGAAGGGCTTGGCAACTGGTCGCTAATGGCCGGTGGTTCCTGGAATGGAGGTGGCGCTATTCCTTCCCATTTAGACGCATGGTGTAAATACAGGCTCGGATTTGTGAGGGTCGATACTGTCAGTAGCAATAGAATTTACCAGAGTATTCCGGCCGTTGAGGATACAGGAATAATTTTTAGACTCTGGACAAATGGTGCGACGGACAACAGATATTTCCTTGTAGAAAATAGAAGGTTAAAGAAATTTGACAGAGCTTTACCAGGTGAGGGACTTCTGATTTATCATATTGACGATGCAAGGGCTAATAACAACAACGAGTGGTACCCAGGGCAGAATTATCTTTACCATTACAAGGTTGCACTGGAGCAGGCTGATGGTCGATGGGACTTAGAACACAATATAAACCGGGGTGATGCGGGAGATCCATGGCCAGGTACAAGCAACAATAGGGATTTCCATAATTATTCAATTCCTGATTCAAAGGATTATGGAAATCCAATGATTACAACCTATGTTGGCGTGCTAAACATTTCAAACCCTGGTGACACGATGTATGCAGACCTTATGGTCTCCAGTTATAACAATATTAAAGTGACATCAATTTCTGTTCCAAGGGCTGACACCCTCAATGCTTCTTCAGAGTTCAAACTCAGGGTATTCAATAATGGATTCACCTTGCTCAATAGAGACTTGAACTTTAAGGTATACAACGAATCTGGTGATCTGGTTTACGATACGACTGTAACCGGGATTTCTGTTGATACTGGAATGGCTGACACTGTGAGCGTTTACTTCACTCCATCCATTGATGATTGTGAATATAGTTACCACATTGGCCTAACTGCGACTGATGACGTACCAAGGGATGATTCTTTAATTGGCCTTTACTATGCCAAAAGTATAGTCAGGGGTTATGATGTAGCTCGTTCTGAAGGTGACAATTACTGGATGCCTCACATAGTTGATGGAGTCGTTGATGACCTCGAATATTACGGCTCCCCCTGGCTTGATATTAGTAATTTTCTCGCAGCTAATGGAGAAACACACAGAACCATAAGAGAGACCTACATGAAATCCCATATATTCCATGATACCCTTTTTGTAGCCTTTAAAGTAATCGGCGACAGTACCTTGGGTAATAACGATTACATAACCTTTGTGATTGACGATAATGGGGATGGTTCTTTCCCGGCGAGTAATAGCAACGAGGGTGAAATCACCTTTAGAGACGGTACTACGAGATTGAGTTACTTCAAACCATATACTTCTTCGGGAACTGGAACAATACAGACTTTAACTTTACCGCAGGCTTACACTGTACAGAACAATGTAAAGTATGCTGAGGTTGCAATTCCTATAGGGCTTTCTGGTTCGGGTCCCGCTTATTATCTGAATTTATCGGGAGACTATTCTTCCTTCATGCCGAAGGTCTTTGTTAAAGTGACCGATGGTTCCAAGATCGTTGGATGGTGGCCTCAAAATACGCCTTATGCTTCTACGGTCAGAGATATTAGCTATTTTGCAACCCTGACTTCAACGCCTGTAAGCGTGATCGAAAGGCCTCTCCGTTATGAAGTGAAAGTGGATTGGAAGGGACCTTATATAGTTCTGAGAGGAGCTGGCCTTAAGGGTAAAAGCTTGAAAGTTTCCCTCTACGATGCCTCCGGTAGGAAAGTTGTTCAAAGGTTAGTTAAGGTTTCTGATTCCGAAAGCGAAAAAATAGATTTGAGGAATCTGGCTTCTGGTGTCTACTTTGCTGAAGTAGAGATGGATGGAAAGGTGATCGGGTCCTATAAGGGGGTTTTAATAAAGTAAGTTAACCGCCTTTTTTGAATCTGTCCAGGTTCTGAATTATATTTAAGTACTGTTCAAAACGGAGGAACTTATGCGAGATTATAGGGATACTGTTAATTTGCCGAAAACCGATTTTTCAATGAAAGCAGAGCTTACGAAGAAGGAGCCGTTACGACTGAATTGGTGGGAGGAGAGGAAAATTTATCAGAAGAATCTTGAGAAGAGAAAGAACACGGGAAAGATTTTTGTTCTCCACGATGGCCCGCCCTATTCTAATGGACACATTCACCTCGGGACTGCCCTTAATAAAATTCTCAAGGATATTCTGGTTAAGTATAAGTCGTTGAAAGGATTCTATGCCCCCTATGTGCCTGGATGGGATAATCACGGTATGCCTATTGAACTCGAGGTGATAAAGACTCACCCTGAATACAAAGAACTTCTTTCCGATGCTTCAAAGACTAAGGATCCTCTTTTAAAACAGAACTTGAGAAAGGATTGCAGAAATTTTGCTAAGAAATGGGTTGATATCCAGCGGGAGGAGTTCAAAAGGCTTGGAGTTTTAGGGGATTGGGAGAACCCCTATTTGACGATGGATCCCTATTATGAAGCTAAGGAACTAAGGATTTTTTCTGAACTTGTTGAGAAAGGTTATATTTACAGAAGTTATTTACCCGTGCACTGGTGCCCGAGGTGTAAGACCACCCTTGCGATGGCAGAAATTGAGTATAAGGATAAGGAATCTCCCTCCCTTTGGTTTACCTTCGAGCCCGTTGAAACCGATTTTTATCCGCTTGTTTGGACGACCACGCCCTGGACTATTATTTCAAATGTTGCCCTTGCCGTTCACCCGGATTTGGTATATGTAGTGGTTAAGACTAAAGAAAGGTCGTATTTGTTAGCTGAGGAGCTTATTGAAAGTAACAGGGATATCCTCGGTGAAGACTTCGAAATTATAAAGAGGTTCAAAGGTAGAGAACTTGAAGGCTTAAAATTCAAGCATCCATTCCTTGATAGAGTTTCGTCTGTGATTCTCGGTACTTTTGTTACCACGGAAGATGGAACGGGTATCGTTCATATAGCACCTGGTCATGGAAAAGAGGATTTCGAGGTGGGGAAAGAATACAATCTCCCTGTTATTTCTCCCGTCGATGAAGATGGGAAGTTTACAAAAGAAGCGCCCGATTTTGAAGGCCTTGATACGAACGAGGCGTCGAGCAAAGTAGTTGAGGTGTTAAAGGAGAAGGGTAAGTTTGTAAAACTTTCGAAGATAACTCACAGTTATCCTCACTGTTGGCGTTGTAAGGGCCCCTTGATTTTTAGAGCAACTCACCAGTGGTTTTTAAGCGTTGACCACGCTGGGTTAAGGGATAAAGCCCTTAGTGAGATTTTAAAAGTAAAATGGCATCCTGAGGAAGGGCAAGTTAGAATACACACTTCAGTCAAAGAAAGACCCGATTGGGTTATCTCACGGCAGAGAAGCTGGGGGGTATTCATACCCGCTTTAAAGTGTAAAAATTGTGGTGAGACATTCTTAGATCGTGCGGTTATTAACAATCTTGCCAAGTATGTGGAACAGGGAGAAGTCGATGCCTGGCTCAGTAGGGATGTCAATGAGTTTACTGAAGGCAAAGTCCGTTGTCCAAAATGTGATAGTGATCAGCTGGATAAGGAACATGATATTCTCGATGTGTGGTTTGATTCTGGAATCTCTTACATTGTAGTTTCTGAGAAATATGGTTTCCCCTGGCCTTCAGATGTGTACCTTGAAGGCTCCGACCAGCATCGTGGATGGTTTAACGCATCCCTGATGCTGAGTACTGCCTATCGTGGGAGTGCACCGTATAAAAATGTGATTACCCATGGATGGGTAGTTGACGAAGAAGGCAAAGCGATGCACAAAAGCCTTGGTAATGTCATATTGCCCGAGGAGGTGATCAGTAAATACGGGGCAGATATTTTGAGACTCTGGGTGGCTTCCAGTGATTATACAGAAGATGTAAGGCTTGGAGAAGAGATTCTAACAAGGCTTGTGGATTCTTACAGGAAAATAAGAAATACCTTCAGATTTATGTTGGGTAACCTTTACGACTGGGAGGAGAGCAAGAGGGTTGAATATGAGGACCTATTGCCCCTCGAGAAGTATATGCTGGCTAAGTGGAATCAGGTTAAAAGAGTGGTGGAGGAGGCCTACGAGAATTTTTACTTTTATAAGAGTTATCACACCCTTTACAATTTCATAGTAGTTGACCTTTCCGCCTTCTACCTTGATGTGCTTAAGGACAGGCTCTATACGTGGGCTCCCGATTCGCTTGGAAGGCGCTCTGCCCAAACTGTCATTTACGATATTTTGAGAGAGATGCTTGTAGTTATCTCTCCAATTCTGTCTTTCACGGCAGAAGAGGCATGGGAGTACCTTCCTGGTAAGAGAGAGGAAAGCGTTTTCTTAGCGGATTGGCCTTCAATTAACCCTTCTTTCAATAACGAGGAGATATTGAGGGATTTTCAAGTGCTTCTGGATGTGAGAGATAAAGTTTTACTACTCATCGAGAGGGCGAGAAAGGATGAAAAAATTCTAAGTGATCGTTTAGAGGCCAAAGTTATCATAAATAGTGATAACGAGCAGGTATTAGACGTACTGAAGAAATATGAGCAACACCTCGGTGAACTTTTCATTGTGTCTCAGGTCTATTTAAGTGGTGATACGACCGGAAACGCGGTCTCTCAAGAATTTGAGGGAATGAAGATTTCCGTTGAACATGCTAAGGGTAAAAAATGTGAGAGATGCTGGATCTGGCATGAAAAAGTGGGAGAAGACCCTGAACATCCAGGGTTGTGTCCCAAGTGCCTTCAAGTCGTAAGGGGATTTAAGAGTGAAAATTGACATACTAAATTTAAAAGAGGGTGTCACTGAGTACTTTGAATCCTTGGGGCCCTCAGAACTCGATTTGTTAAACCTGGATTTTAGATTGAAGGATAAGGCTTTCGTTCACACCACCGTCGAAAAGAGGGGTAATAAAGTTAAGATAACCATTGATGCTAAATTCACTCTTATTTTAACATGTTCACGGTGCCTCGAAGAGTTTGAACAGGATTTTAACACCGTTGATGAGTATTTCGTTAAGCCTGGGCAGGAAGAGCTGGAACCTGAAAAGTACTTAAGTGATGAAGACATATTTTCAATATTTGCCCCTGCACAGGAAATCGATACAACTCCCTTAGTGAGGGATAGTATTATTCTTTCTGTACCTATGAAACCTTTATGCAAAGAGGATTGTAAAGGACTCTGCCCCGTTTGCGGAGTCAATCTTAACAACTCAATTTGCGAACATGTGGGATTAGATAAAGAAAAAGATGATTGGCGAAGGAAGCTTGAAGAAATCAAGAAAAAGTTGGAAAAGAAATGAATCTTCTTCTTGCGATCCTCTTCAGTCTCTACACTTCAAAGAAGAGCGAAGTATTGGTCTATTTGATCCCTGACGATATTCGAGATTCTGTACAGTTTATCACCTTTGTTAGTTTTAATAGGCAAAATTTGATTTTTTACAAAGAGGCTGATCACTATAAAAGCTATGCAGAGCTCCAGGCCGAAGTCTTTGATGAAAGGAAAAATCTTCTTTTCGGTAACAGCTGGCCAATGGAGGTTGTCACATCGACATTTAAAGAAACCAAGCAGCCTATATGGTACCAGAGGATGTTCACCTTTAAGCTCCAGAGGCATTCAGAATACAGAGTCCGTTTTCGGTTAAGGGATTCGGAAGGGAATGTCATTGCAGAATTCGTTCAGGCCTTAAAGGCTCCGGATTTAATTTCTGATCCAATCCTACTTGATTCAATGGCCCTTATGGAAAATTCAAAAAGACCGTCTTCGTCCTATATACGAGGCAAAAAGGGGGTTTTTTATGTAAAGTGTCTTGTTGATTCTCTCCCCTTCAAATTGCAGATTGTTGCCCTAAAACCTGTTTACGAAGTAAAGGGGGTTTTAAACAGGGGGGACAATTTTATTGAAGTAAGCTTCAAAGATTTGAAGTCAGGTAGCTACAAGGTTGTTCTCCTTGCAGGGAAGGAGGAAAGAGAAGCTCCATTGACTCTGTTTACCCTTCCTATTGACTTTACGCCTACGGAATTAAATCAAATCATTACGATTCTATCCTTTTTAGTGCCACAGCCTGAACTGGATTCCTTCAATTATTATAAAAAGGACCCTGATTCTCTTAAGAGCTATTGGGAAAGGTTTTGGAAGAGGCGTGATCCAACACCTGAAACGGACCTCAACGAGTTCGAAGAGGAGTTCTGGAATCGGGTGGAGTACGCCGATGAAAATTTTTCATCCCATCTTAAGCGGGGTGCACTTTCCGACAGGGGGATTTGCTACATTGTACTTGGGCCTCCTGATGAGATTGAAAGACATCCCTTCGAATTGGAAGCCCCTTCTTACGAAGTGTGGTACTATTATTACAAAAATTATCGGTTTGTATTTATGGACTTAAAGGGGGTAGGAGATTATGAAATTGTTGATCCTCCTCGCTATATTTTTTACGAGCTCCTCAAAAAGTGAGGGGGTCTTTATCCAGGTCCCCTCGCAGGTTTACAAGAGCGAGGGCAAAGTGGATTTTGTGGTCGATTGTTCAAGGTTTTTAAGATCCGATTCAATCACAGTGTGTGAATTTAGTTACATGATTAATTTAAATTCCCTCAAAAAGAAGGACAATCTTATGGGTTTTATGGCAAAGGTCGAGATTAGAGGCTCAAATTTAAAAAATCCCATAATTTCTCAGTGGACTCAAAGGACAACGAAGCCCTTGAATTTTTCTATAGACAAGTTCTGGGCTTCCCTTGTTCCGGGAAATTATGAGATAACTTTTACAGTTTCAGATTTAAATTCAAAGAGCAAAGGTTCGGTGAAGTTTAGCGTGAATACATTGGAAGTGGATACCTCATTAAGTGCCTCTGATCTTCAACTTCTCCTTACATCTTATCCGGGTGAGGACACTGTGTTTGGTAAGTTTGGGTACGTTCAAATACCAAACCCTTCAGGAATATATTACTCAGGCAAAGATACCTTGTACTTTTATTTGGAACTTTACCATTTAGGAAAGGATACGATACCCTATTTTGTGAGGTATTTTATCTTAGACGAAAAGGGCAGCTTGGTTAGGGCTTCATCACCTATTAAGAGAGGCAGGGATGAACTACCTGTTATAAGGGATGGAATCCTACTGGAGGGATTGAAATCAGGCAGATATACCCTAAAGGTTCAGGCAGTAGACCCATCGACGGGAAATTCTGTGATAAGGGATAGGGAGTTTATTTACTATTCCTCTGAATTAACTGCACAGGGAGAAGCAGAAAATTTAACCTACTTTTATTTCATTGACTATTTTGCAACGCCAGAAGAGTTAAGAGAGTTTAGGGAATTGCCAGAAGAGGGTAAGCTGTTATTTCTCAAAAAATTCTGGAAAAAATTTGACCCTACACCAAATACCGAATACAACGAATTTTTTGTAGAGTTTGTAAAAAGATGTAAATATGCCGATGAAAACTTTTCCCTTCCTGAAAAACCCGGAAGGCTTACCGATAGGGGCAGAATTTATATAAAATTTGGTCCTCCTGATGAAGTAAATAGGGTAACCTTTGGTTTGACCTCGAGAAATCGTGAACACTGGCTCTATTACTCTGGAGGATTTAAGGAGTTTGTCTTTGTGGATATAAAAAATACCGGCGATTACGAGCTTGTTTACTCTTCAGACCCCAGTGAACCTTCAAAGCCAGACTGGATGAAGTATGTTTCTCCCTCGGATCTTCAAAGGCAAAGCTTCTAAATCAAAGGGTAGGGAGTTCGAAGACCTTGCTGTTAAGTATCTTATATCAAAAGGTTACAAGGTAGTTGAGAGGAATTATAGGAAAAAATTCGGTGAGATCGATATCATTGCCCTTAAAGAGGGTACGCTTGTTTTTGTAGAGGTGCGAAGTCTCAGTGGTAATTTTATGGAGCCTTCGGAAACAATTACTTTCCACAAGCGGGAGAATCTTTTGAAGGTTGCTTCGGTTTATTTGATGGAAAAGGGCTGGTATGGTGCGGTCAGGTTTGACTTCATAGGGATAAAGGGACGAAATAGGGAGATAGAGCACATTGAAAGTTTTTTCGAAGTTTAAGGACAAGTTCTCTTGGGCTGGCGCCGAGCTTGCCTCTGCTGTTAATACTTTTTACTATATCCTTGTTGATAAACGGACTCCTTGGTATGTGAAAGTGTTGTCTTTTTTGTCATTGAGCTATGCCTTTTCTCCGATAGACCTGATACCAGATTTCATTCCCTTTGCTGGTTATTTAGATGATTTTTTAATAATTCCTGCCATGTTTCTCCTTGCTAAGAAGCTTACACCTCATGAGATTTACAACGAAGCAGTTGCAAAGGCAGATAAATTTAAGGTTAGAAACAAAAGGCTATTTGAGTTTGCCGGAGCTTTTCTTGCGCTGATTTTTTGGCTTGCAGTGGCAGGTTTATTCATCTTTGCTCTATTCAAACTGGTAAAAGGCCACAAGAAATGGTAGATTTTTCTGTAAAGTTCTTCGTTTTTGTGTAATTTTTCTGCCTTTGTGAGAAGTGAATCTATTGTAAGTTCAAGATCCCCAATTTCTTCGAGGATTTTATTGAGTGACGAAGTGTTTTTTAAACTGGGAACAAATTCCCAGGCAAAGTTTACTATTTCGAAGAAAAGTGCGGATTTTTGATTCATGGCGTACAACGCATTCTCGAATTGGTCGTTTTCTACTAAATTATCGAATGGGTCGCTTTGTGAGATAAAGAGACTTGCGCGGGATTTCAAAATAGTTTTAATTGTGTCTTCTTGAGGCAATTTTAGAATTTGAGAAATTGAGGAATTCATTAATTCTGTCAGATGATTATAAACCCCATTGACGGTCGTTTTCGTCTGTTGGAGTTCCTTTTGTGTTTTGTAAAACTTAATCTTACTGAGATAAACTGTTCCGGCATAAAGAGTAATGACGACGATCAAATAGGCTATAAAACGTTGCATAGCCTTCATCAGTTAGATAATAAAACCATGTGCTACAAAATTCAAGTAGAACCTCTCTTTTTGGTCAATATTAAATGCTTCTTTCGTGTAATTGCACGGAATACTTTATAATAAAATTACATGGTGATTTCGATATTGTCTTTTATCCTTTCATTGATTAATCCCTCGGACTTTGGAGGCCTTCCAGTTGATGCCTCGATACCGGGGCTTGCATATTCCGTTACTGCAAGATATGGTTTTCCAAATCTGGATAACGTATCATCCTTTAGCCTTTTAACACAGGGAGGCGTTGTTCTTTCCTTTGCGTATGTTCCTGAAAGTATTACCGATGTTTTGAATTATGGATCTCATGTAAAGTTTAAGAATTTGACTGCAGCGGGTTTTTATTCCAAAGGGGCAGGTTTCTTTTACAGGCTGATAAGCCGCAGAGAGATAAAGTTGCCAGATAAAGAAATAGAATACTCTATTGACGAATTTAGCCTTGCGGTCTCAGATATGCTCTATTACAACTTGTACGGAGGTTTGTCTCTAAATTACTATTACGTGAGATTTGGTGAGGCTGCAATAGTAAATGGATCTCCCGAGGTTAACTTAGATACAGGAAACGGTTTTTCCATAGACCTTGGACTGATTTTCAAATACCGATGGATTAGTGCTGGATTTTCTTCGAAAAATGTGGTTTCTGGCATCTATTACAGTAAATTTGAGAAAGACGTTTTAAGACCTTCACTTAGTTTGGGGGTAAACCTCGTGCCTTTGAAAATCCTTTCCCTCTCAATGGATGGTTTCATTGAGAAAAATGGGAAACCGTTTTATTTCACTGGCTTTAATGCAAGGCTTTTAAAGTGCGTAGGAATTTTCGGGGGGTATACTTTCAACGATAAGTCATACGGCGGTGGCGTAGAATTAAATTATAGAAGTAGTGATTTTGTAATTTCTTACAGAAAGAAGGCGGTCTTTTTAACCTGGAGGTTTATGTTCGAATGAGAAAAGTTGCTCTAATACTTGGTGGAGGAGCGGCTAAGGGGTATGCCCATATTGGTGTTATAAAAGCCTTAGAGGAATGGGGAGTTTCTCCGGATCTTGTAATTGGTACCAGTATGGGGGCGCTGGTAGGCGGATTCTATTGTGCCGGTTTTACACCTGAGGAAATGGAGAAAATTGCCAAAGGGGTCGACCTTAAGAAAATGGCTAAAATTTTCAACATATCTCTATCTACCCAAGGGTTTATAGGCCTTTCTGGGGTTGAGGAGTTTCTCAGAAGCTACCTTGGCTATGTTAAAATCCAGGCTTTGAGGAGAAAGTTTATAGCTACTGCTGTAGATGTTACTAACAACGAAGCTCTATATTTTGACAGGGGAGACCTTGTGAAAGCGATATTGATGAGTATAAGCATTCCCTTTATTTTTGTCCCAATTACCTCTGACAGCATTATAGTTGATGGTGGGGTGCTGGATAACGTGCCTGTGCGGGTTCTCAGCCTTTTGGACGAAGATTATTTTTCAATAGCTGTGAATGTGATTCCTGCTGTCAGGCATACTGTTAGATTCGCGGATGCCGACGAAATAAAGTTGAAGGAGAAAGTTAACTTGATTGAAAGAATAGCGAAAAGAAACAAAGAAGCTGCATTTCGAGAAGAGGCGATGGGCTTTATCTCGTACATCATTAAAGTTTCACATCTTATGATTAGCGAAATAAACTTAAACAGGCTCGAAGACTATCCCTGTGATGTATACATTGAGGTAGATTCAGGAATAGATTCTCATGAGTTCAATAGAGCTGAAGTCGCCATAAACGCCGGTTATAACAAAGCTCAGGAATTTAAAGAAATTATCATGAATAAGCTTTCTTTGGGTGGGTAAGGTGTTTTAATTAGTTAAGTAAAAGGTCTTGCCGTTTCTTTGACTATACGCTCATAAAAATTTATAATTACCAACTACAATGAGAAGGAAAATAATTGCAGGAAATTGGAAGATGCATATGACTCACACTGACGCAGTGTCCTTTATAAAGCGTCTTCAAGAAGAGCTTGCTAAGATAAATACCTCTTATGAAGTCGTTGTAATTCCACCTTTTACATCACTGTTTCCCGTTTCTACCGTAATAGATAAAGGGATTCTTAAGCTTGGAGCGCAGAATGTTTTTTATGAAAAGGAAGGAGCTTACACTGGAGAAATTTCACCGGTAATGTTGAAAGCCCTTGGCTGTGATTATGTGATAGTTGGTCATTCTGAAAGAAGGAAGTATTTTGCCGAGAGTGATGAGATGATTGCCAGGAAGCTTAAAGCGGTTTTAGTTGAAGGTATGAGGCCCATCCTTTGTGTAGGTGAGACTCTCGAACAGAGGGAAAAGGGCAGGCACAAAGAAGTTGTCGAGAGTCAATTGGTTTCTGATCTTGCTTATTTGAGTGTTGATGAGATAAAAAGAATTGTTATTGCCTATGAACCTGTTTGGGCCATAGGGACAGGTCACAATGCGACCCCTGAACAAGCGCAGGAGATGCACGAATTTGTAAGGAGCATTTTAGGAGAGAAATTTGGGGCCTCGGATGTTCCCATCCTTTATGGAGGCAGCGTTAAGCCTGAGAATATAAGGGATATTTCCGCGATGAAGGATGTGGACGGGGCACTGGTAGGTGGAGCATCCATAAAGGTTGAATCTTTTGTTGGGATAATTTTAAACGCTTACCAAGGGGGGAATTAAAATGTATACATTCTTAAGTGTTCTTTACCTATTTCTTGTCATAATAATGATTATTGTGATTCTTATGCAAGAGCCAAGGGAGTCGGGACTTTCACCGGCCTTTGGTGGAATGCAGCAAATCCTTGGTGTTAGGGGAATTCCAACATTTTTCACCAGGCTTACCTGGGCACTTGGTGCGGTTTTCATGATTTTTTCCCTTGTTCTCGCAACCCTTAACAATCCTGCCCGTAGAGTAATTAAAACTCCAAAGGCCAGCGAAACCGCACCCATTGAACAAAAAACGCAGGAATCACAAAATCAAGAAGTGCCACAAATACCACAGCAGGGGAGGTAAAAATGAGAGAGGCAGTCGTTGAATTCAAAGGATTTCAATATAAAGTTAGGGAAAATGGTTTGATTACCACACAGAAAGTCGAAAAGGAAGTGGGGGATACCGTCGAGATTTCAAATGTGCTGCTTGTTCAAGATGGCGACAAAGTTTTGGTGGGCACCCCCTATGTTTCAAAGGCTAAGGTCATTGCCAAGGTTGTAAAACATTATAAGCATGACAAAGTGATGGCTTTCAGGTTTGTAAACAAAGAGAATGTCCGGAAGAAGAGGGGACATCGCCAGGAACTTTCTGAATTAAAAATAGAAAAAATCGTAGTAGATTAGCCCCCAGTTTATAAAGTGCATATAATATTCGCGATTTTATTTATTGGAACTCCTAATTTAAGTTATAGCAGGAATATAGAGCTCCTCGTTGTCGGTAGAGAAGAGGTACGGCAAGTAGTCTCCGCTTTTACCGATTACAAATACAAATTAGGTATCCCAAGTGCTTTTGTTTCTGTGGAGGAAATTGAACAAAGATTTCCTGGATTAGATTTGACTGAAAAAATCAGAAATGGAGTTAGGTATTACAAGGAAAACTATGGTGTCAGGTATCTTTTGCTTCTCGGAGATTACTACAAAGTACCAGCCAGGATTGCCTACGTGAGAATAGGCACCAGCGAGACTTCTAACAATGTACCTACCGATTTTTACTACGCTGAGCTTTATTCTGATTGGGATAAGAATAGGAATGGGCTTTTTGGAGAGCAAGCTGACTCTATAAACTTAGTGCCTAACGTAATCGTGGGGAGAATTCCTTATCATAACCTCGATGAACTGAGGGGCTATTTCAGTAAATTGATGAATTATAAAACACTTAAAGGCGATGCGACCAAGTTTTTGTTACATGGTTCAGACATATTGGAAAATGGAAACTCCTACAAATTAACGGACAGCCTTTCACGTGTGGTTCCTTCGGTTTTTAATCTTAGTAAGCTTTATGAAAT
The DNA here is from genome assembly GCA_039803545.1 of candidate division WOR-3 bacterium. Taxonomy (NCBI): domain Bacteria; kingdom Pseudomonadati; phylum Caldifarciminota; species Caldifarciminota bacterium. Next base: position 23,104 of record JBDRYS010000002.1, on the reverse strand, counting down.
CGGATCCAATATTGACGTTAATAAAAACCAGTTCATTGACAGCGTAAGTGCTGGGGTAGGTTACATATTTTCCTGTGCCCATGGAGATTTCGGTAATTTGTATATAAATCAGAGTCCCACTATTTCCTTTGGTATCACCGATATTTCATTGGTACGAAGCTCTGTACCTTCCTTCTGGGGTATTTTGTCCTGCGACATTGGGGGATTTGATAAAGACGCACTCGGAGAGCATCTCATTTTTGCCCCGTCGTGTATTGGAATTCTGTCCCAGACAAGGGATGGTATTTCCAATACGATCTCTTTTTACGGGAAATTTTATGAAAAGCTTTTTTCAGATGCCAGTGTCTCCATAGGTGAAGCAGATAGCACGATGCGACAAGCCTTTTCCAGTGAAGCCCGTACAAGTTTAATAACCTATTACTCCGTATTAACTTACAATCTACTGGGAGATCCCACCTTAGTTCCAATCAAGGGAAAATACATAGACTATCGGATTTCAAAGGTCACTACTTCCGAGGATACTGCAATAGTTGTTAGGGTTGCGCCTTTGGAGCCTTTGTCAAGGGTGGTCGATAAAAAATTTGTGATTTATAAAGAGAATGAAATCTTTGAAACCCGAGAAACTACTGAAGATTCGGCGTATTTTAGAATAAATCCAAGGACCCCTGGCTTTCTCTATATTTCAGTTACAGCTCCTGAAATTAAAGATGTATTTGATTCAGTGTATGTCACACCCTACACCTTGCCAATCCAGCTTGCTGTTGAATCGGTGAGAAATGAATACGGGGATACAATCTTATTATCCAATGCTAATTTTGATATGATAATTCGTGTTAAAAACGCTTCATCAAAGTACTTTGACAGCTTACAAGTTGTTTTAAAAGGTAATTTTCCTATTTCTTTTAAGGATAGTCTTATTACCATTACCTTGAAGCCCTTTGAGGAGAAAAGGATTATTGTGAGTGGGATGGTGGCGAAAGTAGGGAAGGGGGGAGCGGCTAAGATTAAAATACGAACAAGTTTTGGTTTATTTGAGAGTGAGGAGTCAATCTTAATTGATTACTACGTTCCTGAAATTCGCATAACGGATTTGAGAGTTTTAAGGAGGGTGGAGGATTATTGCCTACTACTCAAAATTTTTAACCAGAATTTTTACACCATTAGGGATTTAAAACTGGCTACGCAGAAAAGCAACTCAGATCTTCTTGCATGGATTGACTCCCTGGGTCCATATGATGATACTTTGGTTAGCGTTTCAGTGCTCTTAGAAGATGCCCCGGAAGGATTGTTCTTGTATTATATGAAAGATTCTCTTCCAATCTCGATCCCTGGGGGTGTTGCTTTATTACCTCCTCCTACTAATCTGACCGGTGCACCGGGGATTGGGAGCGTTGGTCTGAAGTGGAAATCACCTGGAAATGGATTACTTTTCAATGTTTATAAAAGTGTTGATGGCAATACTTACCGAAGGATCAACCAAACCCTAATAAATGGGGCTAACTTCGTGGATTACGAAGCGGAAGGTCTTGCTTATTATTACGTGACATCGGTTGACACAGTGGTGAAGGCAGAAAGTAGCCCCTCAACGGTAATTTCTGCCTCTCCTAACCCGCCCTATCTTGATGGCTGGCCCCAGCCGGTCTTGGGAACAGGATACTCTACTCCAGTGATCTGCGAACTTAACAGGGATGTGCCCGGACTGGAAATTGTCATTGCCACATTCTTTGATAGTTTGGTTTATGCCTTTGACTGTATGGGGCACCTGCTTCCCGGCTGGCCTGTTAACGTGCATGGCACCGTTCTGGCGGCGATAGCGGCAGGGGATATTGATGGTGACGGGGAGGAGGAGGCCATAGTTGTCACAAGGGATGGCACGAGGTCACTCCACGTGCTAAATAAGTATGGTCTTGAGAAACCGGGATTTCCAGTCTCAACTCCCGGTGCCGGCTCTTCAACCCCTTGCGTATGTGATATTGACGGTGACGGGCTTTCTGAAGTAATTATAAAAGATGGTAACAACATAAAAATTTTTAAAAACGGAGGAATGGTTTGTGATAGCCTTTACTTAGGCGGTTCAGGTACCTCTCCAGCCTGTGGAGATATTGATAACGATGGTGCCCTGGAGGTGATAGTTTCCTATTCAACAGGTTCATCGGGATACATAGGGGTTTTGGATCCGGCTCTCCGTATGAAGCCCGGCTTTCCAGTCTCTGTAAACAAAGATAACATTTCAAGCCCTTCCATCGGCGATATTTTACCTGATTTTCCTGGTTTGGAAATTGTAGTTTATGCTGGAGACACCCTTTATATTATAAGTTCAACTGGGGTAACTTTGGCGAAGGGGTATGTGGGATCTACCAATTACTGGCCCTATGCAATTTCTCCCGCCCTCGGTGACGTAGATGGTGATAGTATTAAAGATATAGCGATACCAAGTAGTAGTGGCTTCAAGGTTTTCAAGGTGAACGGTAATTCTTTATCTCTTATTTACGGTGCCTATTGTGGCAGTGGTTTTTCTTCCTGTACAATTTACGATGTGGATAATGACGGGTGTGGAGAGGTTTTTAAAGGGAGTGTGGATGGATATCTCTATGTTTACAATCGAACGGGGCAGGTTATTCAGGGATTCCCCGTGGACCTTTTCTCTTATGCCTACATTACGCCTCAAATTTGGGACATCAATGGCGATGGCACTAAAGAACTTGTAACTTCCTCTTGGGGAAATAATCTGTTCGTTTTCTCAACAAGCTGGATTAGCAACAATCTCTACTGGCCAATGTATAAACATGACAGATATAGGACTGGTAACGCAGATTTCTTTAATCCTTCAGTGATTGAGTCAAAGCTGGAGGAGGACCAAAAGGTGGGTTTTGAGTCAAAAAGGGGAAATTATTGGGTTTACGATGTAACAGGAAGGCTTATTTTCAAAGGAAGTAAAGCTAATTTTGAACAGCGGATGAAAAGTGGACAACTTAGAATGGGAGTTTATTTTGTTAAAATTGAAAACTCAAAACATTTAATTAAAAGGGTCGTGATAAGATGAGTGTTAATCTTGAAGAATTAAAGAACAGGATGGCAGAAATTGAGCTTAAACTGGCTACCTCCCTTTCTGATGAGGAGAGGAGGACCTTATTGCAGGAGTACAAGAAGATTCAACCCATTGTTGAAAAGCTGGAAGAGAAGGACAAGTTAGAAAAAGAACTTTCCGATATTGAGGAAATTCTGGGAGAAGAAAAGGATGAGAACCTAAGGGAATATCTTGAGGCTGAAAAGGAGAAGCTTACAGCGAGGCTAAAGGAATTGGAGACAGAAATCAAAAGGCTTCTTTTACCAGAGGACCCCGATGACCCTAAAACTGCTATAGTTGAAATTAGGGCTGGAACAGGGGGAGATGAGGCAGCACTCTTTGCAGCCGACCTCTTTAAGATGTATTTGAAGTACGCGGAGAAGAAGCGTTTTAAAGTTACAATCATTGACTCCCATCCCACACCCCTTGGTGGCTATAAGGAGATTTCCTTTATTGTTGAGGGGCCCTATGCTTACAGACTATTAAAATACGAATCAGGGGTTCACAGGGTGCAAAGAATCCCCATTACCGAGACTGGTGGAAGGATTCATACATCAACTGCCAGTGTTGTGGTTTTGCCCGAGGTAGAAGAGGCAGAGATAGAAATTAACACTGAGGATTTGCGAATTGATACCTTTCGTGCTGGAGGCCCTGGTGGTCAGTATGTAAATATGACCGATTCTGCGGTTCGAATTACCCATATCCCTACGGGCATTGTGGTTGTATGCCAGGATGAACGGTCTCAGCACAAAAATAAGGCAAAGGCATTAAGGCTCCTTAGGGCTAAATTAAAGGACCTCGAACAGAAAAAGATGGAAGAGGAATTGCGAATAAAGAGAAAAACTTACATAGGTACAGGTGACAGAAGCGAAAAGATAAGAACTTACAATTTTCCGCAAAATAGGGTTACTGACCACAGGATAGACCTCACCGTTTACAGGTTAGACGACATTTTGAACGGAGATCTCGACCTCATTGTTGAGAAGCTTCTTGAAGCTGAGGAAAAAGCGAAACTTGAGGCTCAGGGAACTTTATAGTTATCTTATCGGAGTTATCTCTCAGGTCTCACGGGAGGCAAAGGCTGAAGCAAAATGGATTATTGAAGAAGTTTTCGAAAATAAATTTGATTTTTTGATTTTGGAAAATCCCGAAGTTAGCAAGGAACTTAGCAGAATTCACACCATTGTAGAAAGAAGAGTGAAAGATCGTATCCCCCTCCAGTACATATTCAAAAAGGCCTTCTTCTTCGGATTCGAACTTTATGTGGATGAAAGGGTTTTGATTCCAAGATACGACACCGAGGTGGTTGTAGAGTATGTGCTTAATACCTTTAATGGTAAAGTAGTCCGTTGGCTTGACTTGGGTACGGGAAGTGGAGCGATAGCCCTTGTGCTGGAAAAACATTTAAACGGCTTTGGTGTGGCGTCGGACCTTTCCCTGGACGCTTTAAGGGTAGCAAGGAGGAACCTGACTAAATATGGTGTAAAAGTTCCTTTATTGAGGGCGGATGTTCTTTCTGCTTTTAAAGAGTCATGTTTTGATCTAATAGTGACAAATCCTCCTTATATTCCCTACAAAGAACGTTCGAATCTTTCTCCGGAGGTTCTTTCCGAACCCCCATCTGCTCTCTTTGGAGGCGAGTTTGGTCATGAACTCACGGAGAGAATCCTATCTGAATCCCTTCGAGTTTTGGTTCCTGGTGGTAGCATTATAATTGAAACATCACCAATGTGCTTTGAAGCTTTGCAGAGAAGTGAAGAGTGGAATTTTTTTATTTTAACAAAGGAAATATACGACCTGTCCGGTGAATTGAGGGGTATTCATCTCGTTAGAAAATCCTGAAATGGAAGATATTAAGTCAAAGTTAATACAACGTATTGCCTCTCACATTAAAGACTTTCAATATGATGATGCTTTGAAAGATATTAAAACTTATTGGAGGGCCTTTAGAGGTAAAGACAAAGAGCGAATTCTTTTTCTTAAAGGGTATCTGAGTTTAAAGACTGGAAAGCCAGAAGAGGCGAGAAAGATTTTCTCTCGGCTTTTAAAAAACGCCCCTAATAAGTCTATATATCACTTTTTCCTTGGACTTTCCAATATGGAGCTCGTAGACTACAAGGAAAGCTTAGAAAACTTTTCTCGCGCTCTCTCCATATCTCCCGAAAGCTTTGAGTATTTAAAGAATTACGGGTGGTCGATGGTTATGCTGGGTAAAAAGAAAGGCTTATCGATTCTCAAGAAACTTTACGACAAAAATTCTGAAGATGTAGATTTGCTTGTGAAGTACATTTTTGCACTTTTGAAATTTAATAAAGTAAACCAGGCAAAGTGGCTTTCAGAAATTGCATTAAGAAAGTATCAGGATGAAGAGTTACAGGATTTACTTGGTGCTATAAAAGATTTTCATTCCTATGAAAGTACGTTCCTCTCTGAAAATGAGGAAAAAGTGCTACTACTCCTCCAGCTAAAATCGGGTCTTGAATCTGAAGTTTTGGATGGTTTGACCATCCTCTTTCTCACATTGAAAGACGGCGCTTTTAAAAGGATAGTGAAGCCTCACCCCTGGGCTGCTGCCCTTGAAATTGCAGGACGCTTGATATTAGGTGATGGCAAGGTCAATGTAAGAGAAATTTGTGAAAAATATAATGTTAAGGAGAAGCAAGTGGATAGGATTTTAAAGAAGATTTTAGAAGCGGGGGTTTATTAAATGACGAGGATCTGGCAGCTAAAAAATTTATCCAAAGAGCTATACTTACAATTCCTCATAGAGAAGCCTTTTGCAATCTACTTTTCCACTAAAAGAATAGCAGATATTCATCGCACTTTGAACCTTGTCCCTTACGTAGAATTGGAGCAGATTCATTCAAAAAACATATGGAAGGTAGACTCTCCTGTACCTCCCAAAGAGCTCTCCGGCGACGGACTTATAACTTCAAAACCCGGGCTTTATCTCGTCATTAAAGTGGCAGATTGTTATCCTCTTTTTATTATTGATCCACTGAATATAGCCTGTGGTGTGTTTCACGTGGGATGGCGTGGGTTAAAGGAGGGAATCGTAGAGGAGGCTGTAAGTAAATTTACCGAGTATTTTCACAGTCAGCCAGAGAATCTTATTGCGGTGTTTGGGCCAGGCATAAAGGCTGAAAACTATGAGGTAGGCGAAGAGTTCAAAGGTTATTTTCCAGGCTCTGTTATCGAGAAAAACTCCAAATATTACTTTGACATTTTTCAAGTTGCCGCTAATAAGCTTAAAAGGCAGGGGGTTAAGGAGATTTACGGCCCTCCTGCAGATACCTTCTCCAATCCTGATCTCTTCCACTCAAAGAGAAGGGACGTAGAATTAAAAGGATTAAATAGGGCCATCATTGGTATTGAAAAGGATTTGAGCTTACAGACTCTTATTGAAGATAGTGCCTACAATTTGTAGCTTTAGATAAAGTTTAGTGAATCCTTTAAAGCTTTTAAGTGTGATTCAAAAGGTATCTCGGGTAATTCTCCAATGGGGAAAAATTTAGCCTCTTCTGCATCGTCTCCAGGTTTTGGTTCCTCAGAGGAAAAACCAAGGTAAGCAATTACAAGGACGCTTTCGTACCTTTTGCTTTTCTGTTCATAAACGTTTATAAGCGTGAGTTTTTCTACTTTCAATCCCGTTTCTTCATAAAGTTCCCTTAATGCCGCCTCCTCAGGTTCTTCGCCGATTTCAATAAATCCCGATGGTAGTGCCCATTTCCCCTTTTGGGGTTCCTCTTTCCGTTTGATTAGGAGCACTTCGCCGACGTCATTAGAAACGACAATTACCACAACGGGCACGGGATTTTTGTAAAGAAAGAGATTACAGTTACTGCAGTAGTATCGTAACCGTCCGTTTTCTTCCTTTTTCTCTATAGGGTGTCCACAGTAAGGGCAAAATTTAACTTCCCTTTCAAAGCTTATCATCGTGTAAATTTTAAAGTTTTGCTTCTGTTTCCGCAATTAGGCAAGTTTGCCTTCCTTTTGAGGTTGACTATTTGTTAATGATGCCTTAAATTCTTAAACATGAAAAAATCCATTGTTTATATATTGTTGACAATTTTGGTAGTTCAGGGCGGATACGCCCAGTATGGCTTTACGGTCAACAATAACCTGTTTTTCACCGAGGATCCTAACTTAATACCCTTTGGAACGTTATCCGTCGAACCCCTTAAGACTGTTTTTTCCTATGGGAACAGCGACACTGCCTCTTATACGACCTACAGTCTATATAACACGTTAAGATTTAATGTCCTTGATTATATAGAGCTCGGAGTGTCGATACCATTTTTAATAGACAGAATGGCAAAAGGTTCCCAGGTCTACTTTTCCAGGGGACGGGGCGATATTTTGGTCAACATAAAGTATAACTATCCTGTTAGTGAGAATTTCGCCTTTGCCATATCTTCCTACCTTTCGATACCCTTTGGCCGTACAAGAACGGTCGAGATTGATTCTGCAAGGCCAGATACCATGTTTCAGGGTGGGATCTTACGCGATTTTACGACAACCTCCTACGATTATGGAGTTAAATTCATAGGAGGTGCAAAGGTTAGGGACTTCTCCTTTAATCTAAACTATGGTTATTATTCCTCCTACAGGCATCTTTTAACCAAAAATCCACCAGAATTTCATCTCTTAGGTGCTTCAGTGACCTACAACTTTGCTAATTTCACACCTTTTGCAGAGCTTCTGCTTGGATTTTACAGCAAGGGGAACTTTGGTAAGGCCCCTTCTTATTTAAGTCTTGGTACAAAGTTTGATATCAATCCTTTCCTTGACGCAAAATTCTCCCTTGGTTTCCCCCTTGTCAAAAGAGAACCCATTAGCCCTGTGACACCCGACGATTCAAGTTACCCGGGTTTAATATCGAGTTTTCCCAATTATAGAGAGGGGGTTGTATTGTCTTTTGGGGTAGGGGTTAAGAATATCGTTTACAACAAGCGCTCTACTGCGAAGTTAACAGTGATAGTGAAGGATCGTTCTACGCAGGAGTTTGTTGAAAACTGCCGGATCAAAGTAGGCACGAGGGATTACTTCTCACCGTCAGGGGTATTGTATATTCCCTCGGTGAAATCAGGAGTTCAGAATTTAAAGGTTTTTGCAGATGGATACGTGGATGTGGATAAGTTTATTGAAATCGAGGGGAACACTAACACAAAGATTGAAGTATTGCTGGTTAAAAAATCCATTCCCGTGGTTTTAAGGGTTAAAAATAGCAAAATGGAGATTCTGAAATCCGCAGTAGCTTTAATTTCGGTCGAGGAAGGGGTAAACACAGTGATGGCTGATTCTAACGGTGCAATTCGATACGTTATGGATAGAAGCAAACCATTGAGCATCTATGTCTCTGCCCCTGGCTACTTAGGAGAGAACTTTTACATAGACCCCTCCCTGGAGAGGGATTCTGTCGTAATTGATGTAGTTCTTAAGGAAGAAAAAGACGAAGTAGCCGTTTTGCCGATTATTTACTTTGATGTTGGAAGTTACAGAATTAAAAAGGAATTCTTCCCCTTCTTAGATATTGTGGGTAGGTATTTAGTGAACCATCCCGATTACAAGCTTGAAATAATAGGACATGCGTCGGCAGAAGGGCCTGAGAGGTTCAATCAAGTTTTGAGCTTGAGAAGGGCTGAGGCCTGCAAGAAGCACCTCGTGATGCGTTACAAAATAGAACCTGGTAGAATTCTTGTAAAGGGTTTTGGAAAAGATGTCCCTGCAGTTCCTAACACGACTGAATATCAAAGGAGTATCAACAGGAGGGCGGAGTTCAGACTGATACCCCCTGAGAAATAATTTTCACATGTATCTTTTAAAGGGTTCATTCAGAGATTTTCCTTTAGGATTAGAGGGTAGATTATGAAGTTGACTAAAATTGTGGCCACGGTGGGACCGTCGATTTCAAACGAAAGTTTGATGGAGCGACTGGTCATAAATGGTGTCAATGCTTTCCGTTTTAATTTTTCCCATGGAACCTACGAGGAGCATTTGAAAAAGATCAATTGGGCTAAAGATTTGCAGAACAAAGGACATAATATAGCGATATTTGCTGACCTTAGTGGCCCCAAATTTCGCATCGGTGAAATAGAAGGAGATAGGATCGTATTGAAGAGGGGAGACGAGTTTATCCTGACAACGGAAAAGATCGTTGGTAATAATCGAATAGTTTATGCACCTCTTGAAGACGTAATACCACATCTTAGAAAAGGGGATACCATCTTGTTGTCCGATGGCACTGTTGAACTTGAGGTTAAGAAGGTTACGAAAAATTCTATTATTACAAAGGTGAGAATGGGGGGAGAAATCTCGTCTCATAAGGGGACTAATATACCAAACAGAATGCAAGGGGTATCTGCCATAACTGAGAAAGATATTCAGGATATGAAGTTTGCAGTTTCCGCAGGGATAAGAATTTTTGCCCTCTCTTTCGTGGGAGGAAGAGAAGATATTGAAAAGGCGAGGGATATTCTAAGACAAGAAGGTGTTAATGGATACATAATTGCAAAAATCGAACGCTATGAAGCTGTTGTGAATTTTGATGAAATACTGGATTCTGCCGATGGCATTATGATTGCAAGGGGTGACTTAGCGGTCGAAACCCCTTACGCTAAAGTTCCTATCCTTCAGAAAGAACTTATATTAAAGACAAGAGCAAAGGGTAAACCCGTAATTACTGCTACCCAAATGCTAAGGTCTTTACTCTTTAGTCCTCTACCATCGAGGGCGGAAATTTCTGATATAGCCAATGCGGTCCTTGATGGAAGTGATGCCCTTATGCTATCGGAAGAAACCGCAGTAGCAAAAAGGCCATTGAATTCTGTTAAGGTGATGAAGGAAATAATATTGGAGGCAGAGAAATTCAGGAAAAGGAAGGGGGAAGGTTTACCAGTGGATCTTAAGGACAAAGAGGATGTTGAGTGGCAAATTGCTCGTAGCAGCTTCGAACTTTGCAATTCCCTAAAAGCGAGGATTATCATAACACCTACTGCCAGTGGTGCAACTGCCTTGAGACTTTCTTCCTTGAGACCCCTGGCTCCCATTATCGCACCTACACCTGATCCTGCAGTATGGGAGTTTTTAAATTTATCTTATGGGATTTATCCTTTGAAAGTGGATTTTATGAGAAATCTTGATGAGATAATAGGAAAGGTCAAGTTGGAAATTTTTAAACGTAAACTTGCTAAGGAGGGAGACCTGGCAGTGATTACTGCGGGTTATCCCTTCGGAAAACCGGGTTCAACAAACATGGTAAAGGTGGAAAGGTTGTAGGAGGTGTTTATGTGGCTGTATTTAGTTATTTTAGTTCTGGTCATTTTGTTTTCAATGATCAGGATTTTAAGGGAGTATGAAAGGGCCGTTGTCTTCAGGCTTGGAAGACTAATTGGTGTAAAGGGTCCAGGCCTCATAATCCTTATTCCTTTTATAGATAAGATGGTGAAGGTCTCGCTCAGAACGGTTGTACTTGATGTGCCTCCTCAGGATGTCATAACAAAGGATAATGTATCTGTCAAAGTAAACGCTGTGGTCTATTTCAGGGTAATGGATGCTGCAAAAGCGGTTGTGGAAGTGGAAAACTATGCCTATGCAACCTCGCAGATTGCACAGACCACTCTAAGGAGTGTCCTTGGTGAAGTTGAACTTGATGAACTCCTTGCCCAGAGGGAAGAGTTGAACCATCGTCTTCAGAGAATTATTGACACGCAAACCGATCCATGGGGTGTGAAGGTTTCGGCAGTGGAAATAAAACATGTGGATCTGCCCCAGGAAATGCAGAGGGCAATGGCGAAGCAGGCTGAAGCAGAGAGGGAGAGGAGGGCAAAGATTATAAGTGCGGAAGGCGAGTATCAAGCAGCAGAGAAACTAAAAGAGGCAGCCCAGGTTCTCGCACAGAATCCCATTACGATCCAGCTCAGGTATCTGCAGACATTGTCGGAGATTTCCACTGAGAATGCATCCACCATAGTCTTTCCCGTACCGATAGAATTTTTTAAGTTATTCACGCCGGAGAAGAAAGAAAAGTAAAGTAGAATTTATTTAGGGGTTTAGGGTTGGTTTCCAGGGTTTTTTCAGGGACAGTAATAGGGATAGATGGCGTTCTGATTTCCGTTGAGGTTGATATCTCAACGGGAATGCCAGGGTTTAATATCGTTGGGCTTCCGGAGAGTGCTGTAAAAGAGGCAAAGGAAAGGGTGGTTGCGGCCATTAGAAATTCAGGTTATCAGGTCCCACCACGCAAGGTTACGGTAAACCTGGCACCGGCAGATATTAGAAAAGAGGGTACTGCCTTTGATCTGCCTATAGCCATTGCAGTTTTAAAGGCCTACGGCTTCGTGAAAAGCGAAGTGAATCATATGGTCGTAGGTGAGCTTTCCCTTGATGGGAAGGTTCGCCAGGTTAAAGGAGTTCTACCCCTTTCGTTAAGTTTGAAAAATTACTCTCACCTTGGTGGAATAATCGTTCCTTACGAGAACAAGGATGAAGCCTCCCTTTGCAAAACCTCTAAGGTATATCCTGTTAAAACTCTTGTTGAAGCTGTGCAGTTTCTCAATGGAGAAGTTCACATAGAGCCGAATGTTTTTGATATAGAGTCGGTTTTTCAGCTTGAAAGTATTGAAGATGTCGACTTTAAAGATGTTAAGGGGCAAGAACATGCAAAAAGGGCGCTGGAGGTTGCGGCTGCAGGTGGCCACAACGTTTTGATGATAGGCCCTCCTGGATCAGGTAAGACGATGCTGGCAAGGCGGATTCCTTCTATTCTCCCTCCAATGACCTTAGAGGAGGCCTTGGAGACTACGAAGATCTACTCGGTCGCGGGTCTTTTGCCCAAGGATAGTCCGCTGGTATCCCGTAGACCTTTCCGCTCTCCTCACCATACCATATCGGATATAGGCTTAGTGGGTGGTGGTGCCAACCCAAGGCCCGGTGAGGTATCCCTTGCCCATAATGGGGTTCTGTTTTTAGATGAGCTTCCTGAGTTTAATAGATCGGCTCTTGAGGTACTGAGACAGCCTTTAGAAGATGGCCATGTTGTCATTACAAGGGCAAAGAATAGTGTTTCTTACCCTTCGCGATTTATGCTGGTTGCGGCCATGAACCCCTGCCCCTGCGGATACTACGGGGACCATTTTCACCAGTGTACTTGCACTCCTTCCAGTATTTTAAAATACCGGTCGAGGATTTCCGGTCCCCTCCTTGACAGAATTGATATTCAGATTGAAGTACCTGCTTTAAGGTTTGAACACTTGCGTGGACTTGAGGACGGTGAGGACTCGAAAAATATAAGGGAAAGGGTCATAAAAGCGAGGGAGATCCAGCTCTGGAGGTTTAAAGGGAAAAAGAGGATGTATTGCAATGCCCATATGGACTCCAGGACTATAAAAGAAGTGTGCAAACTTGATGATAAGTCTGAAGAAATTCTAAAGATAGCCATAGAAAAATTTGGATTTTCAGCAAGAACCTATTTCAGGATTTTGAAGGTGGCAAGAACAATAGCTGATTTGGAAGGAAGCGCAGAAATCACTCCAAAGTGCGTTCAAGAAGCGATCCACTATAGAATTTTTGATAAAAGGGTGCTTTTACAATGAATTTTTCTTATGGCTTTGGCCTTGTTTCTTATGTCCTTGCCCTTTTCCTTTTGGGGCTTTATCCTAAGGTGAGGATTTTGCCGATTTCCTTTGATGCCAGTTTACTTTTCCATTTCATTGCATTTTTTCTGCTTTATATATTTTTGTTTGACAGGCTAAAAAAGAAGTTGCTGAGTTTTCTCATTGCTTTCTCTATTGCAGGGGTTATTGAACTCCTTCAAAGGTTTGTACCTTCCCGTTTTCCTTCTCTTTCTGATTTTATTTATGACCTCGCGGGAATCGTTACCGCATTAATGGTTGGTTTTAAAGGAAAGGATGTTGTTTTTAAGTTAGTTTATTCATTTCTCGGAATTGGCTACATCCCTGTTGGGCCGGGTACGCTGGCGAGCTTAGTTTTTACGGTTTTCATTTATTTTTCGAAGAGTATAAGGGCCATTTATGTCTGGCAAATTTTTGTGATACTTTTACCTATGGCAATTGTTGCCTCTCAAAAGGCTGAGGATTTGATGGGTGAAGACCCTTCTTTATGTGTGATAGATGAAGTTGTGGGCGTAGCTTTGCCCCTTATATTTTTGAAATTTAATATAAAGCTTTACGCTTTGGCTTTCCTTTTCTTCAGATTCTTTGATATTCTTAAACCTTTCGGCATAAAGAAACTTGAAAAGATTAGAGGAGGGCTTGGGATTGTGCTTGACGACTTAGTATCGGGCGGTTTTTCGCTTCTTGCAGTAAAGTTAGTTGTTATAATACTTTCACAGGTTGGAGTAAACCTTTAAAAGAGTTCTCCAAACTTTTTCGGGATTATCTGACCTTATATAGGACATGTAAGCAGTCCCTTTGTAACTCCAGGCGGAAATTCTGTCTATGCCGTATTCTTTTGCCTTTAGAGCCACCTTCTCTATTAAGTACTCTTCACCCTCTCGAACTCGGAAGTTTTGAATCCAGATTTCACTCTCCTTGGAATATTTTTTGCTTAACTGGCTTACCTTTCTCACCTTCTCCTCCATCCATGTTTCAAAATCTTCAGGATGCAATACCCAGTATGGATCGGTTCCGAAGACATCAAGGGTTGGAATAGATGCATAATAGTCCCAGTCTATATCTTCATCATGAGGTAACAGGCATAGTACATTCTTAAGACCTCTTTCTCGGGCATAGGAGGTAACGATTTTTAAGAACTCAAGTTTTGTGAAGCCCTTGAAGGCCCTAAGGTCCTCTTCTGTGGCTTCCTCTATGCTATATCCAAATTTCTCTTTGAATTTTGCTTTACAAATAGGGCAAAAACATCCTTCTTTGTTAGTCAGAGGAGAAAAATGGGGTTCGTCCCAGAAGATGAAATCGGTTCCTAAGGAGCTTGCTGAATCGATCCATTTTTTTATAAATTCGATGGTAGAAGGATTGTTCATACAGGCTCCATATCCCTTTTTGCCATTTCGAGTAACGAGCCTTGCATCGTCGTTTAAAAGAAGGAACTTGGAAAAGGCTTCACCACCAAAAATTCTTGCTACTCCCCATGGATCCAAATAGATCTCGAGGCCATAATCCTTAGAAAGCTTAACGATTTCTCGCATTGTTCCTTCGTAGTATTCCATATCGTTTTCGGAATAGGTATGAACTATGTAGTCAATTCCGCTCTCTTTGATAACGGCAAGGTCTTTCTCAACCCATTCGGGATTTCTAACTCCAAAATAGGAAATTCCTTTTTTCACTCTAAGAAGTCCCCTGGCTTTAGAACCCTCACCCTCTCTTTTAGTTCTGATGGCAAAAGTTCCTTAAGTTTTTCTGGATCAGCATCAATAACGGGAAAAGTTTTATAATGCATGGGGATGATGATAGAGGGGTTTAAGATCCTAAGTGCGTAAGATGCCTCTACAACGCCCATCGTATAATGTCCACCGATGGGGATCATAACTATTTCAGGCTTGTAAAGTTCTGCAATGTAGTTAAGTCCTCCAAAGAGTCCTGTATCACCCATATGGTATATTTTAAGTCCGTCTTCGAGGGTTATGATAAAACCACAGGGATTGCCACCGGGAATTGCCCTTTCGCCGTCATAAATTGTTGAGGAGTGGGAAGCCTCTACCATGGTAAAGGAAATTTCTTCTCTCCTTAATGTTCCGCCGATGTTCATTCCAGAGAGTCTGCTCAAGCCTTTAGAACCCAGGTAATTTGTGATCTCAAAGGTGGAAATAATTTCACTGTTGTACTTCTTGCCTATGTCTACTGCGTCTCCAATGTGGTCTCCGTGGCCATGAGTTATGAGGATAAAGTCCACTTTGTTAACTACACTATCGATGGTTCTTTTATTTACTGGATTTGAGAGCCAGGGATCTATAAGGATAGTTTTGCCTTTCTGACTTATAACGAGAAAGGCTGAGTGTCCAAAGTAAACTATTTTGTGGCCTTTTAGAAGCATAGTACCCCCTTTTTAATACCTTACCGTTTTCCCGTAAACATCACCACCATAATGGAATAACAACTCTGCTTCCTCTGACCACATGTCGGTGAAAAATTTCTCGTCGGCTTCCGCGAGAAGGATTTCTCCTACGAAGATGTAATGATCTCCCCCTTCATATTTGGCGTAGAGTTTACATTCCAAATATCCAAGGGCATTTGCAATTCTGGGAGCTTTTGTAAGTTTAGAAGGGAAATGTTCTATTTTGTACTTCTCAAATTTGTTTACTTGCCAACCGCTTTCACTTCCACATTGTTCTGCAACTTCAAGGAGGTTTTTGCCGGGTATATTTAGAACAAACTCTCCTGTTTCTTCAATGTTTTTTGTGGTCTTGTGCCTTTTTTGTAGAGCAATGGCAACAAGGGGAGGGTTTACACTAACGGGCATAGACCATGCAACGGTGCAGATATTTGGTACACCCTTTTGGTCAATGGTTGTAACGAGTACAACCATTGCAGGATGTATGACCCTGTATGGGTACTTTTTTATTTCTTTCATATTCCCCTCCTATTTGCCGATGCAAAATTCACTGAAAATTGAATTTAGTATCCTTTCAGGGATATCCCCCCACCCAAAGATCTGGTTAAGGGAATTAAAGGCGTTCTGAAGATGAAAGGAAACGATATCAAGGGGCATTTTATTAAAGTTACTTAGAACTTCGTCGATCTCTGACTTGGCCTGAGAAAGTAAGTGACTTTCCCTCTTTGAAAGGGAAAATTCGGAGGAAGGAACGATAAAATTTTTAACCATTTCTTCGAGAATCCTTTCCAGTTCATCGATCCCTTTCCCAGTTAAACAGGAGGTTTCGACAATGTTTGAAGGGTTAAGATTTTTGAGCTCCTGGGGAGTTATCGTAAGTCCGAGGTCTACTTTGTTAACTACCAAAATCTTTTCCTTTGCTATGGCGTTCCATTCTTTGATTTCACCTTCTTCAATTTCTCTTGAGCCATCGACTACAAAAAGCACTAAGTGGGCATCTTCTATGACTTCTCTGGCTCTCTCTACACCTATAGATTCAATGGGTTCAGGCGACACTCTTAGACCTGCGGTGTCGTAAATCCTTACAGGGATACCACTGAGAAAAATTTCTTCATGTATGAAATCCCTTGTGGTTCCAGGAATTTCGGTAACAATAGCCCTCTCCCTTTTTAAAATCGCGTTGAATAGGCTTGATTTTCCAACGTTGGGTTTACCTGCTATGGCAACCTTGACGCCCTCAAAAATTAAAGAATTTCTTTCCCCTTCCCTCAAAAGTTTATCAAGCTCTTCACTTAACCTTGCGAGCTCACTTAGGAACTTTGTTTCATCAAGAGGCGGAACGTCCTCTTCAAATTCAACTCTGGCTTCTACTTCTTTAATGGCATTAAAAAGCGCATCGGCAACGTTTTTCAATTTCTTTGAAAGCTCTCCCTGAAGTTTCGATATTGCGTATTTCACCTGCAGGGCTGAACGTGACCTTACAAGGTCAAGGAGTGCCTGTACCTGAAGAAGATCCATCTTTCCATTGAGAAAGGCCCTCTTTGTAAACTCACCTGGTTCGGCGAGTCTCGCACCAGCTCTGATTAAGAGGTCGAGCACCATTTGGGGGGAATAAAGCCCACCATGTACTGTAATTTCAACGACATCTTCACCAGTAAAGGACTTTGGGGATTTAAAGTAAAGGATTATTGCCTCTTCTATGGTCTCACCAGTGTTGGGATTTATTATGTAAGAGTGAAAAAAATTACCGGGTACAAATTTTTTGTCTTTCCCTTTAGGTAAAATCTTAGAAACTATCTCCTTCGCCTCAGGTCCAGAGACCCTTATTACCGCAACCCCTCCCATTCCGGGTGGGGTTGAGATGGCGCAGATAGTGTCATTCAATTTTGCTTTCTTGGTGCTATAACAAGGATGGTTTTATCTTCCTCTTTGACGGGATAAAATTTAATGTCCCTGATGTCCTTGAGGAAGTCCCTTAAAATTCTGTATTCCTCTTCCGTTACAGGGTCGAACCTCATTTCCTTTTGAAGTTCCCTTACCCTTGCTACGATGGCTAAGGCTTTATTCTTTAAAGTTTCTTCCTTTTGCTTTCTGAAGTTTGCAATATCGAGCCTGATGGTGAGATTGGGAGCTTTTTTACGCAAAATAAGGTTTAGAAGGTATTCTAATTGTTCAAGAATTTGTCCATCCTTGCCAATAAGCCAGTAAGGATTCTTTGTATTTACGTTGACGGAATACCTTTTATCCCTGGGTATAATTTCGATTTCTGCTTTTACACCCAGGAGGTTGAAAAATTTTCTTAAAATGTTCTGAATTAAATCAACTTCTTCTGGCTTCAGACAAACCCTGATTCTTGCAGGTTTTGTCTGAATGCCATCATTTAAAACAACAAATCTAATGGCATTTTTCTCTAAATTTAGTTCCTTTATTGCCTTTTCAATACATTCTTCAACGGTGTTTCCAACGATGTCAGCGAAACGTTCATGTGCCATGACGACCCTCCAGTCTCTTTATAAGCAAAGCCTCTAAAATCCCCAAAATATTAAAGGTAAGCCAATATAAAACAATACCCGATGGCAACGATATAAAAATTATTACAAATAGGACGGGCATCATATACGTTAGCATCTTTGATTGTGGATCGGTGGCGGCCTGTTGAATGCTTGAAAGTATAATGGAAGTTACACCCATCAATATGGGAAGTATATAGTAAGGGTCTTTCTCTGATAAGTCTTTGATCCATAAAATAAAGGGTGCACCCTTGAGGCTTATAGAGTTGGTAAGAATTTGGTAAAGAGCAAAGAAAATCGGCATTTGAATAATGAGAGTAAGGCACCCGGAAAAGGGATTCACATTATATTTTTTGTAAAGTTCCATCATTTCCTGTTGTAATTTCTGAGGATTGTCTTTATAAACCTTCTGAAGGGTTTCCAGCTTTGGTTTTAACTCTTGCATGCGTTTAGCTGCAATTATCTGCTTTCTTGTAAGAGGGAAGAAAGCTATTTTTATAAGTAGCGCGAAAACTATTATCACAAGTCCATAGTTCGGAATGAATTTGTGGAGTAATTGCATCAGAATGTAAATGAGGAATGAGAAAGGTTTAATTATAGTGGAACCGAAGTCGAAGGCGGAGGCGAGTGAAGGGTGGTTCTTTTTGAGAATGTTGTAGTCTAAGGGGCCAAAATAGACAATAAAGCTTTTGGAGTTTGTGGCAAAAAGTATTTCATCCTTTGAAATTGCAAGTTTTCCAGGATTTTTAAGATTTAATACACCTGTAAAAAAGTACTTGGTTCTTACGCCAAACCAGGTTACTTCCGAGAGTTCATATTCTTTTTTTTCTTTGAGCTTCGCTACGGGAATTTTCACTGTGTTTTTGAGTCTCAGGAGGTATGAATAGAAGGGAGTTTCCTGCTTTAAATTTTTCTGAGTAAATTTCAGTTTACCCTTGAAATAGGTAATAGGTTCTGTACTGCCGGAAAGTTTAACATCGTAAAGGTATTTATCCGGGTAAAAAGTTAAGGTTTTCGAAACGGTGCCATCTTCTGAAAGGAGTGTTACTGTAACAAGTGAACTTTTGACCTCCAAATTGTAAGTTGAGGTTGTGGTTTTGTATCTTATGTTCTGTTCTCCCCATGCAATGGTTCCACTCTCGAGGAGTTCTATATCGCTGAGAGTTCCTACCCTTTTTATTTTGTAAGATATAAGGCCGCCATCGGTGGAGAAGGTGGCTGAGTAGAGTGGGGTTTCTACTTTAAAGAGGGTATCGATAGATGGAGCTTCTACTCCCATCTGAGATGCTAATTCGGATTGAGACTTTAAAGAATCTTGCGTTTTTACCACTGCACTTTGTTGTGTCTGCTGGGTTTTTTGGGGAGCATTTTTAAAGAATAGATATTGCCAAAGGATGAGAATGAGAAATAGAAGAAGAGTGGCAATGATAAAGTTTTGTGGTCTTGTTCCGTCGTCCATATTTTACCTCACCGGGTCATAACCGCCCTTTGACAGGGGATTACACCTTAATATCCTCCAGGTTGATAACAAAAGCCCTTTAAGTAATCCCTTTTTTTCTAACGCTTCAATGGCGTAATGGCTGCAGGTTGGGTAAAACCTGCAAGACCGTGGTAAAAAAGGAGAAATAAACTTCTGGTAAAACCTTATTATTCTAACGATTATTGTGACGGAGATTGTATTAAGGCCTCTAAGTCCATTTTTAATTGAGTTTTTAAATCCTGAAATTTCATATTGAGAAGCTGAGGATTCCCTATAATTAAAAAATGTCCTGCTTTGATAGAAAGGTTGGAAGTACGTATTGCCTCTTTTAATAATCGCTTTATTCGGTTCCGCAAGACTTTTGTCCTTACTTCCTTCGTTGCAGAAAAGGCGAATTTTAAGTCCTGAGAAGGGGCGTAACATATAGTATAAAAACCCAGCTTTTTCCATTTTCCCTCTTTTACAAGTTTCTTGACTTCTGCTGCCTTTAAAGTACTAATTTTCAAACGGTGAGTCTCTTTCTGCCCTTTGCTCTGCGCCTTGCAAGAACTCTTCTTCCACCAGGGGTACTCATGCGTTTTCTGAAACCGTGGGTTCTTTTTCTATGAATAATGGATGGTTGAAAAGTCCTTTTCATTCAAGGTCCTCCTTTTTGAGTTAAATAAATACAAAAAATGGGCGATGGAGGATTCGAACCTCCGACCTTCGCGATGTCAACGCGACGCTCTAACCAACGCTGAGCTAATCGCCCGTCAGAAGTTTATTATAAGACAAGTACCGTAAAAAATCAAAAAGCCTTTTCCTACCTTAGCTCTTCTTGAAGTTCGTTTACGTATTTTAAAAAATAATCACAGGTTTCCTTATCTATGTTGCAAAGCCTTATTTCTTTCACACTTCTTGCCTGATTTTTGAGGAAATCGATGCAAGTGTCAAAGATGATTTTTGTACCCCTATCTTTTGGAAATCCAAAAATTCCCGTACTTATAGCGGGAAGGGCGACTTTTTCACATTTTAATTCTTCCGCCAGTTTTAGGGCGCTGAGAACTGCACTTTTCAACTTTTCATCTTCATTCCCTTCTCCCCATTGAGGCCCAACGGCGTGTATTACGTACTTTGCTTTCAAATTGCCTGCTGAAGTGTAGACAGCACTCCCCACGGGACAGTATCCAATTTTGTCACTCTCTTCCTGGATCACTTTCCCGCCTTTTCTTACAATGGCACCAGCTACCCCGCCTCCGTGCTTTAAGTAAGAATTAGCGGCATTAACAATGGCATCAACTTCCTCCTCGGTAATGTCACCGAGGACAACGGTCAAAGTTTTGTTGTTTATATTTTTTTTAGCCAGTTCCATAGTTTTATCATTATAAAGTTTTTGGGGTGGATTTTGCAGGTTTTTGGAGACAATTTTACTTGCTATAGAGAAAGTATTTGACATTTTATAAAACTCGGATTATAATTTTGCTATCAGGAGGTGTAAATGTTGGTCATGTTAAATTTGCTGATCACTCTGATGCTGTCCCAGGGGTATTCTATGGAAAAACCCGGGACCGTACTATCCCGTGCCACTACCCAAGGTTTAACGGTGACATACAACTTCGGTGACTTAGGGTATGAGGTCGTGGAAATTGAAGAGAAAAAATTCATAAGGTTCAAGACCGAAAATCTGGGTGTTCTTCAAGAACTGGGCAAACCTGAACTTCCTGCCTGGAGAGACTTTATAGAGGTTCCTTATGGGGCTGATGTTGATGTGAGAGTGGTGGATTTAAAAACGGAAACTATCTCTCTAAGGGAAAAGGGAATCGATTTGAAGGTGATGCCTACCATTCCTCCTGTGCCAAAGATTCCCGGTGCAAAACCCCACATTGTTATGGATGAAAAGGCCTATTCCTCTTCTGATTACTATCCGGTAAAATTCGCTGATGCCAACTACGCAGGGCTTTTAAGGGGTCACAACCTTTACACTTTGAACATCTACCCCGTAAGGTATAGTCCAGCAAAGAACGAACTGGAAGTAGTTACAAGCATAACGGTGGAAGTGACCTTTAAAGGTGGAAATCTCTCTGAAACCTATAGGAATCTTGAAAGATATTATTCACCCTATTTTGATTATTCCCTTTCGAAAAAGATACTGAACTATTCCGCCTTCAATTTCAAGAGAAACCCAGCCCTCCCCGTGGTCTACGTAATCGTTACGCCTGCCGAATGGGTTGATACCCTGAAACCCCTTATTGAATGGAACAAATATAAGGGGTATGACGTAAGAGTGGCCACTATACCCGGTGACATTCCTGCCGGAGATACTATAAATGTTAGAAACTACCTGCAAAATGCCTATCTCAACTGGTCAACACCTCCAACCTTTGTGGTCCTTGTGGGAGATGTGGATAGGATAGGCTATTTTAGAAGTAGTGAGCTTGATAACCCTGCAAATGATTTGAAGTATGAAGACCTTGACACCAACGAGTCTGAGTATTTGCCTGATGTTTATGTGGGAAGGCTTTCGGTGGCCAATATTACTCAACTCGGATACATTGTGAGAAAGACAGTTACCTATGAGCAGGTTCTCTGGTCTTCCGGAACCCAGTGGGCAAAAAAGGCCTTCTTTATTGCATCGGCTGACCCCAGTTGGCATCAAGTTGCGGAGGGGACTCACAATTATTGCATAGCGAAGGTGAGAAGCTATGGCATGACTGCTGATACTTTGTACGCCTATTACACTTCTGGCGCACCTACGATAATTACCAATGCTATAAATGATGGTAGAAGTCTCGTAATTTACTCAGGACATGGGGCAGAAACCGGTTGGAGTGATTATAGCGACCTTCAATATAGCGTCAGTAACATTTACAATAACCTTACCAACCAGGATAAATATGTATTTGTTCAGACCTATGCCTGTTTAACTGGTTCTTACGCATTGACGGCAGAGTGCTTCTCGGAGGCCTGGATCAGGGCACCCCAGAAGGGCGGAATTGCATCTCTCGCATCTTCTGTAACATCATACTGGGATGAAGATGACATTTTGGAGAGGAGGATCTTTGACGAGTGGTTTGATACAGGCTATGTATGGATAAAGGGCGCAATAAATGAGGGTAAGTTGGAACTTTACAGATACTATTCCGGTGGAGGAAGAACAAAGAGATATTACCAGCAGTACAACCTTATGGGCGATCCGTCTATATACGTTTGGACAGCAGAACCAAAGCCATTGTCCATAAATTACCCTGCGGTAGTTCCTATGGGACCTTCTCAGGTTCAAATTACCGTCACATATCAAACGGGAGGTACACCTGTATCTGAGGCCCTTGTCTCCGCAGTACAGAAGGCACCTGACGGTACTTTAACTCAGTTTGATGCGAAGTATACTGGCTCTGATGGAATTGCAACCCTAAATATTTCTCCAACTACTCCCGATACAGTTTTCTTCACTGTAACGGGCTACAACCTCTGGCCACAGAAGGTATATGCAATTCCCTCTTCTTCAGGGCCTTATGTTACCTATAAAACTTCATATATAAACGAAATCGCTGGCAATGGTAACGGCAGGGTCAATCCTGGAGAGACCATAAGGCTTTATGTGATGCTTAAGAACTATGGTCAAGATGGTGCAACAAATGTAAATGCGACCCTTAGCACGACAAACACCAATGTTACAATTACCTATAACAGCGCTGCCTATGGGAACATTCCTGCAGGTGATTCCACCTATGGAAGCGATTACTTTGAATTCAATGTCTCCTATTCAGCCTTGGATCAGGAAGTAATTCCCTTCACCTTGAACATAACTTCCAACGAAGGTTCCTGGAGTGCGAACTTTAGCTATACTGTCTATGCTCCCCTTTTATCCTATCAGAGGGTGCAGGTGGATGACAGTCAGGGCAACGGGAATGGTGTCATAGACCCTGGTGAAACAGTAATATTGAGGGTCTACGCAAAGAACACGGGTCATGAGGATGCCCCGAGTGTGGTGGGTAAGATTACCTGTCAGGATACCCGTGTGGTGATAAATAACAACAACCT